>CACYWG010000002.1 GCA_902778115.1 Oscillospiraceae bacterium | reverse complement strand
GTCCACCTGTTCCCATTCCGAACACAGAAGTTAAGCTCACCAGTGCCGAAAATACTTGTCTGGCGACGGACCGGGAAGATAGGTCAATGCCAACACAAGCCCTGTTCATTCGAGCAGGGCTTGATTTTTTTCTGTGACATAAATACGGCCCCGGATCCGATGATCCGGGGCCGTGATTCATTTTTCAACAGAAAACACCGTCAAGATGCCGTTTTCCACGCGAAACTTCACGTTCATGCCCGCGAAATCCATCCCGTAGATCCGCGCGGGATCGTCCTGGTAGCGCGGACGGGGATCGTTTTCCAGTACGCCGCACAGCGCAGCGCGTTTTTCAACAGGGATCTGTTCCTCCGTTCCGGGCGAAAATACCACGTGCAGCTTTGCGCCCGCATCCGGCGCAAAGCCGCCGATCGCGTCGATCTTGCAGTCGGCGTAGGGCAGGTAGGGCTTGATGTCGTAGATCGGGGTGCCGTTCATCAGATCGGCGCCGGCAACCAGCAGGACCGGACCGCACGCCTGATCCTGATCCACGCGCAGCAGACGCACGCAGCTGAGGCCCAGCGGATTCGGCCGAAAGGGCGAGCGTGTGGCGAACACGCCCATGCGCACATTGCCGCCGAGACGCGGCGGCCGCACCGTGGGCGACCAGTCGCTGCGCACAGCCTCGGAAAACTGCCAGATCAGCCAGAGATGGGAAAAGCCCTCGATGCCGCGAATAGCATCGGGATTGCGGAACTCCGGCTCGAAGACGATCCTGCCCTCGAGCGCCTCCACAACGCCGGCCTGACGGGGAATGCCGAATTTTGTGGAAAAATCCGTTTCGATGCGGGCGATCACCCGCAGCTCCTGCGCGCCGCTCATAGAGACATCACCGCAAGGATCGACACGCCGTTGACGAGCATGTGAAGGAAGATGCAGCCCCAGATGGAGTCCGACTGCTCATAGACATAGGCCAGCGCGAGGGACGAGGGGAGATACTGCAGGATAAAGATCAGCTGCCGCGGATCGTACAGCGCGCTCTCCCAGACATGATAAAGAGCGAAGCCCAGGGCGCTGGCCGTGTAGGCCAAGAAACGGCTTTTGCGGCGGATCAGACCGAAGATGCCGGCGCGGAACATGCTTTCCTCCACGATCGGTGCGAGGATCACGGCCATGGCCGCGGTCGGGCCGATACGGTCCTTCGCCATCTGGATGACGGCCTCGTTGTTCTCATTCGAGCCGGAAACGGACATCGCCTCCAGCAGCAGCGCAACCAGCACTTCCCCGAAGCGCGAGGCCCAGTAGGCGCCGACCACCAGCAGCAACACGCGCAGCGGGTGATCGCACAGGGCGTCAAAGTCCCGACGGAAAAAGCGCCGGAGCAGGAGCAGCATATAGACCGCGCCGAGCGCATAGACCAGGAGGTTGGCGGTCACTCCGCCGATCAGGCCGCGGAGCACCAGAGGGTAGAGCAGGGCGGGCAGGATGATGATATGCAGCGGCAGACAGATCAGCACCGCGATCGCCTGCGGCTTGCTCAAACGGCTGGTAAACTCGTTCGACACGGCTCATCCCCTCGCTTTCTGCTGCAGCTCATAGAGCAGGTTCAGCGCCTCGATCGGCGAGAGGCTGTTGATGTCGGTTTTCAGCAGGGCCTTTCGCACCTCGTCAGAGCCAACGTCGGACAGGCTCAGCTGGTCGTCCGGCCGGGCGGCAGCCGCCTGCGGCGCGGCACCGGACTGGCTCAGTTCTTTCAAATAGGCCTTGGCCTTGCCGATCACGCCGTCCGGCAGGCCCGCGAGCTTGGCGACCTCGATGCCGTAGCTCTCGTCGGCGGCGCCGGGCATGATCTTGCGCAGGAAGACCAGCGTGCCTCCCTGCTTTTTGGCGGTGATGTTGTAGTTGCGCACGCCGGGCAGCTGTCCTTCGAGCACCGACAGCTCGTGATAGTGCGTGGCGAACATGGTCTTGGCGCCGAGGCGGCGCTTGTCTGCACAAAATTCCAGCACCGCGCGGGCGATGGCCATGCCGTCGTAGGTGGAGGTGCCGCGGCCGATCTCGTCGAGGATCAGCAGGGAGGCGGCGGTGGCGTGCTTGAGGATATTGGCCATCTCGGTCATCTCCACCATGAAGGTGGACTGGCCGGAGGCGAGGTCGTCCGAGGCGCCGATGCGGGTGAAGACCCGGTCGACGATGCCGATCACGGCGCTTTTGGCCGGCACGAAGGAGCCGATCTGCGCCATCAGCACGATCAGCGCCGTCTGGCGCATGTAGGTGGATTTACCGGCCATGTTCGGACCGGTGACGATGGCGACGCGGTTGTCGCGGTCGTCGAGCAGCGTGTCGTTCGGCACGAAGAGCACTTCGCGCAGGGTCTGCTCGACCACCGGATGGCGGCCTTCGACGATCTGAAGCTGGCGGGAGGTGTCGACCTCGGGCATGGTGTAGTTGTTGCGCACGGCGACCTCGGCCAGGGAGCAGTATACGTCGAGCTTCGCCACGGCCTCCGCCGTGGCCTGGATGCGGGTGACCTGCGCGGCCACATAGTCGCGCAGCTCGCAGAAAATGCGGTATTCCAGCTCGTTGATGCGCTCGCGCGCGGTCAGCAGGCTGTTTTCCAGCTCCTTGAGTTCCTGGGTGAAGTAGCGCTCGTTGGAGACGAGGGTCTGCTTGCGGATGTAGTCCGCGGGAACGTTTTCCAAACCGGCCGAGCGCGGGATGTCGATGTAATAGCCGAAGACCTTGTTGTATCCGACCTTCAGCTTCTTGATGCCGGTGCGCTCGCGCTCGCGCGCCTCCAGCTCCTGGATGCGCTGCGAGCCGTTGTCGCGGATATCGCGCAGCTCGTCGAGCTCCGGCACATAGCCCGCGCGGAGGATGCCGCCCTCGCGCACGGAGAAGGGGGGATCGTCGTCCAGGGCGACGTCGATCTTCGTGAACACGTCCTTCAGCTCGTCCATGGCGAAAATGGCGCTCAATTCCGCCGAGCGGAAGGCCGCGAGCTGCTCTTTGAGCTTCGGCAGCGCCGCGCAGCAAGTGCACAGCGCGCGCAGATCGCGTCCGCCGGCGGTGCCGTAGACAGCCTTGCCCACCAGGCGCTGCATGTCGGACACGCCGCGCAGGATGAGCATCAGCTCGCCGCGGCGCACGTTGTCATTCACCAGCTCCTGCACCGCCGCGAGACGGCGGCGGATCGCCACTGCGGACAGCAGCGGTCGTTCGATCCAGGCGCGCAGCATCCGGCTGCCCATCGGGGTCTTCGTCTTGTCCAGGACCCAGAGGAGGCTGCCGCGTTTTTCGCCGCTGCGCAGCGACTCCGTCAGCTCCAGGCTGCGCCGGGTGGTCCAGTCGAGCTCCATGTAGCGCCCGCCGGCGAAGAGGTCGAGGCGGTTGATATGGCTGAGGTCGAATTTCTGCGTTTCGATCAGATACTGCAGCAGTGCGCCTACCGCGCAGACGGCGGCGGGGTCCTCCCCAAGGCCGCTCGCATCGACGTCGGCATAGCCGAACTGGCGGCACAGCAGCACCGCACAGGGCATGTATTCAAACTGCGTCCCGCTGATCTCCGGCATGGCGCTCAGGCGCTGGGCCAGGAAATCGCGCAGCTCCGGGCAGGCGTCCGCGCCCGGGGAGAGCAGGACTTCGCGCGGGGCAAAGCGCCCCAGCTCGTTGAGCACGTGGCTGAGCGCATCGCTTTTGAAGCCGGCGCAGCAGAATTCGCCTGTGCTCAGGTCGCAGAAGGCGACGCCGCCGTCCGTCTGCCCGAGAAAGACCGAGGCGATGTAGTTGGAGCGGTTTTCCTCCAGCATCGAGCTCTCGGTCACGGTGCCGGGGGTGATGATGCGGATCACGTCGCGCGATACCAGCCCCTTGGCCAGGGCCGGGTCCTCGGTCTGCTCGCAGATGGCGACCTTGTAGCCCTTGGCGATGAGACGGGCGATATAGGTCTCGGCGCTGTGGTAGGGCACGCCGCACATCGGGGTGCGCTCGTCCGGGTCCTCCACGTTGCGGTCGCGGGTCGTCAGGGCCAGATCCAGTTCCCGCGAGGCGACCTTCGCGTCCTCGTCGAACATCTCATAAAAATCGCCCAGGCGGTAAAAGAGCAGGCAGTCCTGATAGTTCTGCTTGATCTCCCAATACTGCCGCTTCATCGGCGTCAACTCTGCCATATCTGTCTCCGTTTCTTTCTAAAAACTAAAAACTGATCTTTCCGTACAGCGCCCAGGTGTTGCTGGCGGTGATCGTCACGTCGGCAAAGCTGCCGATCAGCGCGGGGTCGCCCTTGAGATGCGCGAGGCGGCCGCCGTCGGTGCGGGAGGAGAGATTATATTCCTCGCGGCCCGTCTCGCCGTCGATCAGGACGCGGAGCGTTTTGCCCTCGTATTCCTTATGCTTTTCGCCGGAGATCCTGTTTGCCAGCTCCGTCAGCGCGTCAAAGTGGCGCTGCTTGTCCTCGCGGGTGTAGGGATCGGGCATCGAGGCCGCGGGCGTGCCGACGCGCTTGGAGTAGATGAAGGTGAACATCGCATCAAACCGGACTTTTTCGCAGAGCTTCAGCGTCGCAGAAAAATCCTCCTCCGTCTCGCCGGGGAAGCCCACGATGATGTCCGTCGTCAGCACGAGATCGGGCATGTACTGCCGGGCAAGCGCAACCTGATGCAGGTATTTTTCGCTGTCGTAGCTGCGGTTCATGGCCTTGAGGATGCGGTCGCTGCCCGACTGCACCGGCAGGTGCAGCTGATGGCAGCATTTTTCACATTCCGCCATCGTCCGGAACAGCTTTTCTGTCGCATCCTTCGGGTGGCTCGTCATGAAGCGGATGCGGAAGTCCCCCGGAATGTCGTTGATGCTGCGGATCAGGTCGGCAAAATCCACGCCGCTGCCGAGGTCTTTGCCGTAGGAGTTCACGTTCTGGCCGAGGAGGGTGATATCCTTATAGCCCGCGGCGACCAGCTCGCGCGCCTCACGGAGGATGTCCTCCGGCAGACGTGAGCGCTCGCGGCCGCGCACATAGGGCACGATGCAGTAGGTGCAGAAATTGTTGCAGCCGTACATGACGGAAAGCCAGGCCTTGACCGTGCCGTCGCGTTGGAGCGGGATGCCCTCGGCCACGGCGCCGTCGCTCTTTTCGGCGGCAAAGACGCGCTTATGGCGGGTCTGCACGCGCTCCAACAGCTCCGGGAAGCGCCAGAGCTCGTGCGGGCCGAAGACCAGGTCGACCACGGGATAGGACTTCTTGATCTTCTCGGCCATGTGGGGCTGCTGCACCATGCAGCCGCAGACCGCGACGATCTGTCCCGGCCGGGCTTTTTTGGAGTGATTGAGCGCGCCGACGTTGCCGAGCACCCGCATCTCGGCGTGCTCGCGCACGGCGCAGGTGTTCACCACGATCACGTCGGCCTGGAATTCGTCCTGCGTGAAGCCGTAGCCCATCTCCGCGAGATAGCCGCGCAGCTTTTCGCTGTCCGCTTCGTTCTGCTGGCAGCCGTAGGTGTCCACCAGCGCGAGCGGGCGCTGCCCGTCGGCGGTGACGCGCTCGAAAATGCGCGCGCAGATCTCTTCCTGCCGCCGGATCTCCGCAATATCGATAACCTGTCTTTCTTTCATTCGCGTTTCCTCTGAGGCACAAATTTTTACATTGTATTTTAGCATAAAACGGGTGGAAGTTTCAACAGAAATCATGTATAATCAAGCCTTAGGAAGTGATACGATGCCAATGATCCATATCCTTGACCCGCACGTGGCCGACATGATCGCCGCGGGCGAAGTGGTCGAGCGTCCGGCCTCCGTCATCAAGGAGCTGACGGAGAACGCCTTTGACGCCGGCGCGAAGAACGTCACCGTGGAGCTGCGCGGGGGCGGCGCCACCTATATCCGCGTGACCGACGACGGCTGCGGCATGTCGCCGGAGGACGCGGGCGTGGCCTTTCTGCGCCACGCCACCAGCAAGCTGCGCGACGAGCACGGCCTGGAGAGCATCGCGACGATGGGATTTCGCGGCGAGGCGCTGGCGGCGATCTCCGCCGTGTCGCGCGTGGAGCTGACGACCCGCCGCCGCGGCGACGAGGCCGGCACCCGCGTGCTGCTTGAGGCCGGGGAGATCCGCGACATGCTGCCCGCCGGCTGCCCGGAGGGCACGACCATGATCGTGCGCGATCTGTTTTACAACACCCCCGCGCGCCTGAAATTCCTGAAATCCGACCGCAGTGAGGCCGCCGCCTGCGTGCTGACGGCGCTGCGCTGCGCCCTGGGCCGCCCTGAGGTCTCCGTAAGATGCCTCCGCGACGGGCAGGAGGAGTTTTTCTCCCCCGGCGACGGGCGCATCGAGTCCTGCGTTTACGCCCTGCTCGGGCGCGAGGCTGCCGCGAAGATGCTGCTGTGCAGCGGCGAAAACGGCGGCGTGAAGGTCACGGGCTACGCGTCCTCGCCCTCCGCCGGGCGCGGCAACCGGCGCGAGCAGTATTTCTACTGCAACGGCCGCTTCATCAAATCCGCGCTGCTGCAGGCGGCGCTGGAGCAGGCCTATAAAAATACGCTGCTCACCGGGCGCTATCCCGCCTGCGCGCTGTATCTGGACATGAGCTGTGCGGCGGTGGACGTGAACGTGCACCCGGCCAAGACCGAGGTCAAATTTTCCGACGAAAAGACCGTGTTCGACGCGGTGTATTACGCGGTGCTCTCGGCGCTGGCCGGCGAGGGACGCAGCGCATCCGTCGAGCCCTCGGCCGGCACCCGCCAGATGGCCGAACCGAAAAAGGATTTTTACAAGACCATGAGCGCCGCGGACTTCCGGGCAAACGGCTATGCCGCAAAGCCCGCCGCGCCCGCGCCGCGCACGCCGGGCGTGCCGTCTCCGGCGCCGTCATGGCCGCACCCGACTGCCCTGCGCGAGGGCGGCGCGGAGGCACAGCTGCGCCTGGATCTGCCGATCCGTCCAGCAAGGGAGGAGAAAACGCCGGAAACGCCGATAAATACAGGCTTTTCCGCCCCTGCGGGCAGCAAAATTGTGGAAAATCCTGTTCAAAATGTTGAAAAGTTAAGCCTCCCTGACCACAAGATCGTGGGGGAGGCGATGAAGACCTACATCATCGTCGAGCTGGACGGGGAGCTGCTGCTGATCGACAAGCATGCCGCCCACGAGCGCATGAACTTCGACCGCCTGCGCGCGCAGGAGCGGCACATCATGGCCCAGAGCCTGCTGGCGCCGGTGACCGTGCGCCCGGCGGCGGAGGACGCGGAGCTCATCGAGCAAAACGGCGAGCTGCTGACGGAGCTCGGCTTCGAGATCGAGCCCTTCGGCGAGCGGGACTACATCGTGCGCGCCGTGCCCGCCGACATGGACGCGGGCGAGATCGGCCCGGCGCTGGAGGAGATCTGCGAAAAGCTCCGCCGCGGCAAAAACCTCGGCGAGCAGCAGGTCTGGGACGAGATTTTGCACACGGTGGCCTGCAAGGCGGCCATCAAGGCCGGCTGGGACACCACGGAGGAAGAGCTGGAGCGCATCGTGGAGGAGGTGCTCAGCGGGCGGGTGAAATACTGCCCGCACGGGCGGCCCGTGTCCGTCACGCTCAGCCGGAAGGATTTGGACAAGATGTTCAAGAGGATCGTATGAGCAGGGGGAAGATCCTGGTCGTATGCGGCCCGACGGCAGTAGGAAAGACCCGCCTCGGCATCGAGCTTGCCGGAGAATACGGCGGCGAGATCGTCTCGGCCGACTCCATGCAGATCTACCGCCGCATGGATATCGGCACCGCCAAGGCAACAAAGGCCGAGCGCGCGGCCGTGCCGCACCATATGCTCGACGTGGCCGAGCCGCAGGAAAACTGGTCGGTCGCGCGCTACGTCGAGGAAGCCTCTCGCTGCTGCGATGACATTCTCGCACGCGGGAAGCTGCCGATCCTCGTCGGCGGCACGGGGCTCTATATCGACTCGCTGATCGCGGGGCGCGATTTTGCCGAAAACGACGGCGACGCGAAGCTGCGCGAGCAGCTGAACGCCCGGTTTGACGCGCTCGGCGCGGAGGCGATGTGGGAGAAGCTGAAAGCAGTCGATTCCGCGCGGGCCGAAAAACTTGCGCCGAGCGACCGGCGGCGCATCGTGCGCGCGCTCGAGGTCTGGACGCTGACGGGAAAGACCATCACCGCGCACGACGAGGAGACGCGCCGCCTGCCGCCGCGCTATGAGGCCGGGTGCATCGTCCTGACTTACGCCGACCGCGCCGCGCTCTACGCGCGAATCGACCGGCGCGTGGACGAAATGGCCGAACAAGGCCTTTTTGAAGAGGTCGAGGCGCTGCTCCGCTCCGGCGTGCCGGCCGACTGCACGGCCATGCAGGCCATCGGCTACAAGGAGGCCGCCCGGGCGCTGCGCGGCGAGATCAGCCGCAGCGATGCGCTCGATCTCATCAAGCAGGCCAGCCGCCGTTACGCCAAGCGGCAGCTTACCTGGTTTCGCCGCGCGGAGGGCGCGCTGTGGATCGAGTGGACGGGCGAGCCGGACTTTGCCGCCGCAATGGAGAGAATTCGGACTTCGGGATTAACGGCTTTCGACTGAAACTGCATACCGCTTCAGCGTATCATGGCTGTATCTGCCGCGGGCAGAAAAAGCTACATACAAAGGAGCAGACAAACATGCAGAAAACACAGAATCTCCAGGACCTTTTTCTCAACCAGGCGCGCCGCGAGCGTTCCCAGATCACGATGTTTCTGATGAACGGCTTTCAGCTGCACGGGATCGTGCGCGGCTTTGACAACTTCACCGTCGTGCTCGAGAGCGACGGGAAGCAGCAGCTGATTTACAAACATGCGATCTCCACCGTGGTGCCGCCGAAGCCGGTGCCGCTGGACGGAGAAGAATAAGAGAAAGCCGCCGGCCGCGATAAAGCAGCCGGCGGCGGGACAGAAAGAAGGACAGAACATGTCGATCGCAGACAATGTGGCAAGGATCCGCGCGGAAATGGCCGCGGCCGCCCGCGCCGCCGGAAAAGATCCGGCGGCGATCACGCTCGTGGCGGCCAGCAAGATGAACGACGCTGCCCGCGTGCGTGAGGCGATCGCCGCCGGCGTGGACGTCTGCGGGGAAAACCGCGTGCAGGAGATGCTGGAAAAGCAGGCGCAGGGCGCCTATGAGGGCGCGCCGCTGCACTTCATCGGCCATCTGCAGAAAAACAAGGTCAAACAGGTGGTGGGACTGGCCTCTCTGATCCACGGGGTGGACAGTCTGGCGCTGCTGGAAGTCATCGACCGCTGCGCCGAAAAGCGCGGCCTGACGCAGGACGTGCTGCTGGAGGTCAATATCGGCGCCGAGGAGAGCAAGTCCGGCTTTGCACCGGAGGAGATCCCGGCAGCGCTTTCCTCCGCTGCCGCTTTTTCCCACATCCGCGTGCGCGGGCTGATGTGTATCCCGCCGGCCGGCCGCAGCGAGGAAGAAAATCGACTGTTTTTTACAAAAATGAACAAGCTTTTTGTTGACAATAGCGGGAAAAAATACGATAATGTATCTATGGATTTTCTGTCCATGGGCATGAGCGCGGATTTTGCCTGCGCCATCGCCTGCGGTTCCAATATGGTGCGCGTCGGCTCGGCGATCTTCGGCCCGCGCCCTTACCAAAAGCAAGAAACATAACGGAGGAAACGCCATGGGTTTCATGGACGAACTCAAAAAACTGACCCAGCCTTACGACGACGAGGACGACTTCTTCGAGGGCGCGGATATGGCCCGCAAAAACGAGCCGGCCGTAACGCCCGCGCAGATGGCCTTTGAGGATACCTTCGCGGCCGAGACCGAGGAGGAGCCGGAACCGGCCAGAGAGCCGGAGCAGCCGCGCCGCGGCAGCTTTCTGGATGCGCTCGGCCTCGGAAAAAAAGAGCCCGCCGCGCAGCCCGCTGCCCGTCCCCGCCCCGTCATGCGCCCCCAGCGCCCGCTGAAGGAGCGCACCGTCAGCTTCGGCGGCAGCGACACGCAGGTCATTCTCTTCAACCCCAAGAGCTTCGAGGAGGCCGGCGATCTGGTGGGCTATCTGCAGATGGGCCGCTCCCTGGTCATGACGCTGGAGGGCCAGCCGACCGACCGGGCCCGCCGCCTGCTGGACTTCATCTCGGGCATTACCTTCGCCATGGACGGCAAGGTGACGCCGGTGGCAGGCAAGACCTATTTCATCACCCCGCAGAACGTGGATCTCGTCGCGCCGCAGGGCGAGCAGCCTGAGAGCGACAGCCAGTTTTTCTGAATTGCGCAGCAAAGAGACAGAGAAAAATTGAAAGGTGGAATAAATGATGATTACCGCTCAGGATATTCGCGAGAAGACCTTTGCAACCGTTCGCAGGGACGGCTATGACATGGACGTTGTGGACAACTTCCTGGATGAGCTGGCCAACGAGACCGAGGCTGCCCAGAAGGAGAACGCGGTGCTCAAGAGCAAGATGAAGGTCCTTGTCGACAAGATCGAGGAATACCGCGCCAACGAGGAAGCCGCCCAGCGCGCTCTGCTCTCCGCTCAGAAGCTGGCCATCCAGATTGAGGGCGACGCCCGCACCCGCGCCGCCGCCATGATCGCCGACGCCGAGAAGCAGGTCCAGGCCAAGATCGGTTCGATCGCCCAGGCCACCCGTGACGAGGAAAACCGTCTGGCCGCCGCCAAGGCCGCCACGGCCCGCTATATCGAGGAAGCGAAGGAGGCCTTCGGCCGCCAGTACCAGTCTCTGGAGAACGTGGCCCGCGGCTTCATGCCCGACGAACCCAAAGAGGAGCCCGCGCCGGCTCCCGCACCGGCGGCGGTGGAAGACACCGTGCGCAGCATCGAGGACAGCGTCGCCCGGCTCCAGGCCGACGGCGATCTCAAGCTGAACCTGGATCTGAGCGTCGACGAGAGCAAGGAAGACAAACCGCAGGACAGCACCCAGACCTTCAACCTGTAAGAAAAGGCAAAACCATTTCCTTCGGGGCGGGCGCAAAAGCGCGCGCCCCGTTCTTGAATTCTATGCCCGCCGAGAGCGGACAAGCCAAAGTCAGGAGTAACAAACAACATGGCCAAAGATTACAACACCACACTGAATCTGCCGAAGACCGAGTTTCCGATGCGCGCGGGCCTGCCCAAGCGCGAGCCGGATATGCTCAAGGCCTGGCAGGAGCAGGATCTTTATCACGAGCTTCTGAAGAAAAACGAGGGCAAGCCCCGCTTTTCTCTGCATGACGGCCCTCCCTTTTCCAACGGCAACATCCACATGGGGCACGCCCTGAACAAGTCCATCAAGGACTTCATCGTGCGTTCCTATGCCATGCGGGGCTACTACACCCCCTATATCCCCGGCTGGGACAACCACGGCATGCCCATCGAGAGCGCCATCATCAAGGAGCAGAAGCTCAACCACAAGGCCATGAGCGTCTCCGATTTCCGCACCGCCTGCCATGACTACGCCGAAAAGTACGTGCAGAAGCAGAAGGAAGGCTTCATGCGTCTGGGCGTCATCGGCGACTGGGAGCACCCCTACCGCACGATGGACAAGGGCTTCGAGGCGGACGAGGTGCGTATCTTCGGCAAGATGTACCGGAACGGCCACATCTACAAGGGCTTCAAGCCCGTGTACTGGTGCGCCAAGGACGAGACGGCCCTGGCCGAGGCGGAGATCGAGTATCAGGACGACCCCTGCACGACGGTCTACGTCAAATTCCCGATGGAGGATGATCTTGGCAAGCTGAGCCATCTGGACCTCGGCAAGCTCTCCTTCGTCATCTGGACGACCACCATCTGGACCCTGCCCGGCAACCTCGCCATCGCGCTCAACCCCGACATGGAATACGCGGTGCTGCGCGCCGACAGCGGCGAGATGTTCATCATGGCCCTTGCGCTGAGCGAGAAGGTCATGAAGCTCGGCGGCTATGAGCACTTCGAAGTGGTCGAGACGCATCCGGGCTCCTTCTTCGAGAACATGCTGGCCCGCCATCCCTTCCTGCCCAAGACCTCGCGTCTGCTGCTGGCAGACTACGTCACCATGGACAGTGGCACCGGCTGCGTCCACACGGCGCCCGGCTTCGGCGCGGACGACTTTGCGACCTGCTCGCGCTACGGCATCGAGATGGTCGTGCCGGTGGACGACCAGGGCCGCCACACCGAATACGCCGGCAAGTACGCCGGCCTCAAGACCGAGGAATCCAACCCGATCATCCTCGCCGACATGAAGGAGAGCGGCGCGCTCTTTGCCTCCGAGCAGATCGTGCACAGCTACCCGCACTGCTGGCGCTGCAAGAGCCCCATCATCTTCCGCGCCACGCCCCAGTGGTTCTGCTCCGTGGACTCCTTCAAGGAGGACGCGATCAAGGCCTGTGAGGACGTGAAGTGGCTGCCCGCCTGGGGCAAGGACCGCATGGCCGCCATGATCCGCGAGCGCAGCGACTGGTGCATTTCCCGCCAGCGCCGCTGGGGCCTGCCGATCCCGGTGTTCTACTGCGGCGACTGCAAGCAGCCCATCTGCACCGAGGAGAGCATCGAATCCGTTGCGCAGATCTTCGAGCGCGAGGGCAGCAACGCCTGGTTCGAGCGCGAGGCCGAAGAACTGCTGCCGGAGGGCTTCACCTGCCCGCACTGCGGCGGCAGACACTTCACCAAAGAGACCAACACCCTCGACGGCTGGTTCGACTCCGGCTCCACCCATTACGCCGCCATGAAGCGCGACCAGGGCTTCTGGCCCGCCGACATGTACATGGAAGGCGGCGACCAGTACCGCGGCTGGTTCCAGTCCTCGCTGCTGACGGCCGTCGGCGCGCTGAACGAGGGTGCGCCCTACCGCGAATGCCTCACCCACGGCTGGACCGTGGACGGCGAGGGCAAGGCGATGCACAAGTCCCTCGGCAACGGCGTTGACCCGGCCGACATCATCAAGGAATTCGGCGCCGACATGATCCGCCTCTGGGCCGGCTCCGCCGACTACCATGTGGACGTGCGCTGCTCGAAGGAGATCTTCAAGCAGCTCAGCCAGAATTACCTCAAGTTCCGCAACACCGCGCGCTACTGCCTCGGCAACCTCGACGGCTTCAACGCCGACGACCTGGTGGCGCCCGAGGACATGCTCGAGCTCGACCGCTGGGCCGTCACAAAGCTCAACGATCTGATCAAAAAGGTTGCGGCTGCGTATGATAACTACGAGTTCCACGTCGTTTCCCACGCCATCAACGACTTCTGCGTCGTAGAACTTTCCAGTTTTTATCTTGACATTATCAAGGATCGGTTATATTGTGAAGAGAGGGATTCTCTCAAGCGCCGCAGCGCGCAGACCGCGCTCTGGCTGATCCTCGACAGCATGACAAAAATGTTCGCGCCGATCCTGGCCTTCACCTGCGACGAAATCTGGCAGGCCATGCCCCACCGGGCGGGCGACGATGGGCGCAACGTGGTGCTCAATGTGATGAACGCGCCCTTCGAGGCCTACGCCCTCAGTGATGAGGAGCTGGCCCGCTGGGACCGCCTGATCGCCCTTCGCGGCGACGTCAACCTCGTGCTGGAGTCTGCCCGCGCCGCCAAGCGCATCGGCAAGCCGCTGGAGGCCGCCGTCACCCTGCGCGTGAAGAGCGAGGCTGCCCGCGAGAGCCTTCGCGCCGTCAAGGGCATGAATCTGGCGGAGCTGTTCATCGTGTCGCAGTGCCTCATCGCCGAGGACGGCGAGGACGAGGCGGACGCCGTCACCGGCGAGGGCGTGAACGTGCCCGGCCTGTCCGTGGCCGTGAAGGAAGCGCCCGGCACGAAGTGCCCGCGCTGCTGGATGCATTCCGTCGACGCCGATCCCGAAACCGGCCTCTGCCCGCGCTGCGCCGCGGTGGTCGCCGCGATGGAGGAATAAAAATCCCCGGGCGACAGAAAGATAAACCGAGCCCTGAAGTCCGCGCAGTATTCCGCAACAGGAGGAGAAAGATATGCTGTATGCCATCGTTGCCCTGCTGGTCATCGTGCTTGACCAGTGGACAAAGCTCTGGGTGTCCACAAACGCCGATTTGCTCCCCTACACCCTGGTTCCCAAGGTGATCAGCCTGGTGAACGCCCAAAATCCCGGCGGTGCCTTCGGCTTCCTGGCCGACAAGAACGCGACCGTGATTTTTATCGCCGTGGCCGGCCTGATCGCCCTGCTGACGATCATCGCCCTGTCCACCAACCTGATCAAGGGCAGTCTCGGCCGCTGGAGCCTGGTGTTCATTTCGGCCGGCGGCCTGTCCAACGCCATCGACCGTCTCATGAGCCAGGGCAAGGTGCAGGATATGATCAAGCTTGACTTCCTGGAGAGAGTGCATCTCTTCGGACTCAAGGGCATCAATTTCCCCATCTTCAACGTGGCGGACATTTTCATCACGGTGTTCTGCTTCCTGCTGATCCTCTATATCCTCTTCGGCGGCGACAAGAAAGCGGCCGACCGCGATACGGACAGAGACGAGCCCGAGGAAGAGGACTTCCTCGAGGATGAGGATGAGGACGAGGACGACGAGGAAGAAGACGACAGACCCGTGCGCCGCAAGGAGAAGAAGCAGCGCCGGAAGGAAAAGCCCGCCGAGCCCGAAGCCAAGCCCGTGAAGAATCGTCAGGGAAGCTTTGAGGAGGACTACGAGCGCTACAAGGCCCGCAAGTCCCGCGAGCAGAAACCCGCGCCTGTCGCCGCGCCCGAAGCGCCGGTGGTCGATCCGCAGGATCCCTTTGCCGAATGGGAGCGCGCCAACCAGAAGGCTGCCGCGCAGAAGACCGAAGCGGTCAAGCCTGTCGAAGCGCCTAAGCCCGTGGAGGCGCCCAAGCCCGCGCCTGCGCCTGCGGTCGAGGCTCCGAAGCCCAGACCCGCCGCGCCTGCGGCGCCGAAGGATCCGGCGGCCGAGGAATTCAGCCTGGAGGACATCCTGGCCGAGTTCAGGTAAGGCATGGACGAACCATATATCATTTACGCAGAGGAGAGCGGCGATCGGATCGACGCTCTCCTCGCGCGCCATTTGGAGGACTTCAGCCGCAGCGCCGTGCAGCGCCTGATCGAGGAGGGCCGCGTGACGCGCGCGGGCCAGCCCGTGAAGAAAAATGCGCGCGCCGAGGCGGGGGACTGCTTTGTGCTTCGTCTGCCGGAGCTGCAGGAGATCCCGCTGGTGCCGCAGGACATCCCTCTGGACGTGGTCTATGAGGACGGCGACCTGATCGTGGTCAACAAGCCGCGCGGCCTGGTGGTGCATCCCGCGCCCGGCCACCCGGACGGAACGCTGGTCAACGCCCTGCTCTGGCACTGCGGCGACACGCTCTCCGGCATCGGCGGCGAAAAGCGGCCCGGCATCGTCCACCGCATCGATAAAGACACCTCCGGCCTGCTCGTCGCCGCGAAAAACGACGCGGCGCACCAGGGCCTGGCGGCGCAGCTTGCCGACCACAGCCTCTGCCGCGAGTACGAGGCGCTCGTGCGCGGCACGCTGAGGGAGGACGCGGGTACGGTCGATGCGCCGATCGGCCGCCATCCGACCGACCGCAAGCGCATGGCCGTCAACCGCAAAAACGGCAAGTCGGCCGTCACGCACTGGGAGGTGCTCGCGCGCTACCGGGGCTATACCCATGTCCGCTGCCGGCTGGAGACCGGGCGCACGCATCAGATCCGCGTGCACATGGCCAGCCTCGGGCATCCGCTGCTGGGCGACGGGCTCTACGGCGCGCCCTGCCCGGACAAGGGGCTGGAGGGCCAGTGCCTGCACGCGCGGCGCCTGCGCTTTCGGCATCCGGCGGACGGGCGGCTGGTGGAGCTGGAGACGGCGCTGCCGGATTATTTTGAAGAGATCTTGAGAAAACTCGGAAAACAGGAGGACGAAGGATGAAAAAAGGAAAGCTGATCGGCGGCCTTGTCGCCCTGATCGTCGTTGTCGTCGTGCTGATCCTGGCGCTGAAGCTGATCTCCGGCGCCTTCAGCCTGGTTCACGGCGCGCTGGACACGGTGCTTGGCATCGTGCTGATCGTCGCGCTGCTGCTCCTGGTCGCCTGGATGTTCCTGTACGCCGCAAAGAAGAGGAAGTAAAACAGCAATGGAGTTTCATGGCTTTACGCCGCAGGCCGGGGAGTTCTTCTGGGAGCTGAGCTTCAACAACGAGCGCCCCTGGTTTCTGGCGCACAAGGAGCAGTTTGAGGAAGTGGTGAACCGGCCCTTCAAGGCGCTGTCCGCCGATACGCTGCGCCGGATGCGCGAGCGCTTTCCGGAGCGCCGCTTCGACGCGCACAATTCCCGCATTTACCGCGACGCGCGGCGCCTGTTCGGCCGCGGCCCTTACAAGGACAATCTCTGGTTCGTGATCTATCAGGAGGAGCAGCGCAATCTCGGCCCGGCCTTCTGGTTCGAGATCGGCCGCAGAGGCTGCAGCGCAGGCATGGGCTTCTGGGACGCAAGCCCCACGATGATGGAGTCCTTCCGCCGCCAGATCGACGCCAATCCCGCCCGTTTTGAGCGCATCATTCGGCAGCTCGGGCCGGAATGGAAGCTCTGGGGAGAGACCTATAAACGGCCGAAGGCCGACCGCGGAGAGCTCCTCAATCCCTGGTACAACCGGAAATATATCAGCGTCGGCCGGGAGTGGGATCATGGCGGCGAGGCCTATTCCGAGACGCTGCCCGAGACGCTCACGGCGCTGTTTGCGCGCCTGATGCCGCTCTTTGACTTCTGCTATGAGGCCTGGCAGGCGGGACGGCAGGTTTAAGGATCGATGTGCAGAAAAAAACGGCGGAAAGGGATTCTTTCCGCCGTTTTGGCTTGTATTTCCGCCAAAGCTGTGGTATAAACGGAAGCAGCTTTGCGAAAGGAGGGAGAAGCGTGAGACGGATCAGAAACAAAAAAGCGGCGTTTTTGAACGGCATGCAGGACGGCATCCCCATCGCCCTCGGCTATTTCGCCGTGTCCTTTTCTCTCGGCATTGCGGCGCGAAACGTCGGGCTGAGCCCCGCGCAGGGCTTTTTGGCCAGCGCCCTCTGCAACGCCTCCGCCGGCGAATACGCGCTTTTTACCCTCATCGGCGCAAACGCCGCCTACTGGGAGGTCGCGCTGGTCACGCTGATCACCAACGCGCGCTATTTTCTGATGAGCTGCGCCCTCAGCCAGCGCTTTTCTCCGAGCACGCCCTTCTTCCACCGTCTGCTGATCGGCAATTATATCACCGATGAGTTCTTCGGCATCGCCGTCTCCCGCGAGGGCGATCTCAAACCCGCCTACTATTACGGCGCGGTGGCGGTGGCCTCGCCCTGCTGGGCGGTCGGGACTGCCCTCGGCATCCGCCTCGGTCTTCTGCTCAGCGCCCGGGTGGTCAGCGCGCTGAGCGTGGCGCTCTATGGGATGTTCCTCGCCATCATCATCCCGCCGGCGAAAAAGGAGCTGTCCGTCGCCTGCTGCGTGCTGGCGGGCTTTGCGTGCAGCTGGGCCTTTGGCGCGATCCCCGCGCTGGCCGCGATCTCGACCGGCACGCGCACGATTTTGCTGACGGTCGGGATTTCGGCCGCGGCCGCGCTGCTGTTCCCGATCCGGGAGGAGGAAAGCCATGCATAGGAATCTGCTTTACATCCTGATCGCCTTTGTCACGGTCTACGCCGTGCGCGTGCTGCCGCTGACGCTGATCCGAAAACCGATCCAAAGCCGCTTTGTTCGCTCGTTCCTGCGCTATGTGCCCTATGTGACCCTGGCGGTGATGACCTTTCCCGCCATCGTGGAGGCGACCGCCATCCCGGCCGCGGGCATCGCGGCGCTCGCTGTCGGTATCGCCGTGGCGCTGTGGAAGGGCAATCTGCTGGCCGTATCGGGCGCCTGCTGCGCGGTCGTATTTCTGATCGAGCTGCTGGTTCAGTAATCAAAAAGAGGAAGGAAACCGATGTTTCCTTCCTCTTTTCCTGTTTTACAGCAGCTTGTTGATCTCTTCCTCGATCTTCTTCGCCGTGTCGGCGGGGAGGATCTTTTTGCTGACGACCAGATCGAAGATCTCGCCGCAGCTCTTCTTGTTGAACAGCTTGATCGGGTACTTCAGCAGGTTGGGGGCGAGCTCCTTGACGACCGCCGCGGTCTTGGGATTGTCAAAGCACTCTTTCACGGTCAGGTTTCTGAAAGTCATGATTTATCCTCCTTAAAAAAGATTTATCCTATTAGTGAGACCAGCACAGATTCGGCGCAGCGCAGCCCGTCCACCGCGGCCGAGGTGATGCCGCCGGCATAGCCCGCGCCTTCGCCGCAGGGATAGAGCCCGCGGATCGGCGCCTCGCAGGCTTCCCCGCGCAGAATGCGCACCGGGGAGGAAGAGCGCGTTTCCGGCGCGGTCAGCACCGCGTCGGGATCGTCGAAGCCGCGAAGCTTTTTGCCGAGCGCCGGGATCGCCTGCTCCAGCACCTTCGTGATGCGTTCGGGCAGCAGCTCGTGCAGATCGCACCATACCACGCCGGGCCGGTAGCTCGGCGCGACGGTACCGGGCCCCTTACTCGGCCGTCCGGCCAGGAAATCGCCGGAGAGCTGGGCCGGCGCGCGGTAATCCCCGCCGCCGCAGGCGAAGGCAGCCTGTTCGATTTCCCGCTGCCAGCGCAGGCCGGAGAACACGTCGTCCTCCGGGAAATCCTCGGGATGGAGCGTCACCAGCAGCGCCGCATTGGCGTTTTCGCCGTCGCGCTTTGAGTAACTCATGCCGTTGGTGACCACGCCGCCCGCCTCCGAGGCCGCGGCAAAGACCTCGCCGCCGGGGCACATACAAAAAGTATATGCGCTCGTCCCGTCCGGCAGGTGTACGTTCAGCGCGTAATCCGCCGCGGGAAGATCGCCGCGCTCGCGCCCGTACTGGGCAAGGTCGATCTGTTCCTGTTTGTGCTCAATGCGCACACCCATCGAAAAAGCCTTGGCCTCCATCGAAACGCCCTGTTCATGCAGCGCAACGAAGGTGTCGCGCGCGGAGTGGCCGATGGCGAGGATCAGCCGCTCACAGGGCAGCTCATACAGGCCCTCAGGGCCGCGCACCTCGACGCCGGCCACGGCGCCGTCGCGCAGGATCAGGCGCTCCAGACGGCTGCCGAAGCGGATCTCGCCGCCGTGGGCGAGGACGGTTTTTCGGAAATTCTGCACCACGTCCACCAGCACGTCGGTGCCGATGTGGGGCTTGGCGTCGTAGACCACGTTTTCCGGCGCGCCGTGGAGGAAGAACTGCCGCAGCACGAAGGAGATGCGCCTGTCATGGGTGCCGGTGTTCAGTTTGCCGTCGGAAAAGGTCCCGGCGCCGCCCTCGCCGAACTGCACGTTGTTCTCCGGATCGAGCGGGCCGCCCGCGCGGAAGGCCTCCACCGCCGCTTTGCGCGTCAGCGCGTCCTGCCCGCGCTCGAGCACGATGGGCCTGGCCCCGGCCAGCGAGAGCAGCAGCGCCGCGAACATCCCCGCCGGGCCGAAGCCCACCACCACGGGGCGGGTTTCCGGCGCGGAAACGGTCGGAATCTCATAGACCGGCTCCTCATAAGGCAGCACGTCGCGGTCGCGGAGCCGCGCGAGCAGCTTCGCCTCGTCGCCGCGCACTGACAGCGCCAGCGAGCAGACAAAAAAGATCTCCGGCTTTTTGCGCGCGTCCAGCGAACGCTTGACGAGCTTCCAGTCCCGGATCTCCGCCGGCTCGATGCGCAGTTTTTTGGCCGCGAGCTTCGGCAGACGGTCAAGCGGCTCGTCCGGCCGCAGTTTCAGATTGCGGACAAGGATCATGGCAGCAGCCTCCCGGCAAGGCGGCCGCTGGCCCAGGCCCACTGCAGGTTGTAGCCGCCGCAGTCGCCGTCGATATCCAGAAGCTCGCCGCAGACGTAGAGCCCGGGTACCAGACGGCTCTGCATCGTTTCGGGGTCGAAGTCCGCGGTGCGCAGGCCGCCCGCAGTGACCTGGGCGTTGTCAAAGCCCTCGGTGCCGCGCAGCGGCAGAAGGAAATTCTTGCAGGCGCCAACCGCATGCGACAGCTCCCGGTCGTTCAGCGCACCGACCGTTTTTTTCGTATCGACGCCGCTGTAGCGCAGGATCATTTTGCCGAGTCGGTTGTGCACGAGGCCGGTCAGCAGCTCGGCGGCATCCAGATCGGGCAGGCTCTCGCGCCGCTGGATCAGCAGGGCGCGCAGCTGCGTTTCCGTATAATCGCGCAGAAAGTCCAGCTCCAGCACAAGGCCTTCGCCGCCGGTGGAGACGGCGCGGCTGAGCTCGAAGGACGCCGGGCCGGAGACGCCGCGCTCGGTGAATTGCACTTCGCCCTGCGCTTCTCCAAGGCAGCTTTTCCCGCGAAGCAGGCGCAGGGAAGCATCCGCCCGCACGCCCTTGAGCGCGCGCGGATAGTCCGGCTCGGTGACGAGCTGCACCAGCGAGGGATAGAGCTTTGTGCGCTTGTGGCCGAGCGGCGCGAGCAGCTCATAGCCGTCCGTCACGCCGCCGAGTTTTTTCCCGGCCGCACCGCCGCAGGCGACGATCAATTTGTCGGCGAAGAGAGTTTCTTCGGCCGTTCGAAGGGAAAAGCCGCCTTTTTCCCGGTGGATCTCCCGCGCGGGGGCGGCGCTGCGCAGCTCAACGCTGCGCTGCATGAGCTGAAAGCGCAGCACGTCCAGCACGCTGGAGGCAGAGTCCGACAGGGGATAGACCCGGCCGCTCGGCTCCGTCACGGTCAGCAGGCCGAAGGAGCGAAACAGCGCCAGCGTCTCTGTCGGCGGCAGCTGCCGCAGGGCGGGGCGCACGAAAGCGGGCTGCTCACCGTGGTAGTTGGCTGCCGTAGCGCCGATGTTCGTCAGATTGCAGCGTCCGTTGCCGGTGGCCAGCAGCTTCCGGCCGACGCGCTGCTGCCGCTCAAGAAGCACGACGTGATTGTTTTGATCTTCTGCGGCGGTCAGGGCGGCCATCATGCCGGCAGCGCCTCCGCCGATAACGAGTACCTTCTGCATGGCTCAGCCCCGATAGAGGATATCGTGCGCCACCGGGGTATAAAAGCGGCGGGCGACCTCCTCTGCGTCCTTCGTTTGGCCGAGGATCCACATGATCTTGGCCAGGGCCGCTTCGGTCGTCATGTCGTAGGCCTCGAGCACCCGGCGGTTGCTTTTGAGCCGGTGGCCGACCTCATAGACCGAGAGGTCGGAGCCCTCGTTCTGCACCTGGGTAGTCATGACAAGAAACTTGCCCTCTTCGGTATAGCGGCGCACCGTCTCGAACAGGCGGTCGTCGTCATAGCTCGGCAGGCCGCCGACGCCGAAGCACTCGACGACCAGGGCGTCTTTGCGCTGCAGCAGGAAGTCGAGCAGCTCAAAATCCGTGCCCGGGATCATTTTGACAAGGCCGACCTGCGTGTCCAGCTTGTCATAAAAGCGCGGCACGGGCCGGTGCTCCGGTTCGATATAGCACATCAGGCGTCCGTCGTGGAGGTTTGCCAGCTCCGGGTAGTTGATGCTTGAAAAGGCCGCGAAGCTCTTGGAGCAGGTCTTGCGCGCGCGGGTGCCGAGAATGACGCGCCCGCTGAACACGATGCACACGCCGTGGATGATATTCGAGCAGGCACAGGTAAAGGCGTCGAGCAGATTCAGCTTCGAGTCGGTGGAATCGTAGTTGATGGGCTTCTGCGCGCCGGTGAGTATGATCGGCTTCTGCGCGCCCTGCACCATGTAGCTCAGCGCCGCGGCGGTATAGGCCATGGTGTCGGTGCCGTGGCTGATGACAAAGCCGTCATAGTCGTCATAGCGATCACGCAGCACGCGCGTGATCTCCTGCCAGTGGGCGGGCGTGATGTTGGTGCTGTCGATGCTGAAGAGGGACAGGCAGTCCACCTCGCACAGCTGCGAGACCGCCGGCACATAGCGCAGCAGCTGCTGCGGCCCCAGCTCCGGGGTCAGGCCGTCGGGGCTCATCTCGGAGGCAATGGTGCCGCCGGTGCCGAGCAACAGGATCTTCTTCATGTCATAAAGCCTCCTTCAGAATCAGTCTGCGGGGGAAAAGAGCAGCGCTTCCCCGTCGGGCGCCGCGATCCGCAGCGCGCTGTCCTCCCGGATGACGGCAGAAACGGCGCCGCCGTTCCAGCGGATCTCGCGGTGTTCGGCGTCATAGCGCCCGGCGGTCACCGTCGGCGCAGGAAGCAGCTCGTCGCAGAGGGCGGCCGCGAACTCATTCGGGTCGGCGCCCAGGGCTTCCGCCAGGGCAAGGCCGCCGAGCGCCTGGCCGTTTTCCTGCTCCTGCAGCTCGCGCAGGCAGGCGGCGAGCGCCTCGCGCAGTTCTTCGGCGCAGGCGCGATCGTTGCGCGTAAGCGTGCAGCCGCCTTCCGCGCCGATCTCCAGCCGCAGCTCCGCCAGCAGGGGCGCAGACAGCCAGGGCCGCAGGTCAAAGCCCAGCGCGGCGGATACTTCGCCGCCGATGTCGACCGGGCATGTCCAGCGTCCCGGAAGGACGGGCTCCGGGCCGGTCTCCGGCCTGCTTTCCGGCGCGGCGGTCGGCGCGGGCGCGGGGGACGGCGCGGCAGACGAGCAGGCGCAGAGCCCGAGCAGAAGCAGCAATATCATCAAGGCGCCCAGGGGGCGGCGGAGCTTACAGAAACGCAAAAAAATCGCCTCCGTCCACATTATATCGTGGACAGAGGCGAAAATCAAGAAAACTGCGAAATTCGAAAGGGACGCTCAGCCCTCGCCGGCTGCGTCGACGCGCACCTTGCAGGTCGCGGTGTAGCCGTCGAGCTCGGCGTAGATCTCCACGTAGTTGACACCGGCAGGCAGCGGACCGAAGCACTCAAGGATCATCTGGCCGGGATGGGCGGCGCTCGGCGTGAAGACAAGGATCTTCTCTGCCTGCTCATCCATCGACCAGACCACGTCGGTGGCCTTGCCGCCCTTGAGGGGCGCTGCGGACAGGCGGGTTTCATAGCCCGGGGAGATGGTGATGCTGTCGACATGGTAATCGCCGCGGGCACGGCGGATCTCCACCGTCTGATCTTCGGAGGGCTTGTAGACCGAGGTAATGCCGCCCTCGCCGGGGAGCACATGGACGGTGATCGTGGCGGTGGCGCCGTAGAGCGTGGCGCTGATCTTCGCGCCGCCCGCGCCGTCCGGCAGAACGCTGACGCCCTTCAGGGAGGCCCGGTAGGGGTCACTCTCGCTGGCCGTCAGCTCGAAGGAATCCTCACAGACCGGGTCGACGGACCAGGTGACCTCGCCGGCGACGCCGCCGGGCGTGGCGACGATGGACAGGGGCAGGGTCTCGCCGACTCTCATCGTGCAGTCGTTGTCCGCGATCGGCTCGCCCATGTAGTAGATGGCCAGGCTCTCCACCGTGGGGGTGGGCGCAGGCGTCGGCTCCGGGGTGGGCTCCGGGGTCGCCTCAACTTCCTGCGTGGGCTCGACGGGCGCTTCGGGCGGCTTCTTGGCGCCGCCGCAGGCGGCCAGCGACAGAAGCGTGACCAGGCACAGCGCCAGACACAGCAGCCGGAGCCAAAGGGCGCCGGATGTTTTTTTCATAGCAAATACTCCTTTCTATGTACTGAGCGTATCATATTTGTGAAGTTCTTTGCTATTTTATCGTATAACTGTGTAAAACGCAAGCGAAAAAGGTCGAAAGTGGCGGTTCTGAACAAAAATTAAGGCTTTTTTCCAGTAAATGTGGGGGAATTAGTGACCTAAGCGTTGCGCACCGTTTGCAAAAATGTGACGAAAGGAGGCTGTCAGAGAGTTTTCACGGCGCTGAAATTGTCCTCCTGCAGCCGAAGCCCCGCGCGGAAGAGCTGGTTGACCGTCCACCAGCTGACGCCGGCGAGATTGTATTCCTTCACCAGATCGAGACGCGCCTGCACGCTGCGGACGTCCTCGTACCAGACGGCGCTGCGCTGACCGGAGGCGTCGGTATAGGTGAACCAGGGGGCCTGGGCGGTGCTGTCATAGCGCAGCTCCGCGCCGACGGAGACGGCGAGGTTCTGCGCTGCTGCGTTGGAGATGACCGTGGCCGCGTCTCCCTGCCGCCAGGGCAGGCGCCAGCGGTAGCCGTAGTTGGACAGACCCAGCAGGATGCTGCCCACTGGCATCTGGGTCACGGCGTAATCCAGCACACGGCGGATGCGGTTGACCGGTGACACCGCCTGCGGCGCGGAATAGGTATAGCCCCACTCATAGGTCATCAGCACCACCCAGTCGGCCCAGCGCCCATGCGCGGCATAGTCGTGGGCAGTGTACAGCAGGCCCTCCTGGTCGGCGCTCTCCTTGGGCGCGATGGCCGTCGTCAGATACCAGCCGCGCTCGTGCAGCAGCCCGGACAGGCGGCGCAGGAACTGGTTGTAGCTTTCCCGGTCGAAGGGATAGACGTACTCGATGTTCAGATTGACCCCGGCGTAGCGGCGGCGGGACAGGGCGGCGAAGATGTTCTCCACCGCGGCGTCCTGCACGGCCTGGTCGGTAAAGACCGCATGGGCGATATCGCTGGAAAAGCCGCCGCTCTCGCTGAGATTCGTCACGGTCAGAAAGGGAGCGACGTTCTGTGCCAGCGCCGCCTCGACGAGACGGCCGTCGTCAATGGTCACCAGCTCGCCGTCGAGCGTCAGGCGGCTGGAAAAGGGGCAGAGAAAGCTGAGGTACGGCAGCGTCTCATTCAGCGTCGCGTCGGAAATGCCCGGGTAGGCATAGGCGTTGACCAGGATCTCCTGCCGGTTCGTCCGCTCCGGCCCGGGCACGAGCAGCGCCATGTTCGGGACCAGGCGGGACGGATCATTGAGCTGGTTGAGATAGGCCAGATGATCCGCGGTCGTGCCGGTCCGCCGGGCGATACCGTAGAGCGTGTCTCCGGGTTTTACAATATAAATGTCCATCATTGTCCTCCTTTGGCTTCTTTTTTCATATATATTCGGCGAAAGGAGGGAATTGACCGCGAACAGGCCGTGTGGTAGGATAAATTCAGAAAAAGAAGGGGGACGCCGATGGTGGACGAAATCAAAGAACAGTTCCGGGCACTCCGGGAGAAGGCCGAACGCCGCCTGCGCGAGGAGCCCGAAGCGCAGCAGCTCATTGCGCTGCAAAGCGCGAAGGGTGAGATCTACGTCTTTTCTTCACGCGACTGGACGGATCCGGCGCCGGAGGAAGCTCTTTTGCGTACCCTGCGCGACAGCGGTGACACGGAGATCGAGCTGCTCGTCTGCCTCTGGCAGGACGGATTCTGCCTCGACCTGCCGAGCATGCGCTTCCGCCGGGCGCTGACGGCGCTGGATGAACGCAACGCCGACACGCTGATCCTGATGAACGGCGAGGGCGCGGACGGGCGGCCCTGTTTGAACGCGATCCGCCTCGGCAAAACGATGGGATAAGGACCGAAAAAAGACAGAAAAACCGCGCTGCACGGCGCGGTTTTTTCTTTGCATTTACCTTGGGATGTGCTACAATGATTTTATACGATTTTTTCGGCGGGCGGCGTGCCGTCCGATGGACTGTATTGGAATGTTGAAAGGAGATCCGCCATGATCGATCCCAAAACCAAGCGCAGCGAGGTTCCCGAGGAGCTGACCTGGAACCTGCAGGATATGTTCGAAAGCGACGAGGCCTGGATGGCCGAGTACGAAAGCCTCAAGGAGATGCCGAAGCAGATCGCCGCTTTCCAGGGCCGCCTGGGCGAGAGCGCCGAGACACTGCTGGAGTACCTGAAGGCGCAGGACGAGCTGGAGCTGCGCCTGGCGCCCTTCTACGGCTATGCCAGCTGCAAGAACGACCAGGATCAGGCGGACGCCCGCTATCAGGACATGCGCGGCAAGACCATGAGCTGCCTGATCGCCATTTCCAGCGCCTCCGCCTTCGCCACGCCCGAGATCATGGCTATCGACGAGGATAGGCTGAATCTGTTTTACGTGGCCCAGCCGGAGCTGGAAACCTACCGCCGTGTGCTCTACCAGATCCGCCGCCGCGCCGCGCACATCCTCTCTCCCGCAGAGGAAAAGCTGCTGGCCGCCGCCGGTGAGATGGCCGACGCGCCGGAGAACATCGGCAGCGTCTTCCGCAATGCAGACCTCAAGTTCCCTGCGGTCGAGGACAGCAAGGGCGAGCAGCACGCCCTCACCGGCGGCAGCTACGGCCCGCTGATGGAGAGCGAGGACCGCGTGCTGCGCCGCAACGCCTTCGAGACCCTCTACGGCCGCATCGACGAGTATAAAAACACCATCGCCGCCACGCTCGACGCCCAGTTCAAGCAGCTTCGCTTCTTTGCCGGCGCGCGCAAATACCCCAGCACCATTGAGGCCAGCCTCGACCGCACCGAGGTGCCCGTCGAGGTCTACACGAACCTCATCGAGGCCGTGCACGGCAACCTCGACAAGATGTACCGCTACGTCCGCCTGCGCAAAAAGCTGCTCGGCGTGGACGAGCTGCACATGTACGACGTCTACACCCCCATCGTGGCCGACGCCGCGCAGAAGATCGACTTCGAGCAGGCCAAGACCACCGTGCTCGAGGCCCTGAGCGTGCTGGGCGAGGACTACACAGACCTCCTGAAGGAGGGCTTCAACAATCGCTGGATCGACGTGTATGAAAACGAGGGCAAGCGCGGCGGCGCCTATTCTTCCGGCAATTCCCGCCCGCACCCCTATGTGCTTTTGAACCACAAGGACACGCTCGACAGCATGTTCACCCTGGCCCACGAGATGGGCCATGCCCTGCACAGCTACCACAGCTGCAAGGTCCAGCCCACCTGCACCAGCGACTATGTGATCTTCGTGGCCGAGGTGGCCTCCACCTGCAACGAGGTGCTGCTGATGCGCCACCTGCTGTCCAAGACCACGGACAAGAAGGAGCGGGCCTACCTCATCAACCACTTCCTCGACTCCTTCAAGGGCACGGTTTACCGCCAGACCATGTTCGCCGAGTTTGAGCTGCTGATGGGCCGCATGGCCGAGAGCGGCCAGACCCTGACGGCCGAGGCCCTGAGCGAAAAGTATCTGGAGCTCAACAAGCTTTACTTCGGCCCCGATATGGTCTCCGATCCGCAGATCGCCCTCGAGTGGGCGCGCATCCCGCACTTCTTCTACAACTACTATGTCTTCCAGTACGCCACCGGCTACTCCGCCGCCGTCGCCATCGCCAACCGCATCCTGTCCGAGGGCGCGCCGGCCGTGGCCGACTACAAGAAGTTCCTCTCCGGCGGCAGCAGCACCGATCCCATTTCCCTGCTGAAGATCGCGGGCGTGGACATGTCCAGCCCGGCGCCGGTCAATTCCGCGCTGCAGCTCTTCGGCGAGCTGCTGGATGAGATGGAGAAGCTGGCCTGAGGAAAGCGGCGATCCCTCGCCGAAAGGTGACACGGCATGACCGAGTATTTGATCCCCTCCGGCGCGGGCGAGGCGGAGCTGACGGAAAAGCGCTCCCGCTTCCTGGGCCACGTCCGCCCCGTCGAGACGGAGGACGAGGCCCGCGCCTTCATCGCGGAGATGAAAAAGAAATACTATGACGCGCGGCACAACTGCTGGTGCTATCTGATCCGCGGCGGCCCGGAGCGCTACTCCGACGACGGCGAGCCGCAGGGCAGCGCCGGCATCCCGATGCTGGAGGTCTTCCGCCGCGAGGGCGTGACGAACGCCGTCTGCGTGGTCACGCGCTATTTCGGCGGCGTGCTGCTCGGCACCGGCGGGCTCCTGCGCGCCTACACCCAGAGCGCGAAGGACGCGCTGGACGCGGCGGGTTTATCCGTCGTGCGCCGATGGCTGGAAGCAAGCGTCCCCTGCCCCTACGCCATGCTGGAACGGATCAAGATCGAAACCGCCGCTTTCGGCGGCAGCGTGGCCGGTCTGGACTACGGCGCGGAGGTCACGCTGCGCGTACTGCTGCCCGAGGAGCGGGCGGAAGATTATTGCGCCCGGATCTATGATCTCGGCGCGGGAAAAATCAAGGTTCAGATCACCGGCGAAAGCCTGTGTCCCGCTCCGCTGGGAACACGTGCAGAGAGAGACAAGAGAGAAGGATAAGCATGAGGAAACTGTTTGTGATCGGCGTCGCGCTGGCGCTGCTGCTGTGTGCCTGCAGCGCCGAGCCGGTCGACTGGGTCGATGTGTCGTCTGTCCAGCCGACGCCCGTCATGGCGCCGGCCTCGCAGGCGCAGTCTTCGCCAGAGCCGGAGCCGACGCCGGAGCCGACGCCCGAACCGACGCCGATGCCGACGACGCTGGTTCTGACGGACGAGAGCGCCGAGGAGATCCTGGCCTATACGGCCTGGACGCAGCTGGAAACCGTCGACGCCAAGGCCAGCCATGAATACGAAGCGCTGCGCGCTCTGCAGGACGCTCTGCCGGACTGCCGTGTGGAATGGCTGATCGACTATGACGGCGAAACATACAGCAGTCTGGAGGAGATCGAGCTGAAGCCCGCGTCCACCGAGGGGCTGGCGGAGCTGCTGCCCGCCCTGCCGCGCGGAGCGAAGGTCGACTTGCTGGACGTCACGGTGACGGACGCGGAAAAGGACGCGCTGATGGAGATCAATCCCGGCGTGGATTTTCTGTGGTGGGTGAAATTCGGGCACTGGACTGTGCGCAGCGATATCCAGGTTTTTTCCTCGCTGCTGAGCGGCTCGAACTGGGAGCCGCGGTATACGGCCGACAATCTGGCGCCGCTGTTCAAATACTGCCGGCATCTGAAGGCTCTGGATCTGGGACACAACAACCTGCAGGATCTGAGTCTGCTCGGCACGTTGTCGGAGCTTCAGGTGCTGATCCTGGTGGATAATCCATGGCTCAGGGACATCTCTCCGCTGGCCAATCTCACGGAGCTTCGCTATCTGGAGCTCTTCGTCTGCCCGAAGATCACGGACCTGAGTCCGCTGCGCGCGCTGACCAAGCTGGAAGACGTGAACCTCTGCCACCAGCGCATGCTCACCGACCCGACGATCTTCGACGACATGCCGAATCTGAAGGTCTGCTGGCTGCGGGACATCGGCTTCACGGAAGAGCAGAAGCAGGCCTTTCTCGAAGCGCATCCCGATACGCGGGTGGAATTCACCGTCTACATGAGCCGTTTCAGCGCCGTGGACGGCGGCTGGCGGGCCACCGACGAAAACGTCGCGGTCCGCACCGCGTTCTATAATTACCGCTCGGTGATCTCCTTCGATTACTGGGAGGATATCCAATACGATCCCGAGGCCGAGGTCGTCTGGCTGCTGCCGACCATGGGCACATCATGAAAAAAGCGGGAAGGCTTTGCCTTCCCGCTTTTTTCATTGCCTCTTCAGCTTTCCCAGTCGTCCTTCGGCTCTTCATAGCCGGGCAGAAACGCTTTGACCCGGCCGAACAGCTCCGGCCCGACGACGGCCTCGCACTCGATGCCGTCGTCGGTGTAATCCAGGCGCTGCACCGCGCCCTCGCGGCTGAGCAGGTCGACAAGACCTGCGCTGGCGTAGGGGAGCAGCAGCGTCACGCGGCGCTTGCCGCGATCCAGCATCCCGGAGAGCTTCCGCACCAGCGCGTCCGCGCCCTCGCCGCTTTTGGCCGACAGACACACCAGATCCTCCCCGTGGGGCAGGATGCCGATATAGGCGTCGCACTTGTTGAAGACCCTCAGGCAGGGCGTCGATTCCGCACCGAGCTGCCGGATCAGATCGTCCACCACGCGCGCCTGCGCCTCCCATTCGGGGTTGGAGATGTCGATCACGTGCAGCAGCACGTCGGCGTAGCGCAGCTCTTCGAGCGTGGCCTTGAAGGCCTCGATCAGGTGGGTGGGGAGCTTTCGGATGAAACCGACCGTGTCGGAGAGCAGCACCTCGGTCGTCTCGTCGATGCGAAGCCGCCGGGTGGTGGTGTCCAGCGTGTCGAAGAGGCGGTCGTTGGCCGGGATGTCGGAGCCGGTGAGGCAGTTTAAGAGCGTGGATTTGCCGGCGTTGGTATAGCCGACAAGAGCCACGACCGGCACGGCGTTCTTTTCCCGGCGGCGGCGCTGGGTGCTGCGCACCTTTCGCACGGCGGCCAGCTCCTCCTCCAGCTTCTGGATCTTGCGGCGGATATGGCGGCGGTCGGTCTCCAGCTGCGTTTCGCCGGGGCCGCGCGTGCCGATGGGTGAAGAGCCGCCGGAGGCGGTCTGCCGCACCAGGTGCGTCCACATGCCGGTCAGACGCGGCAGCAGATATTTGTACTGCGCCAGCTCCACCTGCAGCTGGCCCTCGCGGGTCTGCGCCCGCTGGGCGAAAATGTCAAGGATCAGGCCGCTGCGGTCGAGCACTTTGACGCCGAGCTCCTCGCTCAGCACGCGCATCTGCGAGGGCGTCAGCTCGTTGTCGAAGACGGCCATGTCGCAGTCGTTGACGGCGATGAGCTCCTTGAGCTCCTGCACCTTGCCGTCGCCGATGAAGCTGCGCGGGTCGGGCGTGGGGCGGCTCTGCATGACGATGGCCACGGTGTCGCCGCCGGCGGTGTCCACCAGGGCGGCCAGCTCCTCCATCGAAACCTCGGTGGAGCGCTCGTCCTCGTCCATGCTGGCGGCCGAAAGCCCGGCCAGCACGGCCCGTTCGCGTTTTTCTGTCGTTGTTTCCATAGAATTGATCCTTTGGGAAATGATAAGCTATTATACCCCACGCGCCGCCGTTTGCCAACAGGGATTTCTCGCCGCCGCTCAGCACTCCGGGACCCGGGGCAGCGCGGCGATGCTTTTCGCCAGATCCTCGTCGCTGGGGATGCGGTCGCTCATCCGGCCGTCGTTGAACTGCTGATAGGCGGTCAGATCGAAGTAGCCGGTCCCGGTGAGGCCGAAGAGGATGGTCGTCTCCTCGCCGGTCTCGCGGCAGAGATTCGCCTCGTCGATGGCGGCCCGGATCGCGTGGCTGCTCTCCGGGGCGGGGAGGATCCCCTCGCAGCGGGCAAAGAGCTCCGCCGCCTCAAAGACCTCCGTCTGCTTGACGGCGCGGGCCTCCATCAGCCCGTCGTGATACAGCTGGCTCAGCACCGGCGACATGCCGTGGAAGCGCAGCCCGCCGGCGTGGTTGGGGGAGGGGATGAAGGAGCTGCCCAGCGTGTACATCTTGGCCAGCGGGCAGATCATGCCCGTGTCGCAGAAGTCATAGGCAAAGACGCCGCGGGTAAAGCTCGGGCAGGAGGCGGGCTCCACCGCGAGGAAGCGGTAATCCGCCTCGCCGCGCAGCTTTTCGCCCATGAACGGGGCGATCAGGCCGCCCAGGTTGGAGCCGCCGCCGGCGCAGCCGATGATCAGATCGGGCTTCACGCCGAGCTTGTCGAAAGCGGCCTTGGCCTCCAGACCGATCACGCTCTGGTGCAGCAGCACCTGGTTGAGGACGCTGCCGAGCACGTAGCGATAGCCGGGGTTTTTCGCCGCCGCCTCCACCGCCTCGGAGATGGCGCAGCCCAGGGAGCCGCCTGTGCCGGGATGCTCGGCCAGGATGCGACGGCCCACCTCCGTCTCCGTCGAGGGCGAGGGCGTGACACTGGCGCCGTAGGTGCGCATGACCTCCCGGCGGAAGGGCTTCTGCTCAAAGCTCACCTTGACCATGAACACCCTGCAGTCCAGTCCCAGATAGGCGCAGGCCATGGACAGCGCGGTGCCCCACTGGCCGGCGCCGGTCTCGGTGGTCACGCCGCGCAGGCCCTGCGCCTTGGCGTAATAGGCCTGGGCGATGGCGGAGTTCAGCTTGTGGCTGCCGGAGGTGTTGTTGCCCTCGAATTTGTAATAGATCTTCGCCGGGGTATCCAGGATCTTTTCCAGGCAGTAGGCCCGCACCAGCGGCGAGGGGCGGTACATCTTGTAAAAGTCCCGGATCTCGGCGGGGATGGGGAAGAAGGCCGTCTCGTCGTCCAGCTCCTGGCGCACCAGCTCCTCGCAGAAGATGGGCGTCAGCTCCTCCGCCGTCAGCGCCCGGCCGGTGCCGGGGTTCAGCAGCGGCGCGGGCTTCTGCTTCATGTCCGCCCGGAGATTATACCAGGCGGTCGGCAGCTCGTCTTCGGTCAGGTAGGTTTTGTAGGGGATGTCGTTTTTCATGGGGATCGCTCCTTTTTCTGGGCTCGAGGCAAAGAAAAAGCCCTTGCCTCTGCAAAATGTGCAGGGACAAGAGCATACACTCCTGCGGTACCACCCGGCTTGACGCAAACGCGCCCACTTTTCCGTGCCATCACACGTCGGCCCTATGATAACGGATCGCCGGCTCCGTCGCCCATACTGAGGGAAAATCCCCGTTCTGTTTGCCCTCGCAGGTCCATTCCTCCGCCGCTCTCCTGCCGCCTCGCACCGCCCGGCGGCTCTCTGAAAGGAAAGGCTTTCGCGGAGTACTCCTCCTGCTCCTCGGTTTCTTTCGCACATCATAACGCTAACGAATGAAATTGTCAAGAGCCCCCTCGGGCCAAAGAAACGAAAAACAAAGCAGGGCGGAGACCGCCCTGCTTTGTTTTATGGGATGAGGACAAAATGAAAAAGATGAAAACTGTTCCTTACAGTGCTTATAGTATCGGCAAGATGTTTCAGAAAAAACCCGGAATCTGTTACAAGAATGTTAAATCTTATGTAAACTGATAAAAAGTGCTTGCAAAGCACCGCCGCTTCAGTCAAAGGCCAGGTTCCAGACCGTGTTTTCGGGCAGATCGGCGGGGGCAAAGGCGAGGTATGGCTCGCCCGACGCTGCGGGCATCCAGAGCTGCACGGCCTTCGTCCCGAGCGCTGCGCCGAGGGACGCGGCGGCTTCCGGCGGCGCGCCCAGCAGTTCGCGCACTTCCGTGACGCCGTCGACGACATAGGCGGCGGCGATGCCGCCCCCGACGGCGCAAAGAAATCCGCCGGAGGCGCGGCAGTTGGCCTCCTCCAGCCGCATGGCCGCCTCCGACAGCCGCAGATGCGGCCGGCCGCGCAGCAGCGCTTCGCGCCGCCGGGCGTATTCCGCAGCGCCGAGCGGCTGCGGCGCAGGGCCGGGACGGCTCTCCAATACCTGCCGCTGGCGATAAAGTGCGCAGCGGACGCCGAGCAGCTTTTCGTACCAGGGATAGAGCCCGGGCTCTGCCGGCAGGGTGCAGATCAGCTCCGCGCCCCGCTCGCGGCCGAGTTCCGCCGCGGCCTGTGACAGCTTTCCGCCGAGACCGTGCCCCCGGGCCGCGGGATCGACCGCGACGGCGTAGAGGTAACCGCAGCGGCGGCTCCTCTCTCCCTCGCAGAGCTCGAGCGCAGTGATCATATAGGCCGCGCCGACCGGCACACCGTTTTCAACGGCCGCCACTCCGCTGCCGATTTCCGGCAGAATGCGGAAGAATTCCTCCACATAGGAAACAGGATCGCCAAAAACCTGATGCCAGAGCGCCACCAGCGCCGCACGGTCTTCCGGCCGGATCTCACGGATCTCAGTCATTGATCCACCTCGCGGTATACTTCTTCAGCAGGTATTCGGGCTTGTAGGACTCCTTGGAGCGCCGCAGCGATTCCAGCCCCATGTCATCCTCCCGGTTCATATAGCGCAGCTCCGGATGGCGCGTCATCAGCATCCGCGTCAGCTCCCGGCAGACCATCGGATAGGCGCCGTTGAGGTTGATGTCGGCCTTTTCAAAGTGCACGTCGAAGGTGTCGCCACTGCACATCTCGCCGATCGTGAAGCCGACGATCTTGCCGCCGACGCGCAGCGCGCCGCCCTCCAGACCGAGGCGCTCATAGGCGGCGAAGGCGCGCACCACCGCGTCGTGCTCATAGACCACGCTCGGGTCGAGCCGCGCGGCGTTTTCCTCGTTCCAGACTACCAGCATGTCGAGGCAGCCGGGGATCAGCTCGCGGGTGATCGGCACGAAGTCCCAGTCGTTTTCCGCCTCAAAGCGGTTGCAGTGGTTTTTCTTGCCGTGCAGGGCCTTGCCGGCGTAGGTCGAGAGCTTCTCGGCCAGGTAGATGTAGTCGGCGTTGTTGACGTCCTCCTGATAAACAAAGCGCCCGGGGTATTCCGCCTCGAGCAGCTCGCGGTGCGCCTCGGTGATGCCGCGCAGGCAGAAGGGATAGCTCTTCCAGGCGGCAAATTCCCGCAAAGCCTCAATGGCCGGGCGCAGCGGCCCGCTGCCGATCGGGAAGACGAAGGCGGGCTTTCCGTCATAGCGGAGCTTGGTGAGCATCCGGTCGCCGCAGCGGGCGATCAGCTGCTTGTAGCGCCGGTCCCAGATAAAAATATTGCCGAAATTATAGTCCGCGCTGGGGCTGTTCTCCGCGCGGACAAGTTCATCCACCCAGGGCTTGTCGCAGAGGGTGACGTTTTTGAAAGGAATCATGGTATCTCCTAAAACAAATCCGAACTCCGAATTCCGAATCAATCGTATACTTCCGGGCACATCTCGCGGATCTGCTGGCGCAGCTTGACCAGGTCCTCGAAGGCCTCGGGCCGTTTGCTCTCGTCGCGCAGCAGGGCGGAGGGGTGGTAGGTGGCCATGTACATGCAGCCGTTGTGCTCGTACCAGACGCCGTGCTCGCGGGTGATGCGCAGGTCGGCCTTCATGATGCCCTGTGCGGCGATGCGGCCGAGGCAGACGATGATCCGCGGCTCGACCAGCGCGATCTGCCGCGCGAGGAAGGGGCTGCAGGCCTCCTGCTCGGCGGGCAGGGGATCGCGGTTGTGCGGCGGGCGGCACTTGACGATGTTGGCGATATAGACCTTCGTGCGGTCGAGGTCGATCAGCTCGAGCATCAGGTCCAGCAGCTTGCCCGCGGGCCCGACAAAGGGACGGCCCTGCAGGTCCTCCTGCTCGCCGGGCCCTTCGCCGATGAACATGATCTTCGCCTCTTCATTGCCGTCGGCAAAGACCAGGTTGTGCCGGCCGCGGCAGAGCTCGCAGGCCTCGCAGCGCGCACAGTCGCGCTTAAGTCTGGTCCAGGAATCCTCCATAGCGCTACTCCTCCGAACCGCCCGCGAGACTCAGCAGCAGGTCGCGGCGGTTGTTTTCGGGAAATTCCATCACATAGTCCAGCAGAAACTGCAGCATATCGCCCAGCGCGGGGCCGCGCAGCCCGATGGCCAGCAGATCGTCCCCGGTCACGGCCAAGTGTTTCATGCTGAAGCACTCGCCGCTGTTGAGGACGCTGCGCAGCGCCCGATAGCTGCTGCCGCCCTGCAGCGCGTCGCGGCAGCGGGCGGCGCAGGTAACGGCCTCCACGCCGTACTGGTTGAGCTGGCGCTTCCATTCCACGGGACGCGCGGGCGTCGGCAGACGGAGGATGGCGGCGCAGTCGCTGCAGCAGCGGATGGTGCGGCTGTCCAGCCGCAGACGCAGGAGGAAATCCTCCGCCGCGCGGATGCAGCCCTGCTCCTCCAGCAGCTCCGAGAGCATCGCCCAGCGAAAGAGCGTCTTGCGGGGCACGGCGTTGAGGCGGTAGAGCGTGGCGTAGGCGGGGAGGCGGTGCAGCAGATAGGCGTCCAGCAGTCCCGCGGCGATCAGCTCGTCCATGCGCTCGGGACGCGGGCTCAGCAGCAGCTTCTCCACCTCGTCGCGCACGCGCTCCGGGGACAGCCCGGCGGCCAGGGGAGCCTGGCGGATGATGGCCGCGGCGGTCTGCTCCTCGATGCGAAAGCCGAGCTTTGCGGAAAAGCGCAGCGCGCGGAACATGCGCAGCGCGTCCTCTTCGAAGCGGCGGTCCGGGTCGCCGACGCTGCGGATGATTTTGTCCTGGATATCCTGCACGCCGCCGAAGGGATCGGCCACCAGGCCGTCCGGCGGCAGGGCGATGGCGTTCATCGTAAAGTCGCGGCGGCTGAGGTCGGTGGTCAGGTCGCCGACGTAGCTCACGGCGTCCGGGTGGCGGTGGTCGGAATAGCTGCCCTCGCTGCGGAAGGTGGTGACCTCCACCTGGCGGGATTCGATCACCACGGTCACGGTGCCGTGGCGGATGCCGAGAGGCAGCGAGCGCGGGAAGATCTCCATCACCTGCTCGGGCAGGGCGCTGGTGCAGACGTCCCAGTCGTGCGGGTGGACGCCCATCAGCATGTCGCGGACGCAGCCGCCGACGAGATAGGCCAAATGGCCCCTCGCCTGCAGCGTGGTCAGCACCTGGCGGACATATTTTGGCGGCGTGATCAAAGCCATGTCGTTACTCCCGTAAAAATGGTTGCAATCGGAGGGGAATGAGCATATAATAAGTTGAATTGTGGCCTGTTGAAAGCAGCGGCCGCATTCCCACCCCAAACTTTATTTTATCATTTTTGAACAGGTACATCAATACTGTTTTTCGGAGTTCATCTTATGATCGATTTCAACAATTACCTCTGGCCCGAACGGCGCGGCCACCTGGTCGGCATCGGCGGCGTGTCGATGTCCTCGCTGGCCGAGGTGCTCAAGGGCATGGGGCTGAATATCAGCGGCTCGGACATGAACGAGAGCAAGAACGTGCAGAGCCTGCGCGCGCTCGGCATCCCGGTGGCGATCGGCCATGCGGCGGAAAACGTCACCGACGACGTGGAGTTCGTGGTCCGCACGGCGGCCGTACATGACGACAACCCGGAGATCATGGCGGCGCGCTCCATGGGCATCCCGGTCTTCGAACGCACCCAGGCCTGGGGCGCCATTTCCAAGGACTATCAGAACGCCCTCTGCATCGCCGGCACCCACGGAAAAACCACCACCACCTCCATGTGCACGCACATTCTGATGGCGGCGGACCGGGATCCGACCGTGATGATCGGCGGCACGCTGCCGCTGCTCAACGCCGGCCACCGCGTCGGCCACGGCAACACCATCATCATGGAGGCCTGCGAGTACTACAACTCCTTCCTCTCCTTCCATCCCACGGTGGCGGTGATCCTGAATATCGAGGCCGACCATCTGGACTTCTTCAAGGATCTGGAGGACGTGGAGCATTCCTTCCGCGCGTTCGCGGAGCGGACGCCGATCAACGGCACCGTGGTCGCCAACGCCGATGATGAGAATACGATGAACACGCTCCGCGGCATCGCCCGGAAGGTCGTCACCTTCGGCCTGGAGAAAAAGGCGGATGTGACGGCGCGCAACATCGAATTCAAGGGCGCCAACAGCCATTTTGACGTGATCTACAAGGGCCGCAAGTTCACCGACGTGACGCTGCACGTGCCCGGGATGCACAACGTCAAAAACGCCCTGGCTGCCACGGCGGCGGCGATCTGCCTGGGCATCAGCCCTACGGCGGTCAAATACGGTCTGGCCGGCTTCAACGGCGCGGGCCGCCGCTTTGAGTTCAAGGGCAAGTACAACGGCGCGGACGTCTATGACGACTACGCCCACCATCCCGGCGAGCTGAAGGTGCTGCTGGACACGGTGGAGCAGCTGGGCTACACCCGCACGATCCTGGTCTTCCAGCCGCACACCTACAGCCGCACGGCGGCGCTCTTCGACGATTTCGTGGAGCAGCTGCGCCGCCCCGATCTGACGGTGCTGGCGGAGATCTACGCCGCGCGCGAGAAAAACACCATCGGCATCTCCTCGGCCGCGCTGGCCGAAAAGGTGGAAGGCTCGCTGTTCTGCCCGAGCTTTGCCGAGCTGGACACCACGCTGCGCGCGCTGGCCCGTCCCGGCGACATCATCCTGACCGTCGGCGCCGGCGACGTCTACAAGGTCGGCGAAAAACTGGTGAATTAGTGCTTAGTTCTTAGTGCTTAGAAGACGAGAGATAACGTGTTCTCTATAACAAACAGGGCGCTGTGACAACAGTCACAGCGCCCTGTTTTCTAAAAACTAAGCACTAAAAACTAAGCACTAAGCACTATATCACCGGATGTCCTCGACGACCTTGGTGGGCGGGGTCTCGACGATCTCGGGATGCTCGAACATGTAGCGGAAGGCGCGCAGAAGCTGCGCATAATAGTGGCCGTCCACGATGCCCTCGTCGATGACCATCTTGGTATCGACGTACTTGTTGTCGACGACCTTGCCGTGGCGGTTGATCTCATAGGCGTGGCGCTTGGCGCCGAAGGCGATGAACACCGGCAGGGTGCCGAAGTTGTAGATGTGATGATAGACGGGGCCGATGCGCAGCGAGCCCAGGTCGGTGATGATCATGGAGCCGTGGAAGGGACTGACGTCGGTCAGCTTCTCGGGCAGCCAGCCGAAATAGTCCATGATGCGCAGCACGCCGATGGCGGCGCGCAGCAGGAAGCGCGGCAGGCTGGCGGCGATCTCGGCAAAATCCTCGGTGCCGTTGTTTTCGTCGCTGTCCTTGATCTCGGCGATTTTCTCGTTCATCTTGCGGTAAACGTCGAAGATCGTGTCCGTCGGCTGGAAGCGCACCTTGATGGTGGTTTCGGTGGCGTCGATCGTCAGCTCGCGCTTGACGGTCATGACGACCTCGATATCCTTGTGCGCGTAGATGCGGCGGCCGGCGACAAAGCGGTTGATGCCGGGCAGCATGGACGCGGTGCGCACATAGGTGGCGATGAGGAAATGCAGCATGCCGATGCCCTTGTAGCCCTCCGTGCGAAGCTGGCGCAGGCGGCGGTCCACGGCGCTGACCTCAAAGGCCTCCTCGTAGTGGACGAAGCGGTCGTTGCGCTGGGGCATGATATAGGGGACGAATTTATTGAAGGCCGGCAGCGTGCGCAGCAGGCGCCCGTCCTTGCGGTCGCCGGGACGGCGGGTAAATTCACTCATTGGACTACCTCCCGATCTGTTTCATGAAAGGAAATCTAACTAATTATACCTTGAATACCCGTATGTTACAAGAGAGAATTTGCAGGAAAGGGATTTTTGGCGCCGGTTTTTGCCGGAGACGCGCTTTTTTCCCGGGTGATCCTTGCCTCACAGACGCGGATATGATATACTATTTCCTCTGTTGTGAACATATACAGGAAGCAAGAACCGATCCATGGAGAGTTTATGATGCTGAAACTGAAAATGATATTGGCCCTTCTGGCCGGGCGGGCTGTCCGCCTTCTCTCCCGGCTGCTGCACCGCGGCGGCACGGATATGCCGGGGCGCATCGCGCTGAAGATCTGCCCGGAGCTGCTGCGCCTGCTGGCTTCCGGGGTCAAGAGCCTTGCCATCACGGGCACCAACGGCAAAACCACCAGCGCGCGCATGATCGAGGAGGCCTTCCGGGAGGAAGGACTGAGCTATTTTGCCAACCGCTCCGGCGCAAACCTCATCTCCGGCATCACGACGGAGTTTATCATGAATGCCGACTGGCGCGGGCGGGCGAAAAAGGATTACGCGATCATTGAGTGCGACGAGGCGGCGGCCAAGAAGGTCTTCGGGCAGCTGAAGCCCCGCGTGGTCGTCGTCACGAACCTCTTCCGCGACCAGCTTGACCGCTACGGCGAGGTGACGCACACCCTCTCGAACATCCGCGAGGCAATGCGCGGCGCGCCGGAAGCGCTGCTCTGCCTGAACGCGGACTGCTCGCTGACGGCTTCTCTGGCGGGCGACCTGCCGAACAAGGTGATCTGGTACGGCGTCAACGAGGGCGCCGCGCCCAGCCGCCCGAAGCCCGCCATCTCCGATGCGACCCACTGCATCCGCTGCAAGACGGAATATGAGTACAGCTACATCACCTACGGGCATCTGGGCGGCTTCCGCTGCCCGAAATGCGGCTACGCACGGCCGAAGGCCGACGTCGCCGTGACCGAGGTGGTCGAGCAGCGCGCCGACGGCAGCACTGTTGTCGTCGACCTGCGCGGCAGCCGCCGTGTGGTGGAGATCAACCTCCCCGCCATGTACAACATCTATAACGCCGTCGGCGCTCTGGCCGCGGTGACCGCCATGGGCCTCGACACCGATACGGCGATCGCAGCGCTGGGCCGCTTCTCCTGCGGCTTCGGGCGCATGGAGCAGTTCAAGCTCGGCCGGAAGGGCGCGCGTATGATGCTGGTGAAAAATCCCGCCGGCTGCAACCAGGTGCTGGAGTTTCTGGAGACCATCAGCGACCCCTTCACGCTGGTCGTCTGCCTCAATGACCGCCACGCCGACGGCACCGATATCTCCTGGATCTGGGACGCCGAGTTCGAGACCCTCGGCCGCCTGGGCAGCCGCCTGCGCCGGGTGATCGTCTCCGGCGACCGCGCGGGCGATATGCGCGTGCGCATCAAATACGCGGGCGTGCCGGACGAGCGCATCACGCTGCAGCGCGACTACGAGGCGCTGGTGCGCGAACTGGAACAGGCCGAAGAGACGGTCTTCCTGATGCCCACCTACACCGCCATGCTCGAGCTGCGGCAGACGGTGATCCGCCATGTGGGCGGCGCGGAATTCTGGGAGTGAAGGGGGTATAGAACATGGAACTGAACATCTGCCATCTGTACCCGGATGTGCTGAACCTCTACGGCGACGGCGGCAACATCATCACCCTGACGCAGCGCATGCGCTGGCGCGGGATCGAGGCCAAGGTCACGCGCGCGCCGATCGGCTCGCCGATCTCGCTCGCGGGCGCCGACCTTGTGTTCATCGGCGGGGGACAGGACTTTGAGCAGCAGGTGCTGCTGGAGGATCTGCACCGCGGGCGCGACCGCGAGATCAAGGCCGCCATCGAGGACGGGATCCCCTTCCTCACGATCTGCGGCGGCTATCAGATGCTGGGCGCTTACTACGAGACCTATGACGGCCAGCGCTGTGATTTCATCGGCGCGCTGGATCTCTATACCGTCGGCTCGCAGACGCGCATGATCGGCAACTACAAATTCCAGTGTACGCCCGAAGCGGGCGGCAGCGTGGTCGTCGGCTTTGAAAACCACAGCGGCAAGACCCGCCTCGGCAGCGGCGTGCGGCCGCTGGGCAAGGTGCTCGCGGGCTTCGGAAACAACGGCGAGGACGGCACCGAGGGCGCGCACTACAAAAACGTTTTCGGCAGTTACAGCCACGGGCCCATGCTGCCGAAAAATCCCGCCTTTGCCGACCTGCTGCTCTCGACGGCGCTCGAGCGAAAATACGGGAAAGCCGAACTTTCGCCGCTGGACGACGCGGCGGAGCTCGCCGCCCACGACGAGATGGCGGAGAAAATATAGCCTTCCCCTCGAGGGGAAGGTGCCCCGGTGTGCACACCGGGGCGGATGAGGTGTTCATGCCCTTGAATCTGCCACCTCATCAGTCATCCGCCTTCCGGGGAGGAGATCGTTCTCCGGCGCGAAAGATCGGCGGCTGACAGCTCCCAGGTCGCAAGCATAGCTTGCTCCCCACTTTGGCTGCAAATGTGCCACCGGCACCTTTGCAACGCGTCGCGCCCCTCAAGGGGAAGCCAAAAAGGAAGGATTAGATATGATACGATTTTACAACGGCCGGGTGCTGCGCTTTCAGCCGGAGCTGCGCCTGACGGAGGACGAGGTCTGGGTGGACGGCGGCCGCATCGCCTATGTCGGCCCGGCGCGTACGGACAGGCCGGCCTTTGAGCGGCAGATCGACCTGAAGGGCGACCTGCTGATGCCCGGCTTCAAAAACGCGCACAGCCACACGGCGATGACCTTTCTGCGCTCCAAGGCGGACAACCTTCCGCTCGACCGCTGGCTCTCGGAGCAGGTCTGGCCCAACGAGGCAAGACTCACTGACGAGGCGGTCTATACCTTCACCAAGCTCGGCATTATGGAGTATGTCTCGAGCGGCATCACCGCCTGCTTCGATATGTACGTCCACAACGACGCCTTCACCGCCGCCTGCATCGAAGCGGGCTTTCGTGCGGTGATCTGCTCGGGACTCAACAACTTCGACCGCGACGTGGAGCAGACCGAGCGGGACTATCTCAAATATAACAGCCTGCACGAGCTCATTTCCTTCCGGCTCGGCATCCACGCGGAGTACACGACCTGTATGGAACGGATGGAGTACGCGGCGGGCCTGGCGGAGAAATACCACGCGCCCTGCTTTACGCATCTAAGCGAGACGAAGGCCGAGGTGGAGGGCTGCATCGCCCGCTATGGAAAAACGCCCCCGCAGCTGCTGGACGAGCTGGGCTTTTTCCGCTACGGCGGCGGCGGCTACCACTGCGTGCACATGAGCGGGGAGGATATCGCTCTCTTTGCCGAAAAGGGCCTTTGGGCGGTGACCTGCCCCGGCTCCAATCTGAAGCTCGCCAGCGGTGTCGCGCCGATCGAAAAGCTGCGGAAGGCGGGTGTTAAGCTCGCCATCGGCACCGACGGTGCGGCCAGCAACAACGCGCTGGACTTTTTCCGCGAGATGTACCTTGTCACCGCCCTGCAGAAGCTCGTCGAGGGCGATGCCTCCGCCTGCCCGGCGGGGGAGGTGCTGCGCATGGCCTGCGTCGGCGGTGCCGGCGCGATGGGACTGGACGACTGCGACGACATCGCACCCGGCAAAAAGGCGGATCTGATCGTGATCGACCTTTGCCGGCCCAATATGCAGCCCGTCCACAGCATTCCGGACAACCTCGTCTATGCGGGCAGCAAGGAAAACGTGCGCCTGACGATGGTAAACGGAAAGATCCTCTATGAAAACGGGGAATTCTTTGTCGGCGAGGAGCCGGAGCGCATCTATGCGGCGGGCAATGCCTTTATCAGGGAGCTAAAGAAATGAGAGAGATCGACTTACATGTGCATACCACTGCATCGGACGGCACCTTTACTCCGACCGAGGCGGTGAAGCTCGCCGCGGAGACCGGGCTGCGCGCCATGGCGATCACGGATCACGACAACATGCGCGGCTGCGCGGAGGCGGCGCGCGCCGGCGAAGCATACGGCGTGGAGATCGTCCCCGGGATCGAGATCAGCACGAAATTCCGCCAGTCTGTCCATATTTTGGGCTATTACGTCGATCCGGATGCTCCGGCCATGCGGGAGACGCTGGACTGGGTGGTTCAGGACCGGGATAACAGAAACAAAAAAATGGCGGACCTGATGTCCGCCGACGGTCTGCCGGTGAGCTATGAGCAGATGCACGAGCGCTTTGGCCCGGTGATCGGGCGGCCGCACTTTGCCCGGATCCTGGTGGAGTTCGGTCTGGCCGGAAGCATCGCCGAGGCCTTTGACAAATATGTGGAAAAGGGCCGGAGATACTATGTGCCGCGGAGCATCCTGTCCATCGAACGCTCGGTGGAGATCATCCGGGAGTCCGACGGCGTGCCGGTGCTGGCCCATCCCTTCCAGTATCATTTGGATGACGCGGGCCTGCGCGAGCTGATCGAGCACTGCATGGACAGCGGCCTGATGGGCATCGAGTGCCGGTATTCGGGCTATAACGAAAACAGAGTCGCGTACCTTCAGAAGCTGGCCGGGGAGTACGGCCTGCTGACGACCGGCGGCAGCGATTTCCACGGGGCCAACAAGCCGCATATCGCGTTGGGGCGCGGCATCGGCGGCGATCTGGAGGTGCCCTACGACTATCTGCAGCGGCTGAAGGAAGCCGCCGGGCGCCAATAACGGGAAAAAAGATCCGGGAGGAATGGCGGGGCTTCGTAAAACAGTTATTTTGAAAAATGCTTGAAAACGACTGTTTTCAAGGGACGGCGTGACTTCAGTCACGCCGTTTCCTTTTTCGCAAGTTCTTCCAAAGGGATAAAGCCGATGCCGTCATACTGGATGTGGATCTTCTGTCTGCGCTTGCCGCTGGACTTGTCAGGAGCTTCCACATAGATCGCCTTTATCAGTTCTCGCAGCATACACGGATCGATTTCCTCGATGTCCACGTATTTGTCTGCTGTTCGGATGAACCTCTCAATATTTTCGTTCTGTCTTTCCTGTACTTCAATCTCCTGTCGCAGAGCGACAACCTCTGCTTCAAGCTGTTTTTGTTCCGCTTCGTAGTTCTGGCTCATCATGTCGAAGCGCTCATCACTCAGATCGCCCCTGGCATTATCCTCGTAAATCTTGATAAACAGCCTTTTCAGTTCTGCGATGCGGCGCTCGTTGCGTTCAAGCTGTTTGCGGCTTGCCTGCAGCTTTTCTGCCGACTCCAACTGGAGCTGTTGTTCCATTACGGAGATGAAATGCTGACGGTATCTGAGAATATACCCCATGACCAACTGGATGTGCTTCAGCACCATTCGTTCCAACACGGACTCACGGATGAAGTGTGTTCCGCATTTGTCCTTGTGTTTCCAATGAACCGAACAATCGAAGAACGCTCCCTCACGCTTGCCGTTGTTGGTAGCTCCATAGTACAGCTTCTCGCCACAATCGGCACAGTACACCAAACCGGAAAAGGTACTTGTAATCCCCGACTTGGTTTTGCGCTGTCGCTGTTGACGGATGATCTGCACCTTATCGAAAACATCCTTTTCAATGATGGCTTCATGGGTGTCCTCAAAGATGGCTTGCTTTTCAAGGGGAGTTTCCCTCTGCTTCTTGTCCCAGATGGAATTGGTGTAGGTCTTGAAGTTGACCGTACAGCCTGTGTACTCTCTGCGTTCCAGGATATGAACTACGGTACTGGAGTTCCATCCACAAGGGTTTTCGGATGCGGTATTGGGACTCTTGATGCCCACGCTGTCCTTGTAGGCAGTAGGGGTGAGAACCCCGTCTGCCTTTAGCTGATTGGCAATCTGTGAGGGTCCTCGTCCGTTCATGCACATATCGAAGATACGCTTCACAATGGATGCCGCTTCGGGATCAACCAGCCAGTTCTGCGGATTCTCCTTGTCCTTGATGTAGCCGTAAGGAACATTGGTGGTCAGCGGTACGCCACGTTCACCCTTTGCTTTCTGCACAGCACGGATTTTGCGGCTGGTATCCTTTGCGAAAAACTCGTTGAACCAGTTTTTGATACCTGCCATGTCGCACTCGGTGCTGTTCATGTCGATGGAATCGAAGTGGTCATTGATGGCGATATATCGAACACCGCTTTTGGGAAATACGATGTTGATATAAAGGCTGGTCAATGCAGAGTTTCGTCCAAGTCTTGACAGGTCTTTGGTGATGATCGTACCCACACGCCCTGCGTTGACTTCTGTAAGCATCCTCTGGAAATCGGGGCGATTATCGAAGTCAACACCGCTGTATCCGTCATCCACAAAGAATGTGGGATTTGGGAAATGATTCTGCTTTGCGTATTGCAGCAGGATCATTTTTTGCGTTTGTATCGAATTCGACTCGTCTGCCTTTTCGCCGTTTTTACCTTCCTTCAAATCCTCAACAGACAGTCTGCAATAAAGGGCGGTAATTTTGTCTGTTGCTCCTAACATTTCTGTTTCCTCCTTGATCGGAGCAACTGTCAGTACAGGATTGGCTGGCTCTATTATATCAAACTTCTGAATATCTGTCATTGATGTCCCCCTAACTGATTTGTAAACTTTCTCGATGTGATGCGCTCCAACTTACGGATGAAGCTGTCCTCGCCCTCATAGCTGCCGGTAACGGTGTAGATCGTACAGCTGATTTCTTCGGTAAGAGTTAGCTCCGGTATCCAGTAGGCAGAGGTGTTTTTGACGTGGATATTTCCGTCATCATCAAATGAAATGTCTCGTACAATTCTGTTCGGGTCTAAAGGCTCGTGCTTCAGATACGGGTCAGATGCAGAGGAGTAGTAACAGGGTATCTCGTCATCTTCGGGTACGGTCAAGGAACTGAGCCATTGCTTTAGTTCCTCCGGTGTCATATCTATCGCTTTCTTTTGTTCGCTCATTGTAAAAATCCTTTCTATGATTTGTTAGTGGTGAGTGGACAAAATGTCCACTCACTGGAAGAGAATGGAATCGATGGGAATGAATCAGCGTTCTTCCTGCTTGCGATGATCTTTCTTCTGATGGGTCTGCTCGGCATGGCAGCCTTTTTCCACGCAGGAGTGAATGCGATAAAGCTGCTGGTGTTCCTCACGGATGGCTTTGAACTTTGCGTAGGTTTCCGCATGAGCTTTTTCAAGTGCTGCATACTCCTTGTCCAAAAGTTTTTGATCGTGCTTGCCGTCGGGGCATACCTCCAAGAGCTTTCGTTTCACAGCGTAATAGTGCTTCAATTCCTTTTCGTGCTCGGCTTTGTACTTCGCCTTCGCCTTGTCGAACTTGATTTTCTGTAAGCCGTCTACAATCGGTTTCAGATCTCTTAGGATGGAAAGGTATTCGGGAACCTTGCGGATTTCTTTCATGCGGGTAACTTCCTTATCCATGGTGACTTTCAATTCATCCACAGAGTCTTTGAGGGTGGATACACGGATTTCCAAATCCTCAATGGTGAAAAGCTTGTGGGCTTTGAGAAAGTTCGCCATCTCATTTAGTTCCTTCAGATTGCTAACCTTGGCTTTCTGCGAATAGGCCTTGGCATTGCGCATATCAAAATATCTTTGCAGCGGAATGATGACCGGCTCGGACTGCGGCTTGTCCAGTTCAGCCTTGATCTCCTTAATGGCTTCAAGCAGCGCTGACAGGTTCTTACGCAGATTGCGGATAAAGGCATTGGTGGCTTTGATCCAGCGATTAAACTCTCCCTTTTCGGTCTTGATGCCTTTCTTCTCCATAGCTCTGACGGTGGGGCCTTCGTGTCGGGTGGGCAACAGCTCCACGCCTTGCCGTTCATAGCTGCGGTGGTCGATGCGTACATCCAAACCCTTTTCTTCAAACTTGGCATTGCACATCACCGCCCATTGCTCACGCCAGAACTCCAAGGTTTCAGCAGAACCCCAGTCGGTAGTGGGAACGGCGTTGAACACATAATCGCCTTTGCCGTTGGGGATGCGGTTGCCGTTTTCGTCAAGCACATATTCTCGTTTCTGCTTTAATCCCCATTTTCCGTTTTGCTCGATGGGACGGATGGGACAGAGGAAATGGAAGTGGGGATTGTTGATGCCGCCTTCTTCTTTCTCCGGTTCGTGAACAGCGAAGTCTACCACCATGCCACGACTGACAAAATGCTCGGTGAGGAATTGTCTGGCAAGGGCAATGTTTTCTTCCTGGCTAAATTCATTCTGAAAGGAAATGTCGAAGCTGTAGGCAAGCTGCGCTTTCTTTCCTTTTTCCACTTTCTCAACAGCGTTCCATAAAGTTTCTCGATCTGCATACTCCCTTGGAGCATGGGGCGGCAGAAAGATTTCTGTATAAATCACGCCACCCTTGTTGGTGTAGTCGCTGTCCTCGCCGTAATACTCGCTGTGCAGCTTTTCTCCTGCTCGGTAGGCAGCGGATGCCACAACCGATTGACCCTCGCTGCGTTTGATCTGATCTACATGGAAATGATATAATGCGATACTTACCCCTCCTTTGCTTTGCGGTTTCTTAAATCGTGGGCGTTCTTCATGCGTTGAACCGCCCTCTGAACATCTTCCTTGTGAAAGACATATTCCAGCAGCTCCATCACCTCGGTGCTGTCCAGCTCCTTGATCTCCGGTGCGATGCTTTCCAAGGTTCCTGCAATGGTACAAAGTCTGTGAGTGCGGCGTTTGCGCTCGCCATCCTGGTAATACTTGATGCGGTTTTCCAAACGCTGGATTCTGTGGTCAAGCTGTTCGACCTTCTTTTCGTTTTGCTCTTTTTCTGTTCGTAGCTTTTCAAGTTCAGGGTTAGGTGTGTATTCCATAGAACCTCCTTTGTGTGTCGGTGTTTTCAGCCTTGTGGGTACGGAATGATTTGAAAAATCGTTTCGTACTCACAAGGGCGCTGGGATAGCTGCATAGCAGCGCAAGGGGTGCAGCCCCTTGTTCGGAACAAAGTGACGGAGAGACAGATACAACTTCAGAGTTGTTGTCTGTCAGCCTCGCAGAGCGCACATACGAGGTGTGGAACACACCCGTATAGAAGTGCGCCCTTAGTAAACTAAGGGTTAAAACCGCTTTCGCCGTTCTACCCGAATGTTGTTCCTGCCCGAGAATCTCACCCCGGCGTTGCTTCGCTCATATCATCGCAAAGTCATATCTCATTCAGACGGTCATTCAATTTTGGATGTAGAACCGGCTGAATGTTTTCGAGAAAAACAAAAAGAGCCGATTACACAGAGCATCAGAAATCGGCGGGAGCATAGCTCTCGCTTCAAAGTGATGTTCTATGTAATCGGCTCTGAAAATTCAAAGTCGGGTTCTGCTTCATACAGCTCCCGCCAACAGAACCAACGGCGTGGTGGAGCAGTTCGGCACTTCCGGTGTACCGATACCGTGTCGGATGAAACCGACCTATGGTGGAACATTGGTATTCAGTTGTTTATGTAGCGGCTTACCGCTGTGCCACCATTATACAGATACATCACTGATTCGTCAAGATTGCGAATGCTTCTCGCTATATTCGGAATTTCAAAGAGCGTTTTTCAACGGGATCAGAAAAAGATCCCTCTACTGGTTAGGACATTTAGGGGCGAATTATCAACGGGTTTTGGAAAAGATTTTGAAAAACCTCTTATATACCTCCAGAAGAAACTTTCAAATTCGCACCCTACTTAACATATTTTTTTGAACCGTTTTTTCAGGGCGTTTTGTGTCACAACTTAAATGGATGGTTATTTATCTCCCACATGGTAGCCGGTGAGAAAGGCTTTTTGTCCATAGTCCTTCTCAAATGGTAGCCGGGGAAACCAAGCTTTTTATGCGTGCTTCGTCTGCAATTTTTCAAAATGTTTCTCCAAGTGGTAGCCGATGGAATGGGTATTTTGGGGAGTGCTCTCAGAAAAAATCTCTCCCAGTGGTAGCCGCCGAGAAAGGCATTTTTAGAAGCGTTTCAAGAAAAAATTCAAAAAAATAATTCTGCCCAAGTTGGACAGAATTTTCAAATCGCACCTCCGACCAAGTCGGTTGGAAGTTAAAAACTCCACTTCTGTCCAAGTTGGTCAGAAGTGGAGTTCATAATTTTTTCTACTTACACCATGGCTTTTTGTATTTATCTATCGTTTTTCATAAACAAAGAAATGCTATTGATTAATATGGACGCAATTACGAGAAACCATAATACCTTTCCCATAGCTGAACTTATCTCCAACGGTGATTTCGAACGGCATATCAACCGTGTTAGACGGGCAAAACGCAAAGAACTGAATAAATAACAGAAAGGTGTCGCTTCACACAAAAGCGACACCTTGATTTTATACTCTGTCTTTTATAAGGAGCAGTTTTCCTTCTTTGACCGTGATCTTTGCGTTCTTTCCCGGTGTTACCTCATTACTCACACCATACTGATACTCGCAGGTGATCTCGGCATTATTAAGAGGATATTTTGCGTTCTCAATGGTGATGCCTTTGGCAATGCCGGATATATTCAGCAAAGAGAAGAACGCATACTGATCGCAGACGTAAACTGGCTCGTTAGAGACGATCTCCATTTCCGAGTAATCGTCAACGATTGTAGCTTTCTTACCGAGCGAATCGAGGTACAGCAAGATAGAGACATTACCAAGAGTGTGGTCAAGTCTTGCTCCAACAACACCGATCAAAAGAAAACAATCGAACCCTCTGTTAATGGCTTCTTTTACGGCATAGACGGTATCGGTATCATCCTTTTCACACGGAAGGACGATGGTTTCCACATCAAGGTGGGGATTCTCATGGGAATCGAAATCACCGACGATTAGACTCGGCTTTGCTTGCAGTTGCTCCAAATGCTTCAAACCGCTATCACAGAAAACTACATAGTCATCTGCACATAGTTTTTCACGGATGAAGCCGTAATTGTTTATGTCCGCACCGCCTACAATGACGCAACGCTCCATTATTAGTACCCCAGATTGATGCGAACTTCATCCAGAGCGACCGTTTCAGAAATGAGGCCCTGTTCCAGCATCCAGTCAATGTTTTCCTGCCAGCATTCATCAGACTGGGACAGGAAGGCAGCGTCTGCGGTTTCCATCATGGGAAGTAGAACTTCCACGCTCTTCCGTTCCACTGTCTCGGACAGAGGGAAGTTTTCTTCGTTCTGGTTAGTAAGCAGGATCTGCAGCGCTTCTTCTGGATTTGCTTTCATATCTGCAAAGCCCTTTGCAGATGCCCGCAGAAAAGCTTTGAGGGTTTCGCTGTCATTTTCGATCGCATTGTCATTAGCCAGGAACACACCTTCATAATAGGTAGGTACACCATATTCGTCCAGATCGAACCAGTTCACGGAGAAGCCTTCCTCCTCCATCTGGGGAACCTCATGGTTGACGAGACAGCCGATGGTGGCATCCACATTTCCAGTAGTCATAGAACTCATCAGATCAAAGCCGACATCAATCATGGTCACATCACTATAGTCAGCACCTACATAATTCATGACACTTCGGATCAGCGCCTCGGACAGCTCTGTACCGGCGTAACCAATGGTCTTGCCAACCAGATCCTCGGCGGTGGTAATATTCTTTTCCTTCAGAGACAGCACAATATTCAGCGGTCCCTGTACTACAGCACCAATAGACTTCACAGGAACATTCTGCTTTGTGCGGGCCTGAATAACATCCTGCTGATAGTACAGGCCAATGTCCGCCTGTCCGGCAGCAACAAGAGAAATGGCATCATTAGAGTTGGAGGGGAACTGGATGTTCACCTTCAATCCCTCTTCTTCATAGTATCCCTTCTCAATGGCCACATACATAAAGGCGTGCAGAGCGTTGGGATACCAGTCCAGCACTACGTCGAGTTCTTTTAATTCGTTAGAATTTCCGTTGTTATTATTTGTACTGCATCCGCAAAGCAGAAGCACACAAACCAATAGAATAGATAATATACGCTTCATCATGATAACCTCTCTTTAGAATTCTCCCCGCCAACGAACCACTTTTTTCTCCAACAGTGCCACAATCGCCACAGCCAGCATCGCAACTGCAGAAAGCAGTACGATAGGCGCAAAGACACCTGCGCCATCCAACTGCGTCATCATTCGCCGTGAGAAATAACCCAGACCACTTTGTGCACCCAGCCATTCACCGATGGCAGCACCAATGATGCTCATAGGTATGGCCATTTTGATGGCGGAGAAAAAGTATGGAAGTGTACAAGGAACTTTGATTTTGAAAAATATGTCCCATTTTGTTGCGCCGTAAGTCAGCAGCAGTTCCGCCATTTCCACTTTTGCAGATTGCAAACCATCATACACCGTGATGGTGATGGGGAAAAATGTGATGAGTACCGTCACCAGCACCTTGCTCCAAATACCGTAGCCAAACCAAAGCACAAATAACGGCGCAATGGCAGTGGTCGGGATCGTCTGGGATGCCACAACAATCGGATACACGGCTTTCCGGAAAAACGGACTGGCATCCATCAGCACAGCAAGGCCCAGGCCAAGCACCAGCGAGATAAGCAATCCCACAAGTGTGACCAGCATGGTAGCGGGAAGATGTACGGTAAACAACACGATGCGCAGTTCCCATAGCTTTTTAAGTATCTGAATAGGAGTAGGCAGAATATAGGCGGCATTGACCTTCATCGCCCCAAGCTGCCACAGCATCAGAAGGGAAAACAGAAAGATCAGTGTGGGCAGATTGCCCTTGCAGGCTTTTTTCATACGACCACCTGCTTTCTCAGCATGTCCACCAACTGCTCCCGCAGTTCCACGATTTCTGGGCGAGTTAAGTCCTGCCGGGTGCGTGGATATTTCATCGGAACAGGAATCTCCCGTAACGAGTGGATCGGTGTTTCTTCAACTACCAGCACACTGGAGGACAGGAATACAGCTTCTTCCACATCGTGGGTGATGAACAGGATTGTTTTCTTATGGCGCTGCCACTGATCCAGAAGCCACTCCTGCATGGAAATACGAGTCAGGAAGTCCAGTGCAGAAAAAGGCTCGTCCAACAACAGCAGGTCACTGCCGGTGAGCATAGTGCGGGCAAATGCGGCTCGCTGGCGCATACCACCAGAGAGTTCGTCCGGACGCTTATCTCTGCAGCCGTCCAAACCCACATCTGCTAAAGCTGCATCGATCAGTTCCCGTTGCTCTGCCTTTGAATATTTTCGCTGGATTTCCAATGGAAGTGCCAGATTTTCACCGATTGTTTTCCATGGGAACAACATATCCTTTTGGGGCATATAGCCACAATAGTGGTTTTGCCCTGTGATGGGATTCCCGTTGACACAGATGTTGCCGGTCTTTGGTTGCAGCAGACCATTGGTCATGCGGAAAATGGTGCTCTTGCCGCAGCCGCTGATGCCGATGATACAGTGAAAGGAACCCGGTTCTACCGAAAGGGAAAGCCGGTCGATGATATCAAAATCCTCGCTGGGGTACTGGTAGGAAACGTTGTCAAAACTCAGAATACTCATGTCCACATTTCCCAAGACATATCCCAGAAGCCAAGCTCGTAACGGCTGCAGTTAACAAAGACCTCTGTCAGATATGCAATTTGCTCCTCGGTGGCATTTGCCGCCAGAGAATCCATGAGTTCAATCAAAGCCTGGTTTGTAGCAGCATATTCCTCAGAAGAATAGCCCTGAATCCATTCTCCGTAGAAAGGGTGTTCCGCTGCACCTGGGATAGTGGCAAGCGCCTGTCCGATCTCAGCATAGCTCCAGGAGCAGGCGAGAATAGAGGCGACGATCTCCATGGGACTACCGGAGCTTGCAACAGATAGCATATAGTTGGTGTAAGAGAGGTTATCGAGGGCAGGTTTCACCGCAAACACCTGCTCCTCTGTAATGCCAAGACGTTTCATGTATGCACGGTGAATCTTCATTTCACTGCCCAGAATGGCATCCACATTGGCGGCAAAGATACGCATCAGTTCGGGATCTCGTGCTTTGACTACCCCCAGAGCAAAAACACGGGCATAGTCAAAGAGATAGAGATAGTCCTGCAGCATAAAATGCTGGAACTTCTCTACGGCAAGCGTACCATCACCAATGCCGGTGACAAAGGGATGCTTCAGGCAAGCTTCCCAAATGGAAGCTGCCGCATCATGAAGGCGGTAAGATACAGAATTAGTCATATCACTTCGCCTCCTTCATGTAATCACTATTCAGGTCAAACAGGTGGTTCATCGGACCGGAGCCTTTTCCCAAATCAAGCATTGCCGCCAAAGCACCGGAGATATAATCTTTTGCTCTCTGTACAGATTCAGCGAGAGTAAATCCCTTGGCAAGATTGGATGCGATGGCACTGGAAAGTGTACATCCTGTACCATGGGTGTTGGGATTGTCAATACGCTTGCCCTCAAACCAAACAAGTTCTCCGTTTGCGTAAAGCAGATCGTTTGCATCGTTGATGCTGTGACCGCCTTTCAGCAAAACTGCACAATGATAGTTGTCTCCGATTTGCTTTGCAGCAGTCACCATGTTCTCTTTCGTTTCAATGGTCAGATCAGAGAGAACCTGGGCTTCTGGGATGTTTGGTGTCACGAGGATAGCAAGAGGCAGCAATTCTTCGATAAGGGTCTGTACTGCATCGTTTTTCATCAGAGCAGAACCAGAGGTCGCCACCATCACAGGGTCAATGACCACATTCTTTGCATCGTAATATCTCAGCCTGTCCGCAATCACACGGATCAGCTCGCTGGATGCTACCATGCCGATCTTCACGGCATCGGGATAGATGTCCTCGAATACCGCATCAATTTGTTGTTTCAAGAAATCCGGTGTTGATTCTTGAATTGCTCTCACGCCGGTTGTGTTCTGCGCAGTCAGTGCTGTAATTGCACTCATGGCATAAACACCATTCATGGTCATTGTTTTCATGTCTGCCTGAATACCGGCGCCTCCACTGCAGTCACTTCCTGCAATGGTCAATGCTGTTTTCATTTTCATAGTTTTACTCCTTTCGTTTTTCAGCATCGTTTTATATAGCGGCATAAGGTGGTGCCCCCAATCTGCCGCTTGTTTTTTTCAATCTCCACTATTGCAATATGAACGCACAGATTCCAACAAACTCATATCTACCTCATAGATACCGCTATAGGGAATCTCAACATATGCTTGTCCTTCGCTGTTGTAGATAAAGGAATGGTATTCTTTATCGTTTGTGCGAATTACGATTTTATAATAATCTGCGGTTGTCGGTGTATCATTTAAGGATTGCCTTCGTGTAGGTTTGGCGTTTTGGATACTTTGAATAAGTCCATCGTATTGAGATTTATCCACACAATGAGGCACATCTATCATGTTAGCAGACACACCAATCGAGACAATTGTTTCTTTGCCAGGAGGGTTGATTGGAGCAGCCTTAGGAAAAAGTGAGTTATAAAAACTCATCGCACAAATAGCTATAAACAAACACGCTGTTATACCAACCACAAACAGAATCGTTAGTTTTCTCAAACATCTACCTCCTTCTTAAAATATGGGTTATGAATTAAACAGAAGTGAGATGCCAAAATTCCTCTGTATGTTCAAAATCCGTAATATAGCAATCCGCCAGATCATGAATTTCAGCCTGTCGTTTTTCACTATCATCGAATACAGCTAATACTGTAAATCCATCAGCTTTTGCAGTCTGAACAGCATGGATTGCATCCTCAAATACAACGGTTGTACTACGATCAGAGCTAAAATGATCCATAGCTTTTTGGAAAATGACAGGCTCATCCTTGCCATGTCCAACCTCACTGCAAGTGAAGATCGCATCAAAATAGTGTTCCATTCCACATCTGCTGAGAGCGGCTTCTATTTGGTATCGGTCAGATGCCGTCGCAATACACATCGGGATTTCAGCTTTTTTCATACGTTCCAGAAAATCGACAACACCTGGCTTCGGTAAAACCTCGTGGATATAAAAATGCTCGATGGTCTGATTGATGCCTGTCATAATTTGCTCTACAGGAAGAGACAGGCCATATTCTTTCTGGAAGTAGCAAGCAGACTGATAAAGGCTCAATGCTCTGACATCTTCACGCATGGATGGCCTTGGCTCTTTTCCAAGGGAACGGAGATAGATTTCACCGACACTATCCCAAATGAACATGGAATCAAAGAGTGTTCCGTCAAAGTCGAAGATCGCACACTTTATCTTCATGCGTTCACCATTTCTTCCGACAACTTGCGAAGCAGGCGGCATTCACTTTCAATGTCATCAGCGGCAAAAATGGCACTAACCAAAGCAACACCATCCACGCCGGTACTGGCAAGCTGAGATATATTAGATTTACCAATGCCACCGATGGCAACAACTGGAATATCAACGGCGGCGCAAATATCACGAAGGGTTTCTTTCGGCAGGACATTTACATCTGTTTTGGTAGAAGTAGAGAACATAGCACCTACACCAAGACAGTCTGCACCGTTTCTGACAGCTTCCAGAGCTTCTTCCACAGAATGTACGGAAACACCGATAATCATATCGTCTCCAACTCTCTGACGAACCTGTGCAGCTTCCATGTCCTCCTGTCCAACATGAATGCCATCGGCATGACACTTGATAGCAATTTCTACATTGTCATTGATGAAGAACGGAACTCTGTACTGTTTACACAGGGCAGAGATCTCGATGGCTTCATTCAGAAAAGCTTCGTCATCCAGTTCCTTTTCCCGAAGCTGAACACACGTTGCGCCGCCTTTCAGAGCAGACTCAACCTGTTCATACAAACTTTGTTTGCCTACCCATGCTCTGTCAGTTACAGCGTAGAGCAGCATTGCTTTTTTATCGCACTTCATAGTTCGCACCTTTCTCCAGCATTTCTGGGGTCATATTGGAAATCGCATCAATGATGTAATTTCTGTATGTAGAGTTGCCATCCATTTCGGTAAGTCTGCTATAAGCTACTTCACCTGCATAACCCATTGCTGAAACAGCCGCAGCCGCAGCTTCTAAAGGTTGATTAGGATTAGCAGTTACAAAGGCCGCAGTCATAGCAGAAAGCTGACATCCTGTTCCGGTGATAGAAGACATCATAGGGTGTCCATTGCGGATACAATAGGCTTTCTTATCATCCGCTACGATGTCGATAGCACCGGTGATGGCAATGACGGCTCCGGTTTTCTTTGCAAAACCCTTTGCGAAAGCAATTACATCATCAAGGTTATCTTCCGTTACCTTGTCGGCTACATCGGCATCCACACCTTTTGTTGTGCCGCTACCAGAAGCCAAGGTTTTAATTTCAGAAATATTACCACGGATAACGGAGAACTTTACCTCTTGGAGAAGCTGCATAGCCGTTTCGGTTCGGAGTTTGGATGCACCGGCTCCTACGGGGTCTAACACAACCGGATGGTTCAGTTCGTTAGCTCGTTTGCCGGCAATCAACATGGAAGCAATAGTGCGGCTGTTCAGCGTACCGATGTTGATATTCAAACCCGAACAAATGGTAGTAATTTCTGCAACTTCTTCCTTGTCATCAGCCATGATCGGGGATGCACCGCAAGCAATCACGATGTTTGCACAGTCATTGACTGTTACATAGTTGGTAATGTTATGAATCAACGGACATTTCTGTCGTACATTTTCAAGCATATTCTGAAACATTTTTCTTCCTCCTTATCGGTTAAGAGATTCCTGCATGGTATGCAGAACACCAGACTTTTTCAAACTGTAAATCAAAACTGCGGATATGATTGCGCCTCCAGCGGTGGAGATCAGGAAAGGGATGATATAAGCGTAAAAAGCAAGACCAGCTGCACTTTGACCCATGAAGAAAATTGCAATTGGGTAAGCACACAGACCGCCAAGTAGAGCAGTACCAAAGACCTCTCCAATCAAAGTCCCTAAAATATTCTTAGTTTTAGCGTAAATGATACCGCACACCAATGCGCCGAACATACTGCCAGGGAACGCCATCAGACTACCAAGGCCAAGCAGATTGCGAATCAACGCTGCGGCAAAAGCTGCACCAAGCCCATAGCTTGGGCCGAGCAATACAGCACACAGGATGTTAACCATGTGCTGTACAGGCGAGCATTTGCTCCCGAACACAGGGAAGGAAAAGAGACTTCCCACAACAGCAACAGCGCAGAATACACTGGCAACCGCTAATTTTTTCGTATTGGTTTTGTTCATATTCAATTTCTCCTTTGAGTGAATTAGGAAACGTCAGTTATCAGCGGCGCTTCCAAAGTAGGCGCAGTTATCCCAAGGATAACTGCACGGAAGTTCGGTCGATGCTTACTGGCATCCTCTCACGCCGGAACACGGCTTCCCATCGCTGATATACAAGACTCAGGGCGCTCCCCCTCAGTCCGCCACATAAGTGGATCTCGTTCCCCCTTTCTCAAAAGATATGAAAAAACAGGAGAATACCTTTTGTGGTATCCTCCTGTAACAGAGCAAAAGCGTTTCCTACGGCGGCATTATCCACATCAGGTATAAGGGTCGAAGGTTGCACCTTCCTCTCAGCCTGTCAGCACAAGCTCCCCTGCGTTTTCAGTTGTAAAATAAAAACAGGAGACACCCTTGGGGATGCCTCCTGTAAAAAATCCTTGTGTATGACTTCCTACGGCGGCATTATCCGCATCAGGTTATAGGGTCGAAGTTCGGTTACTTCCTCTCAGCCTGCACAAACAAGCTCCCCTGTATTTATTTCGTTTGATATTATACATCTAATTTCATGAAAATACAATAGGTTTTCTGAAAAAGACACAAAATGTTTAATTTTAGGATGATTCGATAGGATATTTATAACAGGCATCAACTTCCCGACAAGTTGGCGAGAAGTGTCCGTGCCGTAATCTTTATTCCCCTCAACTTCTACGCAACTTGCACCGAAGTCGTAAGAACCAACTTCTACACAACCTGTGTCGAAGTTAAAGGGGCTTGCGCCCAATCTAAGCACAAGCCCCCATTTTCGATATATTCGGTTATTCTTCCATGACCTCTAACATCATTCGTGCACCCAGCTTAAAGCCATTCTGAAAGATCAAACAGTCAGTATTGGCTTGATGCTCTCGTACACAATCGGTGTATTTCTCAAACAACTCTTTCTGCTCGTTCGTCATGGTGGCTTTGAGCTTTTCTTCATTTCTGCAAATCAGTTCCAGTAGATTCTTGTATTCTTTGCAAGAGGATGTGTCATACTCGGTCGGCTCAATATTGCCGTACCAAAATTCTTCAAGGATTCTCATACCACATCCTCCTCGTAGATCATTTCTCGCAGGATGATTTCCTCGGCTCTGTTGCGGATATTGTTCATGGCTCCAACCCATGCCATCTGATCACACTGCTTCATGCTCTCTGTCACGCCCTCAGCCACTTTCATTTGCTCGATGATAAGTTCAAAACGTTTCTGTGCCTGCTCGTTCAAATCAGCCAGATACGTCCACAATTCACTGCTAAGGCACAGATCATTGAAGCGGATAGGGTTATGCTCCTTGATATAGTCTCTGTACATACGCCCCCAACGGCCAATAGGTCTGTTTTCCTCCGGTAAGCGAATATCGGGAATATAGTAATCACCGCAACGGATATAGTTCAGTTTCTGCATCATATGTACCTCCACAAAAGCGTTTTACGGGTAAAAAAAGAAGCGATACTCGGTTATCAAACCAAGTAACGCTAACTTTTATTTAGCCAACCCCGTCTGACAGATGCCGTAAAATAGTTAAATTTTTGGTTTAACTGTTTTACGAGCACCCGCCTAAACTCCCGGATCTTTTTTGTTATATACAGAATCAGTCCACTCTCTCACTGCCCCAGAAGAAGAGCGCGACGGTGCCCGGGCCGGTGTGGCTGCCGATGGTGGTGCCGACATAGTTGATCTCCACTTTGCCGTTGAGCTTCGGGAAGCGGGCCTCGACGAGCTCAGCCACAGCGCGGGCGTCGTCCAGGCAGGCGGACTGGGAGATGAAGCACTTGCCGTCGTAATCGAGCCCCTTGTCGGCAAACTCCGCCATCTTGTCCACAATCTGGCGGATGACGCGCTTTTTCGTGCGCACCTTGTAGCGCGGGATCAGGCGGCCGAGATTGTCCATGTTCATCAGCGGGCAGATCTCCAGCAGCCCGCCGAAGACCGCCGCGGTCTTGGAGATGCGGCCGCCCTTGACGAAGAAGCTCAGGTCGGTGGAGAAGAACCAGTGGTGCAGCTTCAGACGGTTTTCCTCGATCCAGTCGGCCAGCTCCGCTGCGCTCAGCCCCTCGTCGCGCTTCTTTGCGGCGGTGTCCATGATGAGGCCGTAGCCGGAGGAGGCGCCGAGGGAGTCGATGACGTAGATCTTGCGCTCCGGGAAGCGCTCCATGGCGATGTTCGCGGCGTTGCGGGCGGAATTGATGGTGGCGGAGATGCCGGAGGAGAGCGTGACGTGCACGATGTCCTTGCCCTGCTCGAGGAAGGGCGTGAAATAGTCCAGATACTCCTGAATGCTGACCTGGGAGGTCTTGGTGTCGGCGCCCTCCTTCATCAGACGGTAGAAATCCTCGAAGGGCAGGCTCTGCCCCAGATCGTCCGGATAGTCCTTGCCGTTGAGGATATAGTGGAAGCAGACGTAATGGACGTCGATCGCTTCAAAATGCTCCTTGCTCAGATCGGCGGTGGAGCAGCAGCTGAGGATATAGTCGGCCATGGATGGATCTCCTCTCGATAAAATTTCATTTTTATCCTATCGCACAGGCGCGAAAAAGCCAAGCTACTCCCGCGTCCGCCGCTCTACTGCGCAAAAAAGCCGCGGGCAGATTTCTCTACCCGCGGCTCTACAATTCGTAGAATCGGCTTATTTGCTGGCTTTTTTGACGATCTGATTGACCTTGGGGACCTTGCGGATGTTACAGGCAAGAAAGACGATCACTTCTGCCGGTACGGCCAGCAGGAACAGCTGCCAGGGTCGGTCGATCGGGAGGAAGAAATAGGCCAGCACGAACAGACTCAGCACGAAGGCGGCCAGGATGTACTGCAGATGCCGTCCGTGCTTGAACACGCAGACCAGGATCATATAGACCAGGATCTCCACCGACAGCGCCACGAGGAACACGCGCCACTCGATGATGTCGATCAGCCAGAGCGTGACGAATACGGTCAGCGCGATCGTGAAAATGCCGAGCAGTACGATCGCGATGATGACGTTGACGCTGTAGCTGCGCGTCGGGACTTCGTTTTCGTCCTTCGGCGGCTCCCATTTGTCGTGGGCGGACAGCAGGTCGTTCACCGTCACGCCGAAGAGCTCCGCCATCTGCACCAGCACGTAAGCGTCCGGGATGGCCTCGCCGCGCTCCCATTTGGAGATGGTCTTGTCCGAGTAATTCAGTTTTGCGCCCAGCTCCGCCTGCGTCATGCCGTGGGCCGTGCGCAGATTGATGATGTTGCTGGCCGAAATCAGCTTCAGATCAGAAAGTTCCAAGAAAATACCTCAAAATTGCAAAATCAGGCGCCGCGGAATTTCAATACCGCGACCTGGGGTTCCATAAAGGGCTCCACCCGGAACGTGTCCGTGTCGTAGTAGTGGATCAGCTCCGGGGACTCGAACTGGTAGGCAAAGTCCCGCACCGTTTCCAGCCGGTGGCCGCCGCGGTTTCCGTCGCGGTAGTGCATCGGGATCACGACTGTCGCCATGATCTCGTCGCAGATGCGTTTGGTCTCCTGCGACGGCAGACCCGTGCAGCTGCCGGCACAGATCATCACCACGTCCGCCCCGAAGAGGCGGGAGACCTGCCCGCCGTCGAGCTGGGTGCCGATATCGGCCATGTGCACGAGCTTCATGCCGTCTGCCTCCAGCACGTGGATGTCGCAGAAGCCGCGCCAGTTGCCCATCTTGAAGTCGTGCGGCACGCGGATCTTCGTGATCTCGAAGGGGCAGTCGCTCGCCGGGCGGCCGGAGAGCTTCACGCCCTCGCGGTAGTTGTGGCCGTAATGCTCATGGCTGACCAGGACCATATCCGCCGTGGTGCGCAGCTTCGGATAGCCGTTGATATAGTCGCTGTTGTAGGGATCGATCACGATCCGAAAGCCCTCATGGGTGATGGCAAAGCAGGCGTGTCCCAGCCACTGGATCTCCATGGCGCGTCCTTTCCGCTCCGGCGCTTGCGCACGCGGGACGTCTATAGTATAATTGTCCGGAATAGATGAATAATACCATAAAAAAGACCGAATGACAAGGTGGAATTCAAATGCCCAACCGTTTGCAGTATGAAAAGTCACCCTATCTGCGCCAGCATGCGGACAACCCCGTCGACTGGTATCCCTGGGGCGAGGAGGCCTTTGAGAAGGCGCGGCGGGAGAACAAGCCCGTCTTTCTGTCGATCGGCTACGCGACCTGCCACTGGTGCCATGTGATGGCGAGGGAGTCCTTTGCCGACGAAGAGGTGGCCGCAGAGCTCAACCGCGACTATGTGCCGGTGAAGGTGGACCGCGAGGAGCGGCCGGACGTGGACGCGGTGTATATGCGCGCCTGCGTGGCGATGAACGGCAGCGGCGGCTGGCCGCTGACCGTACTCCTCACGCCGGAGCAGCAGCCCTTCTTCGCCGCGACCTATCTGCCAAAAAATAACCGCGGCCGCCAGCTCGGCCTGCTGCCGCTGCTGAAGGCGGCGGCGCAGAAATGGGCGCAGGCGCCGGATTCGCTGCGCAAGACCGGCGGGGAGCTCACCGCACTGCTGGCACAGCCCGCCGCTGCGGATGCCGCGGAGCCTTCGCTTGACCACGCCAGGCGCGCGGCGGAGCAGCTCAAGGCGAGCTTCGACGCCGAATACGGCGGCTTCGGCACGGCGCCGAAGTTCCCGACGGCGCACCATCTGCTCTTCCTGCTGCGTTATGCCCATGCCAATGCGGACAAGGAGGCCCGCGCCGCCGCAGAGAAAACCCTGCAGCAGATGGCGCGCGGCGGCATCTTCGACCAGCTCGGCGGCGGCTTTTCCCGCTATTCGACCGACCGGGAGTGGCTTGCGCCGCACTTCGAAAAGACGCTCTACGACAACGCCCTGCTGGCGCTCGCCTATACCGAGGCCTGGCAGGACGGACATCTGGCGCTCTACCGCTCCGTGGCCGAGCGGACGCTCGACTACTGCCTGCGCGAGCTGCGGGATGAACAGGGCGGCTTCTATGCCGGACAGGACGCGGACAGCGAGGGCGAGGAGGGCGCCTACTATCTCTTCACACCGGCCGAGGTCAAGGCGGTGCTGGGCGAGAGCGAGGGCCGCGGCTTCTGCGAATGCTACGACATCACCGAGGAGGGCAACTTCCACGGCAAAAGCATCCCGAATCTGCTGCTGAACCAGCGCTGGCAGCTTGTGCCCGAGGGCTACGGGGCGTATCGGGAAAAGCTGCGGCATGCCCGGCAGGAGCGGCTGCCGCTTGCCACGGACAACAAGGTGCTCACCGGCTGGAACGGCCTGATGCTGATGGCGCTCTCGCGCGCCGCGCGCGTCTTTGACAGCGCGGTATACCGGGATGCGGCGGAAACACTTGCAGACTTCCTCGCCCGGGAGCTCGGCGATCCGGGCGCATTAAAAGCGCGCTGGTGCGAGGGTGAGGCGCGTTTTGCCGCGCGATTGGACGATTACGCCTTTTACGCGCTCGGCCTGCTGGAGCTCTACCGCGCCGACTTCGACCCCGCGCATCTGCTGCGCGCGAAGGCCCTGGCCGGGGAGATCCTTACCCGCTTTGCCGATCCCTCGGGCGGCTTTTTCCTGACGGCGGCGGACGGCGAGAAGCTGATCCTGCGCCCGAAGGAGACGCAGGACGGGGCGCTGCCCTGCGGCAACAGCGCTGCGGCCGTGCTGTTCCAGCGGCTCTGGCGGCTGAGCGCGGAGCCGGAGTGGCGCGAGGCCGCCGACCGACAGCTGCGCTTTCTCTGCGGCAGTCTTGGCGCCTATCCCGCTGCGGCCACCTTCGGCCTCTGCGCCGTGCTGGACGCGGTGCTGCCGACGCAGGAGCTCGTCTGCGCCGCGCCGGACGAGACCGTGCCGGAGTCGCTGCGCGCCGTGGAGCGGAAATATGCGCCGGAGTTGGAGATCTTGCTCAAAACGCCCGCGCGGGCGGGGAAGCTGGCTGAGGCCGCACCCTTCACCGCCGAGTACACGCCGAAGGACGGCAAGCCCGCCTTTTATCTCTGCTCCGGCGGCGCCTGTCAGCTGCCGGTGACGGAACTGTAAGACAATTCGAAATTAGGAATTAGGAATGAAAAAAGCGTGCGGCATTTGCCGCACGCTTTTTGATGGATGAATTTGAATCAGAACTTGCCGAGGGAGCTGGAGTTCTCTTCGTTCGGCATGTACTCTTCGCGCTTGCCGGGGAGGATGGCGTTGAGGACGATGCCGGCGATGGAGGCGACTGCCAGACCGGACAGGGCGATGTTCAGGCTGCCGATCTGGAAGGAGATGGAGCCGAGGTCGGAGAAGTTGACGCCGAGGGCCAGGCCGAGGATGACGGCCGCGACGATGACGTTGCGGGACTTCTGGAAGTTGGTGTGGTTCTCGACCATGTTGCGCACGCCGACTGCGGAGATCATGCCGTAGAGGATGATGGACACGCCGCCGATGGTGGCAGCGGGCATCGCGGAGATCAGGGCGGCGAACTTCGGGCAGAAGGAGAGGACGACCGCGTAGATCGCGGCGAGGCGGACGACCTTCGGATCGTAGACCTTGGTCAGGACCAGGACGCCGGTGTTCTCACCGTAGGTGGTGTTGGCCGGGGCGCCGAAGAGCGCGGCGATCGTGGTGCCGATACCGTCGCCGATGAGGGTGCGGTGCAGGCCCGGATCCTCGATCAGGTTCTTGCCGATGGCGCCGCCGATGGCGGAGATATCGCCGACGTGCTCCATCATGGTGGCGAAGGCGATCGGGACGATCATGACGATCGAGGAGATCACCAGGCCGGTGTTGACCTTACCGGAGGCGAACAGACCGAAGACGGTGTCCTGCATCTGGACGGGCAGGCCGATCCAGGCGGCTTCCTTGACGACAGTGAAGTCGACGTTGCCGGTCACGGCCGCGACGAGGTAGGAGACGAGCACGCCCATCAGGATCGGGACGATCTTGATCATGCCCTTGCCCCAGATGTTGCAGACGATGACGACGACGATCGCAACGAGGGCGATCCACCAGTTGGTGGAGCAGTTGTTGATGGCGGAGGGAGCGAGGATCAGGCCGATGGCGATGATGATGGGTCCGGTGACCACGGGCGGGAAGAAGCGCATGACGTTCTTGGAGCCGAAGGCCTTGCAGATCAGAGCCAGGATCAGGTAGAGGAGACCTGCGCAGGCAACGCCGATGCAGGCATAGGGCAGGGCTTCGCGCTGGCTGAGGCCGAGCTCGGCGCCGGAGGCGACGACCGCGAAGTAACCGCCGAGGAAGGCGAAGGAGGAGCCGAGGAAGACGGGGACCTTCTTGCCGGTGACAAGATGCATGAACAGCGTGGCGAGACCGGCGAACAGCAGCGTCGCGGAGACGCTCAGACCGGTCAGGATCGGGACGAGCACCGTCGCGCCGAACATGGCGAACAGGTGCTGCAGACCGAGGACCAGCATCTTCGGCGTGCCGAGGGTGCGCGCGTCGAAAATCGGTTCGTCGACGACGTTTTTCTTTTCTTTACCCATGGTTTGTACCTCTCTTTTATATGATTTTTGTTGCCAACGGAGTCATTCTTCGGCGGTGTCCATCAGGAACACGCCGGTTTCGCCGTCAAAGTCCGGCAGGCGAACCTCCACCAGCTCCGAGCGGGAGGTGGGGATGTTCTTGCCGACATAGTCCGGCCGGATGGGCAGCTCGCGGTGCCCGCGGTCGACCAGCACAGCCAGCTGGATCGAACGGGGTCGGCCGCAGGAGAACACGGCCTCGATGGCCGCTCGGGCGGTGCGCCCGGTGTAGATCACGTCGTCCACCAGCACCACGTCCCGGTCCGTCACGTCAAAGCCCAGCTCGATGCGCCGCAGCTCCGGCATGTCGGTCAGCGTGCTCAGATCATCGCGGTACCAGCGGATGTCGATGCTGCCGCAGGGTATTTCGACGTCCTCGATCCTGCGGATATTATCGCGGATGCGGCGGGCGATCGGCTCGCCGCGGCGGCGCACGCCGATCAGCTGCACGTTCTCCACGCCCTTGTTCTTTTCGGCGATCTCATGGGAGATGCGCATCAGCGCGCGGCCCAGGGCCGCTTCATCCATGATCTGTGCCTTTAACCGCATGTCCGCAATCCCTTTCACCAATCATTTCTGTCGTTTTTGACGGGGCTTTGCCTCGTTAAAAACACCATCAGGCGAGCAGTGCGAGCCCTCGCGCCGACCAAGCGAGGCTTGTCTCTCGTAAGCCGCGCGCGATAAGCGCGAGTTCCTCGCTTTTGAAGCGCTGCTTTAAAAGCGAATAAAAACAAAAAATGCCTTACCGATTCCGGCAAGACACGCAACAAAAGTCAGATGCACACGGTGCATCGTATCTATATGAGCGATTTTGCCGGTCTCTCTGTACCGGAGCTTAAAAATCTGTTTTCCCAAAACACGCAGCTCTCGTCTGCTCGTGTCGCATTATACGAGCAGGGCATCAAAAAAGCAAGCCTTTTTTCCGCTTTTCTTCAGCTTCGTCGCTTGCAACGAAAAAGTGTCCCTCCCGGCCACCGCTTTTCTGTCATTCTGCCCGACCGGATCGAAAGCTGCAATCTTTTGTTGACAGGCCCTCGATCATCCTGTAAAATGCAGTTAATTAATTCAAATATTTTAAGGAACGAAAGGGCTTCGCGGAAATGGATATTTTCAATAAAGTCGAACACTTTACGCTGGCCAACGAATACCGGGAGATGGGGATCTATCCCTATTTCCATGCGCTGGAATCGCGGCAGGATACCGAGGTCATCATGGAGGGCAAACGCCGCATCATGCTCGGCTCCAACAACTATCTCGGCCTGACGACGGAGCCCTCTGTCATCGAGGCCGGCATCCGCGCCTTTGAAAAGTACGGCAGCGGCTGCTCCGGCTCGCGCTTTCTCAACGGCACCCTGGAGATGCATCTTGAACTGGAGCAGGAGCTGGCCGCTTTTGTGCACAAGGAGGGCGCCGTGACCTTCTCCACCGGCTTCCAGTCCAACCTCGGCATCATCAGCGCCATCGTCGGGCGCGGGGACTATGTGATCTGCGACCGCGAGAACCACGCCAGCATCTACGACGGCTGCAAGCTCAGCTACGGCAAGATGATGCGCTACAAGCACAACGACATGCAGGAGCTGGAGAGCATCCTCAGCCGTATCCCGGAGGAGGCGGGCCGTCTGATCGTCACGGACGGTGTGTTCTCGATGGGCGGTGATATCGCCAATCTTCCGGAGATCTGCCGCCTGGCGGAACAGTACGGTGCGCGCGTCATGGTGGACGACGCCCACGGCCTCGGCGTGATCGGCGAGGGCGGACGCGGCACGGCCAGCTACTTCGGCCTGGAGGACAAGGTGGACATCATCATGGGCACCTTCTCCAAATCTCTGGCGAGCCTCGGCGGCTATATGGCGGCCTCGGAGGCGGTCTGCGACTATGTGCGGCACAACTCCCGCCCCTTCATCTTCTCCGCGTCCATCCCGCCCTCTGCCTGCGCCACGGCGCTGGCCGCGCTGCGGCATCTGGAGGCGCATCCGGAGCTGCCCGTGCATCTGCGCGCACTGGCCGCGCACGCCCGCAGCGGCCTCAAGGCGGCGGGCCTGCATGTGCGCGAGTCCGAGACGCCGATCGTCCCGATCTATACCTACGAAGCGGTGCGCACGCTGCAGAAGGCCAAGGAGGCCTATGACGCCGGCGTGTATGTCAATCCCGTGCTGCCGCCCGCCACGCCGCCGACCGAGTGCCTGCTGCGCACGAGCTACATGGCGACGCTGACCGAGCCCCTGATCGACGAGGCTGTCGAGATCCTCGGCCGCGTGCTGAAGGACTGAAAACAAGAAAAACGGGCCTTCCCGAACGGGAAGGCCCGTTTTGCAGTATTTGCTCAATCAAAAGCGCCGAGGATCAGGTCGCCGCTGGTCGTTTCGATCTCGACCTTCGGGCAGCCGCTGCCGCCCTGCTCCAGGCGGCCGTGCATGTCGCCGGAGGCAGTGTCATAGTCCAGATCGATCGCGCCGGGCACGTCCAGATACACGTCGCCGCTGGTCGTTTCGATCTCGATGCGCTGATCGCTGCCGGTGTCGAGCAGGGCCAGCTTCACGGTGCCGCTGGTCGTGTCGATGCTGACGCTGCAGAGCGCAGAGACCTCCTCGCAGCGGATCGAGCCGCTGGTGCTTTCGAGCCGGATCTCCTTCGCTTCCGCGCGGACGTAAATATTCCCGCTGGTCGTATTCGCCTTCATCGTTTCGCAGCGCCCGCCGTCAATGCCGATTGCGCCGCTGGTCGCACTGAACCGCAGCTCGCGGCCATCGCAGCCCTTCAGGCTGATCGATCCGCTGCTTGCCCCGGCGTCCAGCTTGTCAAAGACGCAGCCGTTCAGCGAAACTTCGCCGCTGCTTGCACTGACGGCAAGCGTCCGGCAGCTGCATCCGTCCAGCGTGACGCCGCCGCTGGTCGCGGTGGACGAAAGGATGCCTTCGACCCTCAGACCGTTCAGCTCCAGATCGGCGGAAGTCGCGTGAACGCCGATGCTCTCTGCCGTCCAATCGGCGGGAACGGTCAGCACCAGATCCTTGCCGGCCATCTGCGTCTGCAGCGCCTTGCAGAAGCGGATGGACAGCGTGCCTTCATCCAGCTTCCAGCAGAGCTTCTGCTCATCCTTCAGGGCTTTCTCGCAGCTCTCTTTCAGCGTGATCCGATCCCCGCTGCCGGGCTGCAGCTTCACCGTACCGCTGATCCAGTCAAGGTCGATGCGCTTGACCTCGGCGGGGGAGAAGCTCTCCTCGCCGCTTTTACATATGGTGTAGTCCTTGAGGTCGCCGTAGCCGGTAGAGATCTGGCCCACCTGGAAATTGCCCGAATTCCAGAGCTCCCGGATATTCGCGCCGCGCAGCAGCGAGACGGCGATCAGCGCCATGCCCAAGATGATCAGCAGCAGCGCGGTCAGCAGTACGGTTTTGACAGTTTTGCTCATGCGATTACCCCCTTTTCACTTCAGCAGCGCCTTTTTGCAGCCGCGCCAGATCGCCCGGCACAGCCGCGTGAAGCCGCGCATGATCACTCCCATCAGCAGCACGCCGAGGATCAGCACTCCGGCGCCGCAGAGGATGCCGCCGACTGCCATCAGCAGCGGCAGCGCCGTCTGGCCGAGCAAGGTGCCGAGGCCGACGGCGATCAGCGAGATGCCGACGGCCGGGAGCACGATGCCGAGGCCGAGGCCCAGGGCCCAAAGCGTGATCAGCAGCGAGAGCAGGACGATGAAGGCGGACAGCAGCAGCGGCAGCCAAAGCGGCGCGCCCAGCACCAACAGCACGACCGTCAGTGCCGAGGGCTTTCCCTGCGCCTGCACGCGGTTTTTCACCAGCGTGGACATCGGGATCTCCGCCAGCAGTGTCTCCGCGACGTCTTCCGGCGCGCCGAGATGCGCGGCGGCCTCCGCCTCGCTCATGCCGTCCTCCAGCATATCGTCGAACAGCTCTTCATAATAGGCCAGCTGCGCCTCCCGCTCCTCGGGCGGCATCAAAGCCAGGCTCACCCGGAGCCTTTCCAGATATTCAGCTTTTGTCATGGTCCAGCCCTCCCCGGATATACTCATACATGGCGGCCAGCTCGTTCCAGTCCGCCGCGAAGCTCTCCAACTGCCGCCGTCCGGCGTCCGTCATATGATAAAACTTCCGCAGCCGCCCGCTGTGCTCGACGGAGTACACCGTCAGCGCCCCGGAGGCCTCCAGCCGCCGCAGGATCGGATACAGCGTCGACTCCGTCACCGGGACAAAGCCGCTCAGATCCCGCACGATCTGATAACCGTAGGAATCGCCGCGCGCCAGCGCCGCCAGTACGCAGTTTTCCAGCAGACCGCGTTTCATCTGGGCATCCAGCATGCGAATACCCCCTTTCACACAATACTATACATCACATAGTATTGTGCGTCAAGGGGTATTTTGCTTTTTCATAATAAAAACCCTCCCGCTTGGGCGGGAGGGAATACTTTTACCACTTGTTTTCCACTTTTTCGGCAAAGCCGGGGAAGTCCCTGATGTCGATCGGGGTGCCGTCATCCAGAATCGCGGTGCCGGTGAAGAGGCCGAAGACCTGGTGCTGGTCGGATTTGATCAGCCTGAGGTCGGTGCAGGAGGCGCGGTCGAGGACGGGGGTAAAGTCCATCGTGAAGCGCCCGTTGTCCGACGAAAAGCGCCAGGGGGAGAGGAAGTCCTTTTCGTCGCCGGGGATGTGGAAGGTCACATGGTTGAGCTTGTGCGCCTTGCCGTTGTAGAACAGCATGTTCTCGGTGGCCTGCGAGGTGTCCCCGAAGCCGTAGCCGATGTTGAAGCCGAAAGGCACGCCGTCCACCTCGCCGGAGGCGGAGCCCCAGTACCAGGTGTTGTGGTAGGTCCAGACGCCGCGGCCCCAGTCGAGCACGGCAAAGCTGTCCGAGGGATCAAAGCGGTAGACACGCCCCCCGTAGCGCACCTCGCCGCTGGCGCGCAGGCAGTTGATTTTCTGGTTGAAGTAGAAGTGGCCGGGCTTGTCGAAGGGCGTGGCGATCACCATGCTCTCCTCCGGCTCGTCGGTCAGCTCGATCTCGGCCGCGAGCGAGCCCTCCGGGCCGAAGTCCGCCATGCTGGCGGTCAGCACGCGGCGGCCCTTGCCGTCATTTTCAAAGGAGAGGCTGTGCGCTTTTCCGCTGTGGCGTACGCTGCCGACGGCGGAGCTCTCCGGCAGATGCACTTTGCCGAAGGTAAAAACACTCATCGGGCTCTTGGTGATCTCCCAGCCCTCTTCAAAATCCAGCAGGGAGATGGAGTCCATGCCCATGTAGCTGTTGTCGGCGATGGTCAGGGCCAGGGCGAAGCGGCCGTTGTTGATGAGGTAGTAGTCCCATTCCTTGATGCGGCTTTTCCCGGCGCGGATGTCCGAACGGCGGTAGACGGGCAGCAGCTTTTTGGCGTAGCCCGGTTCGGTCAGATTGCCCTGCTTGTCGAGCAGCGGCATGGCTCTGGTGATTTCGTGCTGCATGTCGGCCTCCTTTTATTTTTTCAGCAGGCGGATGTCCCGGCCCACGAAGGGCAGGCGCAGGAACTCGCCCTTGATGCGGGAGCAGATCTGCGGCGTGTATTTGCGCAGCAGCTCCTCGTCCGTGCAGTTGGTGCTGATGATGGTCTTCTTTCCGGCGTTGAGGCGGCTGTTGATGAGCGTATAGAGGGCGCTGACGGTGACGGAGGTGATCATCTCCGTGCCCAGGTCGTCCAGGATCATCAGGTCGCAGTCGAGCATCCGCCGCACGCGGGCCGCGGCGGCCTCGGCGGTCTCCGGGTCGCGGGCGAATTTCTGCGCCTCAAAGGCCTCCAGCGCGGAGGCTGCTGAGTCGTAGCAGACGGAATAGCCCTTGTCGGCCACGACGCGGGCGATGCAGGCGGACAGATAGGTCTTGCCAAGGCCGGTGCCGCCCTGGAAGAGCAGGTTGGAGCTGACATCGGGAAAGCTGTCGGCAAATTTGCGGCACTGCGCGAAGATGCGCTCCATCGCAAAGCGCGGGGAAACGGTGGAGCCCTCGAGCGGCTGCTCGTCATACAGGCTCAGATCAAAGCGCTCAAAGCTCTCGTCGCCGTGGCGCAGCAGCGCGCTGAGCTCCTTCGTCAGCGCCTGATTGTAGAGCTTTTTCAGGCAGCGGCAAGGCTGCGCGCCGTCCATGCCGGTATCCCGGCAGATCGGGCAGGAGACGATCTCGTCCAGATAGTCGATCGGCAGGCCCAGCGCCGTCAGCCGCTCGGCCCGGTCGGCCTGCAGCTCCAGGTTGTCATGTTTCAACACCTCGAGCTTTTCGGCCAGATCCGGCGCACGCGACACGGTCAGCCGCACCAGCTCCGCCATCTGGCGGCGCAGGCGCAGGTCGATCTGCTCGATCTCCGGGTCGCGGGCATAGACCAGGCTCAGCCGGCGCTGCTGCTCGGCGGCATTGTCCGCGCGCCGCTGCTCCAGCGCCTCCCTGGCCTGGGCCAGCAGTTTCCCGTCATATGGCATCGAAAACACCTCTTTCGCATTCAAAGCTTGTCCGGAAAGACGTAGTCCTCCGGCGTGACCGGCGTCCGGCTGCCCTCAGCCGCCGGGGCACGGCGGCGACTGTCGCCGGCCTCGATCTCCGCCGGCGTGTGCAGCTTTTTGGCGTGCCAGGACTGGAAGATCTTGTCCATATAGGACCAGTGCAGATTGCCGAGCTTGATGAGCGTGCGGTCATAGGCGATGGCGACGGCCTCCGGCGAAAAGCCCATGGCGATCCAGCGCTCCACGTATTCCCGCTCGGTTTTGCTCAGCTCCCGCCCGCGGATGTTCAGAACTTCTTTGACCTGCACCGTCAGTTCCCGCTGCTCGCGGCGAAAGCGCATGTAGTCGTCGGCCTGCTCGAGCGTCATGATCTCGCGGTTGGCCCAGTCATAGCCCTCCTTCTCCACGCTGCGCGGGGAGGGGACGCTGCCGGGCCTGCGCTCGGCCGCGCGCTCGGCGCAGTAGTGCAGGAGCGTGAACAGCACCTCGGCGGGAAGACCCAGATGCTTGTAGAGCCCGGCCAGCATTTTCATGTCGGAAGGGGAGAGCTTTCGCCCGAAGACCTGCTCCGCCTCGCGGTAGATGGCCTCCAGCTTCGGATCCTCCGCGGCGAAGCGGATCAGATCCTCGGCCCGATATTCCGGCAGCGTGTCCTCGGGCACCAGCTGCGGGGAAAGGGGGGCGGGCAGGCTGTCCAGCAGGCCCATGCGGCGCAGCTTTTCCGCGGCCGCGTCGATCTCGTGCGCGGTGCGGCAGAGCGCGCCGGCCGCGCGTTCCGCGTCCAGGGCGCCCGTACGGGCGATATATAAATATAGCAGGGCCACGTCGCCGTCGTGCGCGGCGATCAGGCGGTCCGCAGCCTCGGAAGGCAGGGGAAGAGCGGTCTTATTATCGGTCATGGCAGAATGTGGAGAACTCATTTCCTTAATTTTTATAGAGTGAAGCTATTATATCATTAAAATTATCTTGTCGCAATAGGCCAAAGCGTGTTATAATATCGTGAATATTATGCGGTACTATTGCCGCTTGAAGGAGACCCCATTATGATCGAGCTTCTCTCTCCCGCCGGTTCGCCGGAATCCGTGATCGCCGCCGTACAGAACGGCGCGGACGCGGTCTATCTCGGCCTGGGCGATTTCAACGCCCGCCGCGGCGCCAAAAACTTCACCGACGAAGAGTTTCGCAAGGCGATGCGCTATTGCCGCGTGCGCGGCTGCAAGGTCTATGTGACGCTCAACACCCTGGTGGGCGACCGGGAGATGGAGGCCGCCGTGGACGCGGCGCGCCTGGCCTCCGACGAGGGCGCGGACGGGCTCATCGTGCAGGATCTCGGCATGTCGGCGGCCATCCGCCGCGCCCTGCCGGATATCCCGCTGCACGCGAGCACCCAGATGAGCATCCACAACCTCGCCGGCGTGGAGGCCGCCGCCGAGATGGGCATGACCCGCGCGGTTCTGGCCCGCGAGCTCAGCCTGGAGCAGATCAAATTCATCACCAAGCACGCCTCCATCGAGACCGAGGTCTTCGTGCACGGCGCGCTGTGCTTCTGCCACTCCGGCCAGTGCTATATGTCCGCGCTGATCGGCCGCCGCAGCGGCAACCGCGGCGCCTGCGCCCAGCCCTGCCGCATGCAGTATTCTCTCGGCGGGCGCATGGACGATTATCCGCTTTCCCTCAAGGACAGCTGCCTGGTCGACCGGCTGCAGGAGCTGGAGGACGCGGGCGTGGCCTGCTTGAAGATCGAGGGCCGCATGAAGCGTCCGGAATACACCGCCATCGTGACGGAGATCTATGCCAAGGCGCTCAAGGAGCACCGCAAGCCCACCCGCGAGGAGATGAACACGCTCGAGCAGGCCTTCTCCCGCAACGGCTTTACCCAGGGCTATTTCAACGGCGACAAGAAGGATATGTTCGGCGTCCGGGGCGAGCCCGAGCGCGAGACGGAAAAGCTCTTCACCGCCGCCCGCCGCAATTACGCCGAGGGCGAGGCGCGCCGCGTGCCGGTGCATTTTTACACGGTCTGTGAGACGGATCAGCCGATCCAGGCCATCGCCTTTGACGACGACGGCCACCGCGCAATCGCCGAGGGTCCGGTGCCCGAGGAGGCCAAGCGCCAGGGCCTGACCGAGACCTATCTGACCGACCAGATGATCAAGACCGGCGGCACGCCCTACCAGGTCGTGGAAAACCGCGCCAAGGTGGACAAGGGCCTCTTCCTGCCCGCCGCGGCGATCAACGAGCTGCGCCGCAAGCTGATCTCGCAGCTGAGCGAGGCGCGCGCCGAAGCGCCGCACCGCCGCAGCCTGGCCCTTCCGCCTCCGCCGCGCGGCACGCAGAATGTCATCGACCCGAAGCGCATCTATCAGGTGCGTACGGCCGACCAGCTCAGCGAGGAGCTCGCCGAGCTCAAGCCGGATTATCTCTATGTCCCCGCCCTGGTCATGGCGGACGACTATGAGCGCATCCGCCCCTTCGTCGATCGCGGCACCGTCCCCGTGGCGGTTCTGCCCCGCGTCATCACCGACGACGAGCTGCCCATCGTCTACCGGGCGCTGGAAAAGCTCTTCAGCTTCGGCGTGAACGAGGCCCTGATCGGCAACCTCGGCCAGATCGTTCTGGCCCGTCAGGCCGGTATGAAGGTGCGCGGCGATTTCGGGCTCAATATGTTCAACTCCTACAGCCTGGACGTGCTGCGCGAGGCGGGCTTCCTGTCGGCGACGGCCTCGTTTGAGCTGCGCCTGTCGCAGATCCGCGACCTGCGCAAGCCTCTGCCGGTAGAGGCGATCGTCTACGGCCGCCTGCCGCTGATGATCTCCGACCAGTGCATCATCAAAAACAGCGCCGGCCGCTGCAGCTGCCAGAATCCGGCCCAGATGTCCGACCGCATGGGCTCGGTGTTCCCGGTGGTGCAGGATTTCGGCTGCCGGAACGTCATCTACAACGCGCACAAGCTGTATCTGGCCGACAAGCAGGAGGATATCTTTGCCGCCGGCCTCTGGGGCGCGCGCCTGATGTTCACCACCGAGACCACGCGCGAGGTCATCGAGGTGGCCAAGGGCTACATGGGCCAGTCCAACTATAAACCGAATGTCCTCACCCGCGGCCTGTATTACCGCGGCGTGGACTGAAAAACTTCCCCTGTCAGGGGAGCGAATAAGGATAATAAGGATAAAGAAGGTCATTTCATTGTCTATTGTTCTGGCTTCCGCGTCGCCCAGACGGCGGGAGCTGATGGAAATGCTGGGCGTCCGCGACCTGAAGATCATCCCCGCAAAAGGGGAGGAGCGCGCGCCCGAGGGGCTGAACCCGGCGGAGCTGGTCAAGGCCCTGTCCGCAGCGAAGGCCCGCGAGGTCGCCGCGCACTGCGGCGAAGAAGATATCATTATCGGCGCCGATACGATCGTCTGGTTTCAGGACCGGGTCTACGGCAAGCCGCACAGCCCGGAGGAGGCCGCCGCGATGCTGCGCGAGCTCTCGGGCGAGACGCACCAGGTCTTCACCGGCGTGACGGTGAAGCACGGGGAATGTGAGCAGAGCGAGGCGGAGATGAGCTATGTGCATTTTCGCCGCCTGAGCGAGCGGGAGATCGCGGCCTACGTGGCCACCGGCGAGCCGATGGACAAGGCCGGCGCTTATGGGGCACAGGGCAAGGCCGCGCTGTTCGTGCGCGGCATCGACGGAGATTTCTTTAATGTCATGGGTCTGCCGCTGTGCCGGCTCGGTCAAATGCTGAAAATGCAGGGAGTGGAGCTGCTTTGAAAAACTATCTGAAGACAAACGGGATCCGCGTGGCCGTGCTGGTGCTCTCGGTCGTACTGCTGATCGGCCTCGGCGCCGCCGCCCGCGGCGGCAGCGTGGGGCTGCTGCACGACGCGACGGGCGTTCTGATCGCCCCGGTGCAGAAGGTCGTCAGCTCCGCCGTCAACCTCTTCAACAGCATCTACGGCCACCTGTATGAGTACGATTCGCTGGTGGCGGAGAACGAATCGCTGCGTGCCCAGCTGGCCGACGCCCAGCAGTCCGCGCGCGAGGGCGTGGAGGCCTCGGAGGAAAACGAGCGCCTGCGCCAGCTGCTGGAGCTGCGCGCCAAGCACACCGACTATGTCTTCGAGTCGGCCAAGGTGGTGCTCTGGTCCTCCTCCAACTGGTCGCACTCCTTCACCATCAGCAAGGGCCGGAGCTCCGGCCTTGAGCTGGGCGATCCGGTCGTGACCGAATACAACGTCGTCGTCGGCCAGATCACCGAGCTGGGCGAGACCTGGGCCACGGTGAGCACCGTCATCGACGTTGACATGAGCATGGGCGCCTTCGTCGGCGAGACCGGCACCTCCGGCGTCGTCCTGGGCGAATACGCGCTGATGAAAAACCGCCAGGCCAAGCTCACCTACATGGTGGACGGCGCGCAGATCTACGTCGGCGACGAGGTGCTGACCTCCGGCGCGGGCGGCGCCTTTCCGGCGGGCCTCGTCATCGGGCGCATCAGCGCCGTGCAGACCGAGGCCGGCGGCCAGGTGATGTACGGCATCGTGGACCCGGAATGCTCCTTCGACACGCTGGTGCAGGTCTTCATCATCAAGGACTATAGTGTGGTAGAGTGATGCGAAATCAACTGAAAGATCTTTTCAAAAGGATCAATCTCAAAAAAATCAATCTGCGCCGCCTGCTGCTGTACGCCCTGTATCTGTTTTTGACGATGGTGCTGCAGAACATGATCCTCACCCACGTCCGGCCGCTGGGCGTATGCCCCTTCATCCTGCCGGCCGCCGTGGTGGCGGTGGGCATGTTCGAAGGTTCGGCCTGGGGCGCGGTGTTCGGCCTGGTGATGGGCATCTACGCCGACATGGCTTTTGTGGATACCACGATCGGCTTTGCGCTGGTGTTTCCCGCGCTGGCCTTCGGCGCCGGCTTCGTGGCGCAGTTTTTCATCAACCGCCGCTTTTTCGGCTATATGGTCGTCGCGGCCGCGGCTCTGCTGATCACGAGCCTGATGCAGATGCTGTGGGTGCTGGTGTCGGACAGCTGGTCGACCGGCATGCTCACTACGGCACTGCTGCAGACTCTGTGGTCGCTGCCGCTGGCGGCACCGCTGTATTTCCCGCCTGCGCGCTGGATCGACTGAAAATCAAATGCGAAATATGTTTCGCATTTGAATGATCCGAAAGGATATTTGCCATATGAACCGTTCTGTTTCCAAGGGAAGAGTACTGGCTCTGGGTGCCATTCTGGTGCTGCTGCTGGCCATCTACATCTATAATCTATACGAACTGCAGATCATCAAGGGCGAGGAGTACGCCCATGCGGCCGAGGAGATCAGCGAGAAGGACGTCGCCGTGACGGCGGCGCGCGGCGCGATCCTGGACCGCTACGGCCGCGTGCTGGTGAGCAACAAGGAGTGCTACAACCTCTCCATCGACACCGACAAGCTCTTTGCCAGCGAAGACCCCAACGGGACGCTGCTGCAGCTGGTCTCGCTGGTCGAGCAGTACGGCGACACCTACACCGACGACCTGCCCATCACCCGCGAGCCGCCCTTCGAGTACGACCCGAACATGACGGCCATCCAGCGCACGATGCTGGAGGCCTACTTTGAGCGCCACCGCGACGGCCTGCCCTCCGATTATCCCACCGCGGTCGAGCTTTTGAGCTACATGCGCACGCGCTACGACATCGACAACAGCTATTCCGCCGAGGATATGCGAACGATCGCGGGACTGCGCTATTCGATCAACGTGCGCTATGCCGTCAATACCGCCGACTACGTCTTCGTCCAGGACGCCAGCATGAAGCTGACGACCTCCATCATGGAGCAGAAGCTGGCCGGCATCCAGGTCTCGCGCTCCTATATCCGCGACTTCGCCACCGAATACGCGGCCCATCTGCTGGGCTACGTCGGTCTGATGACGCAGGAGGAATACGAGAAATATTCGCTGTATAACTACGCGGTCAACGCCGTTGTCGGCAAGGACGGCGTGGAATACGCCTTTGAAAACTACCTCCACGGCCGCGACGGCAAGATGCGCGAATACCGCAACGCCTCCGGCACGATCCTCGGCACCGTCTACCTGGAGGAGCCCGAGCCGGGCAACAACGTCTATCTGACCCTGGACATCGTGCTGCAGGAGCAGGTGGAACGCATCCTCGACAACGGCATCGAGATCCTGATGCGCGAGCGGCGGCTGGAAAAAGCCTCCGAGGAGGCCGAGGGCAACTGGAACTTCAAGGACGGTTACTGGGAGATCAGCGGCGCCGCTGCCGTCGTGGTGGACGTGAAGACCGGCGCGCCCCTGGCCATCGCCAGCTGGCCGACCTATGACGGCTCGACCATCATTGAGAAATACGCCGAGCTCCTGGAAATGCCGAACGCGCCGCTTTTCAACCGCGCGCTGATGGGCGCCTACGCCCCCGGCTCTGCCTTCAAGCCCTGCACGGCCATGGCGGCGCTGTCCACCGGCCTGATCGACTCGGAATACCGCGTCAAATGCGAGGGTATCTTCACCAAGTACGCGGCCGACGGCTACGCGCCTGAATGCTGGATCTGGCGCGCCAGCTCCAATCCCAACGAGCACTACACGCACCCGGAGCTGAATATCACCACGGCGCTGCTGCACTCCTGCAACTACTTCTTCTACACCGTCGGCGACAAGCTGGGCATCGACGCCATGGAGCAGTATGCCCGCAAGTTCGGCCTGGGCGAGCACACCGGCATCGAGCTGACCGAGACGGTGGGCAACATGTCCAACCAGCGCAACCACGCCAACTATACCGGCACCGAGTGGCGACAGGGCGACACGCTGCAGGCGGCCATCGGCCAGTCGGACAGCATCTTCACGCCGCTGCAGCTGGCGGAGTACTGCGCCACCGTGGCCAACTCCGGCCACCGGCACTCGGCCTCCATCCTGGGCGAGGTGCGCTCCTTCGACTACTCCGAAAGCCTCTATACCCGCGAGCCTCTGGAGATCAGCACCGTCGACTCCCCGGACTACAACTGGGCCGTGGTGCAGGAAGGTATGCGCCAGGTGGCCAACTCCCCGCTCAACGACAACGTCTCCAAGCATTTCGTGGATATGCCTAATTCCCGGCGCACCGCGGCCAAGACCGGTACCGCCCAGAAGGGCGAAAACATCGTCAACGACGCCATCTTCATCTGCTATGCGCCCTTCGACAACCCGGAAGTGGCGGTCGCCATCGTGGTGGAGCGCGGCAAAGCCGGCGCCAACTGCGCCTTCATGGCGCGGCAGATCCTGGATGCCTATTTCAACATCAAGAGCTACACCGACACCTCCGAGCCGGAGATGGCGTTTCTCAAGTAACACCAACCATTTTTTGCAAAAAATCGTTGCATAATTGCCAGAGGCTGTATATAATTATTTATCCGCTTCCGCAGTGTGTTTTGATGAATGCTGATGATAAATGGACGCTTTGAAACGGAACGAGAAGAAAAGGAGAAACGGATGAATATTGCCCTCATGGCCCATGACCGGAAAAAGGAACTGATGGTGCAGTTCTGCATCGCCTACTGCGGGATCCTGGCAGAGCATAATCTCTGCGCGACCCATGTGACCGGCAAACTGGTGACGGAGGCGACCGGGCTGCCGGTGACCCTGTATCTGCATGCGGAGCAGGGCGGTACCCAGCAGATCGGCTCGCGCATCTCCTTCAACGAGATCGATCTGGTGCTGTTCTTCTGCGACCCGGCCAACCCCCGCGGCTTTGACGATATCAATAAGGTCGAGCGCCTGTGCGACCAATATCAGATCCCTTTTGCCACCAACGCCGCCACGGCGGAGGTACTGGTGCAGGGCCTGCGGCGCGGCGACCTCGACTGGCGCAACATCGTCAATCCCAAGAACAAGCGCTGAGCCAAATACCGGAAACGTCCACGGCGCGGCAAAGCCGCGCCGTGTTTCTTTGCAGAAAGGATTTCAATATGGCAAAAGTCAATCCCCGCACCCTGTCGGGCTTTATGGAGCTGCTGCCCGCCGAGCAGATGAAGTTCGAGCGCATGCTGCAGATCCTGCGTGAGAGCTACGCGGTCTACGGCTTTACGCCGCTGGATACGCCCGTGATCGAATCGGCCGAGGTGCTGCTGGCCAAGGGCGGCGGCGAAACCGAAAAGCAGATCTACCGCTTCCAGAAGGGCGACAGCGATCTGGCGCTGCGCTTTGACCTGACGGTGCCGCTGGCCAAATATGTGGCCGCCAATTACGCCAATCTCTCCTTCCCCTTCCGCCGCTACCAGATCGGCAAGGTCTACCGCGGCGAGCGCGCCCAGCGCGGCCGCTTCCGCGAGTTTTACCAGGCCGATATCGACGTGATCGGCGACGGGAAGCTGGATATCAGCAACGAGGCGGAGATCCCCGCCATTATCTTCCATACTTTCTCGCGCCTTGGATTGAGCAAATTTAAAATCCGGGTCAACAACCGCAAGCTCCTCAACGGCTTCTACGCGATGAACGGCATGAGCGAGAAGGCCGGCGAGATCATGCGCACGGTGGACAAGCTGGACAAGATCGGGCCGCAGAAGGTCAAGCAGCTGCTCATTGACGAAGTGAAGATGCTGCCCGACAAGAGCGAGAACGTGCTGGACTTCATGGCCATCCAGGGCTCGAACGAGTATGTGCTCTCCCGTCTGGAGGAGTACCGCCAGATGAACGAGCCGACCTTCAACCAGGGCCTGGACGAGCTGATCGAGGTCACGAAATATCTCGCGGCCTTCGGCGTGCCGGAGGAGAACTTCGCCATCGACCTCACCATCGCCCGCGGCCTCGACTACTACACCGGCACGGTCTACGAGACCGTGATGACCGACCACCCCGAGATCGGCTCTGTCTGCTCCGGCGGACGCTACGACAACCTGGCCGAATACTACACCGACCGGCAGCTGCCCGGCGTCGGCATCTCGATCGGCCTGACGCGGCTGTTCTATGTGCTCAGCGAGCAGGGCCTGCTGTCTGACGAGATCGTCACCGCGCCCTGCGATGCGCTGGTGATCCCGATGACCGAGGATCTTTCCGCTGCCGTCTCTGCGGCCACGGAGCTGCGGAAGGCTGGCGTGAGGACGCAGATCTACGGCGAGAAAAAGAAATTCAAGGCCAAGATGAGCTATGCCGACAGGATCGGCGTGCCCTTCGTGCTGCTGCTCGGCGAGGATGAGATCGCCGAGGGGCTTGTCTCCCTCAAGGACATGACGAGCGGCGAGCAGCAGAAGGTCTCCGCCGCGGAGGCAGCACAGAAGATCCGCGCCGCCGTGGACGCGAGAAACGCCAGACCCGTCATCAAGGAATAACAGCCTTCCCCTTGAGGGGAAGGTGCTCCAGTGCGCACACTGGGGCGGATGAGGTGGCCGCGCGCTGCGGCACAGTTCATCCGATTTTACCATACACCTCATCAGTCGCCTGCGGCGACAGCTTCCACCCCCCTCTCTGTCGGCATCGCCGACATCTCTCCCCGCCGGGGAGAGTTTTCCCCTCAAGGGGAAGCCTTTATAAGGAAAGGATGATATAGATATGATGCAGTCCAGGACCCATACCTGCGGCGAGCTCCGGCTTGAAAACGCGGGTCAGCAGGTGAAAATCGTCGGCTGGATGGAAAACCTCCGCGAGGTCGGCGCAAGCCTCGGCTTTGCCGTGTTGCGCGACTTCTACGGCACCACCCAGGTCGTTGTGGAGACCGAGGATATGATGCGCGCCTTCAAGGCCATCAACAAGGAATCCACGATCTCTGTCGAGGGCGTCGTGCGCGAGCGTGCCAGCAAGAACCCCAAGCTCCCTACCGGCGACATTGAAGTCGTGCCCACGAAGGTCGAGGTTCTCGGCCGCTGCCGCTACAACGAGCTGCCCTTTGAGATCAACCGCAGCCGTGAGGCGGACGAGAGCGCGCGCCTCAAGTACCGTTACCTTGACCTGCGCAACCCTGACGTCAAGAAGAACATCATTCTGCGCTGCAACGTGGTGTCCGCGCTGCGCCGCGCCATGACCGAGCACGGCTTCCTGGAGATTACGACCCCGATCCTCACGGTGTCCTCTCCCGAGGGCGCGCGCGACTACCTGGTGCCCTCCCGCAAGCACCCCGGCAAGTTCTACGCGCTGCCGCAGGCGCCGCAGCAGTTCAAGCAGCTGCTGATGACCTCCGGCTTCGACCGCTATTTCCAGATCGCCCCCTGCTTCCGCGACGAGGACGCCCGCGGCGACCGCAGCCCCGGCGAGTTCTATCAGCTCGACATGGAGATGGCCTTCGCCAGCCAGGAGGATGTGTTCGCGGTGCTCGAGGATGTGCTGCCCCCGATCTTTGCCGAGTACGGCGCGTATAACATCGCCTCTTCCGCCCCCTTCCGCCGCATCGCCTATCTCGATGCGCTGGAGATTTACGGCACCGATAAGCCCGACCTGCGCATCGACCTGACCGCGCGGGACGTCACTGCGCTCTTCGAGGGCACGGAGTTTGCGCCCTTCCAGGGACAGACCGTCAAGGCCGTCCCGGTTTCCGGCTGCACGCTGACGCGCAAGCAGATCGACAAGCTGCTGGCCGAGGTGGAGGTGCAGTCCGGCGCGAAGGGCTACTGGTTCAAGACCGATGAGACCGGCGCCATCGCCGGCGGCGTCGCCAAGTTTGTGGACGCCGAGAAGGCGAAGAGCTTCCTGCCGCTCGAGCCGAACACGCTGGTGCTGCTGGCGGCCGGTCCGCTTGCCGTCAAGACCATCGGCGTCGCCATCAAGACCTTCGGGCCCGCCGTTCCCGGTCACTTTGACAAGGAGCGCTACGAGTTCTGCTGGATCACCGACTTCCCGATGTATGAGATCGGCGAGGAGAGCGGCGAACTGGAATTCTGCCACAACCCGTTTTCCATGCCCAAGGGCGGCCTGGAGACCCTGCTGAAGGCCGAGCGCGGCGAGATCGACCCGCTGAGCATCATGGCCGACCAGTACGACCTGGTCTGCAACGGCGTGGAGCTCTCCTCCGGCGCCGTGCGCAACCACGATCCCGAGATCATGGTCAAGGCCTTTGAGATGGTGCGCCTCGGTGAGGAAGATGTGAAGAAGAAATTCCCCGCCATGTACAACGCCTTCTGCTACGGCGCGCCCCCGCATGCCGGCATCGCCCCGGGCGTGGACCGCATGGTCATGCTGCTGGCGGGCGTGGACACGATCCGCGAGGTCATCCCGTTCCCGCTGAACAAGAACGCGCAGGACCTGATGATGGACGCGCCCTCCGAAGTGACGCAGAAGCAGCTTGACGAGCTGCACATCGCCGTCACCGCGAAGGAAGAGGAATAAATCAGCAAAACAGGGGCACCGCGGTGCCCCTGTTTTGACAGGAGGACAGGCTATGTTTTCCAAAATCAGGAGCTTCGGCGTCAGCGGCGTCGGCGGCTATGCGGTGGAGCTGGAGGTGTACATCACCAACGGTCTGCCTGCCTTCGACATCGTCGGCCTGCCGGACACGGCCGTGAAGGAATCGCGTGAGCGTGTGCGCGCCGCCGTCAAAAATAACGGCTACAAATTCCCGGTCAGCCGCATCACCGTCAATCTTGCGCCGGCCGACCGCAAAAAGGCCGGCACGCTCTACGACCTGCCGATGCTGATCGGCATCCTCGCCGCCTGCGGCGAGATCGACGCGCCGAAGGACGACTGCGCCTTTCTGGGCGAGCTGTCGCTCACCGGCGAGCTGCGCCCGATCAGCGGCGCGCTGCCGATGGCCATCGCCGCCGAGCGGGAGGGCGTGAAGCGCCTCTTCGTCCCGGCTGAAAACGCCGCCGAGGCCGCCTTCGCCGAGGGCGTGACCGTCTATCCGGTGGAAAACGCGGCCCAGCTCATCCGCCACCTGCGCGGCGAAAAGCCGATCGAGGCGGCCAAGGCCCCGGAGCTTTCGCCGGAGCTGACCGGTCTGCCGGACTTTTCCGACGTCAAGGGCCAGGAAAACGTCCGCCGGGCGCTGGAGATCGCGGCGGCGGGCGGGCACAACATCCTCATCGTCGGCCCGCCGGGCGCGGGTAAGAGCATGATGGCCAAGCGCCTGCCCGGGATCCTCCCGGATATGAGCCGCGAGGAGATGATTGCCTGCACAGAGATCTACTCCGTCGCCGGGCTGACCGACCGGAAGCACCCGGTGGTGGCCGCGCGGCCCTTCCGCGCCCCGCACCACACCGTCTCGGCCACAGCGCTTGCCGGCGGGGGCTCCTCGCCGCGCCCCGGTGAGATCAGCCTCGCGCACAACGGCGTGCTGTTTCTCGACGAGCTGCCCGAGTACAATCCCGCGGCACTGGAGGTGCTGCGCCAGCCGCTCGAGGACGGGGAAGTGACCGTCTCGCGCGTGGCCGGCACGGTGACCTTCCCCAGCCGCTTCATGCTGGTGTGCGCGATGAATCCCTGCAAGTGCGGCTGGTACGGACACCCCTCCGGCCGCTGCCGCTGCTCGGAGGCGGACGTGCGCCGCTATCACAGCCGCATCTCCGGGCCGCTGCTCGACCGCATCGACCTCATCGTGGAGGTCCCGGCGCTGGATTATGAGGAACTGCGCCGCCGCACGCCGTCCGAGCCCTCGGCGGCTATCAAGCAGCGCGTGAACGCCGCGCGGCAGCTGCAGCGCGAGCGCTTCGGCGGCGACGGCACGATGTGCAACGCGCATCTCGGCACGAAGGAGCTGCGGCAGTTCTGCGCGCTCAGCCCCGAGGGCGAGGAGCTGATGCACCAGGCCTTCGACGCGATGGGCCTGTCGGCCCGCAGCTACGACCGCATCCTGCGCGTGGCGCGTACGATCGCCGACCTCGCGGGCAGCGAAACCATCGAGCCCGAACATGTCGCCGAGGCGATCCAGTACCGGACTTATGATTTCAGAGAGTAAGCCTTCCCCTTAAGGGAAAGGTGGCCCGAAGGGCCGGATGAGGTGATATACCAGCTTTCGTTCCACCTCATCAGTCAGCTCCGCTGACAGCTTCCCCTCCAGGGGAAGCCAAAAAGGAAAGGTGATTTATATATGACCGATATCATTCTTTGCAAACTGGGCGAGATCGTGCTCAAGGGGCTCAACCGCAAGAGCTTTGAGCTCAAGCTCATGGGCAGTATCCGCCGCCGGCTTGCACCGCTCGGCAAATTCCGCGTCTACTGCCTGCAGTCCACGGTCTACGTGGAGGCGGAGGACGAGAGCGCCGATATCGACGCGGCCTTCGAGGCGCTGAAAAAGGTCTTCGGCATCATCAAGCTCAGCCGCGCCGCAGCCTGCGAGAAGGATCCCGCGGCCATCGCGCGCCGCGCGATCGAGTATCTGCGCGACGACATGCTCGGCGCGAAGAGCTTCAAGGTCGAATCCAAGCGCAGCGACAAGAGTTTTCCGATGACCTCCATCCAGCTCAGCCAGTACGTCGGCGGGGAGCTGGCCGAGGCCTATCCCGGCACGGCGGTGGACGTACACGAGCCGGAGCTGACTGTGTATATCGAGATCCGCGACCTGGCGGCCTATGTGCACGCGGCGGCGGTGCCCGGCGCGGGCGGCATGCCCGTCGGCTCCAACGGCACGGCGGTGACGCTGCTGTCCGGCGGCATCGACAGCCCCGTGTCCACCTACATGATCGCCAAGCGCGGCGTGCGCCTGATCCCGATCCATTATTTCTCCTTCCCCTATACCTCTCAGGCGGCGAAGGAAAAGGTGATCGAGCTTGCCCGTCTGCTGACCGAGTACACCGGCCGCATGACGCTGGAGGTCGTGCCCTTCACGCATATCCAGGAGGAGATCCGCGACAAGTGCCCGGAGGAGTATTTCACGCTCATCATGCGCCGCTTCATGATGCGCATTGCCGAGCGCATCGCTGAACAAAACGGCGCGAAAGCCATCGTCACCGGCGAAAACCTCGGCCAGGTGGCCAGCCAGACCATGGAGGCCATGGCCTCCACCCAGGCCGTGACCCATCTGCCGACCCTGCAGCCGCTGGTGGGTATGGACAAGGAGGAGATCGTGCAGATGGCGCGCAGGATCGGCACCTTCGACACCTCCATCCTGCCCTACGAGGACTGCTGCACGGTGTTCACACCGCGCCACCCCCGCACCCGCCCGAAGATCAGCGAGGTGGAGGAAGTGGAGGCCGCGCTGGACGTACAGGCGCTGGTGGAGGAGGCCCTGCAGGGCACAGAAAGGATCAGGCTGGAGCATGAAGAGCTATAATACCGAAATTTTATCCGTCGGCACCGAGCTGCTGCTCGGCCACGTCACCAATACCGACGCGCGCGACGTATCCGAGCTGCTGAGCAAGATCGGCGTCAACGTGCGCTGGCACACCGTGGTGGGCGACAACCCCCTGCGTCTGCGCGAGTGCGTGGAGATCGCCAAAAGCCGCGCGGACGTGATCATCACCACCGGCGGCCTCGGGCCGACCTGCGACGACTTGACGAAAAAGGTGCTGGCCGAGGCCTTCGGCCTGCCGCTTGTGCGAAACGAAGCGGAGTACAAGGGACTCTACGACTATATCCGTCCCGACCGGGTCTTTACGCCGAACAATTTTGCCCAGGCCGATCTGCCGGAGGGCTGCACTGCCTTTCACAACGACTGGGGCACCGCGCCCGGCTGCGCCTTTGAAGCGCAGGGCAAGATCGTCGTCATGATGCCCGGCCCTCCGGGCGAGTGCGTGCCGATGTTCAGGGCCTGCGCGATCCCGTACCTGCGAAAGCTTTCGGACGAGCAGATCGTCAGCCACTCGCTGCGCATCTTCGGCATGGGCGAGAGCACCGTGGACCAGATCTTCCGCGACGAGATGAACGCGATGACGAACCCCAGCATGGCGCCCTACGCCAAGGAGTGCGACTGCCTGCTGCAGGTGACCGCCAAGGCGAAAAGCGAAGCAGAGGCCGAGGCGATGATCCGCCCGGTGATGGCGCATGTACGCGAAAAGCTGGGCGACGTGGTCTACGGCGAGGACGTGGAAACGCTGGAGGAGGCCGTGCTGCAGCTGCTCAGGCAGCGCCCCGCGACCTTTGCGGCGGCGGAGAGCTGCACCGGCGGCGATGTCGCCCGGCGCTTCACCGAGCTGCCCGGCGCGAGCGCCTTCTTCCTCGGCGGCGTGGTGAGCTATACCAACGGCGTCAAGGCCGGCGTACTGGGCGTCGACCCGGCGCTCATCGAGGAAAAGGGCGCGGTGAGCTATGAAGTGGCCAAAGCGATGGCCGAGCGCGTGCGCGCGATCACCGGCGCGGACATCGGCCTCGGCGTGACGGGGCTGGCCGGGCCGGACGGCGATGGCGTGCACGAGGTCGGCACGGTCTTCGTGTCGATGGCCGTGGAAGGGAAGACCTGGGTGCGCGAGCTTCATCTCGGCGCCTTCCGCACCCGCAGCTTCATCCGCCGCATGGCCGGCAACCACCTCTTTGACATGATGCGCCGCTGGCTGACCGGGCTGGAGATTTCGGAGGACAGGGCTTCTTGACAAAGGGCGCAGAGCCTGTTATCATTGCTTCGCTGCCGCCGGGCAGCAAAAACGCCAGAACTCATGTCGTTAGGCCTTTGAAGACATGAGGTCCGGCGTTTTTATTTTTTCGGAGGAGGACAAATCAATGGAATGGATCTATCTGCTGCTGGCCGCTGTTCTTGAGGTGAGCTGGGCGATCGCGATGAAGTACTCGGAGGGCTTTACGCGGCTGCTGCCGAGCCTGATCACCGCCGTCGGCTACCTGGCCAGCGCGCTGTTTTTGTCCCTGGCGCTGAAAAAGCTGCCCCTCGGCACGGCCTACGCCATGTGGACGGGCTTCGGCATCGTCGGCACCACGGTGCTGGGCGTGCTGCTGTTTCGGGAGACGCTGAACGCCGCGCAGGTCGTCTGCGTGCTGATGATCTGCGGCGGGATCGCCGGGCTGAAGCTGCTGGGCTAAGACTCCAGCCGCTCGATTTCCGCGGCGGAGACCTCATAGGCGACCTTTTCCAGCGGCCCGTCCGCGGTCATCTTGATATACGGGCGGCTCTGGAAGCGCCCGGAAAGCTGCGCTTTGGCCCCGACTTCCCAGCTGGACGCCTCCCGCGCCAGCGGCCCCCAGCAGATGCAGGGCAGGTAATCCGAGCGCCCGTAGGGGCGGTTGACTGCCAGCATCAGGTCGCAGATATCCCGCCCCATCGGCGTGCGGCGCAGCGTGGGCGGCCGGCAGAGCGCGCCGCGCAGCAGGACGGAGTTCTCATCCTCTTCTTCGCAAAACTGCAGCGCGCGGACAAAGGCCGTAATGACAAGCCGGGCGCCCTCGCCGCTGCGGTTGTTGAAGCTGCGCAGCTCTCCGCTCACGCAGAGCTTGTCCGCCTCCTGCAGCTCCAGCGACTCCAGCTGTCCGCGGCGCAGCAGGAGCGGGATCTCGTCCTCTGCGCCGGAGAGCCGCCGCACGATCAGCGGCAGCCGGTAAAAGGCCTCGCCGCGGCTCTCGTGGGACAGGGTCGGCCGTCCCGCCGCCGTGCCCACCAGGCGCACGATGTTGTTCCCCGGATGAAGTTCCATAGCTTTCGCACCTCGCAAGAAAGACTGATGCTTCATCCTATTAGCGCCAGCCTCTTGAATATGCCGGAGGAAACGGGTATAATACTGTCAACTTGTGAAAAGGAGCCAGTTTCATGGAAATCAGAGAAATTCTTGAAAAATGCGACCACACCCTGCTGCGCGTAGACTGCACGAGCGAAGAGATCCGCCGCCTCTGCGACCAGGGCATCAAATACAACTGCGCCAGCGTCTGCATCCCGCCCTGCCATGTGGCCGGTGCGAAGCGCTACGTCGGCGACGCGCTGAAGATCTGCACGGTCATCGGCTTCCCCAACGGCTATATGACCTCCGCCGCCAAGGCCTTTGAGGCCGCAGACGCCGTGAAAAACGGCGCGGATGAGGTGGACATGGTCATCAACCTCTCCATGGTCAAGGACGGCTGCTGGGCCGACGTGGAAAAGGACATCCGCGCCGTGCGCGAAGCCACCCGCGGCACGCTCCTGAAGGTCATTATCGAGTGCTGCCTGCTGACCGAAGAGGAGAAGATCCGCCTCTGCCACATCGTGTCCGACTGCGGCTGCGAGTACATCAAGACCTCCACGGGCTTTTCCAAGGGCGGCGCCACCCGCGAGGACGTGGCCCTGCTGCGCGCCAACGTCGCGCCGGAAGTGAAGGTCAAGGCCGCCGGCGGCATCTCCTCCCTGCAGGACGCGGAGGACTTCATCGCCCTCGGCGCCGACCGTCTCGGCACCAGCCGCATCGTCAAGCTCGCGATGGAGCTCGAAAAGGCCGAAGGCGCGCCGAACGAAAACTACTGAGCATAGCGAAAAAATCCCCCGCATAAGCTGAAAAAGGACTTGACAACGGGGGAGAGGTCTGTTATATTAACAAGGCTTAAAACAAAGAAGGTACGGCATCCCCGTCCTCACCCGGCGGCATCAGGCCAGCTGCGGTCAATAAAAGCATTGCCCACCCCCGGTGGGAGCAACGGTGTTTTTACGCGCGGATGCTGTGCATCCGCGCTTTTTATTCACGGAGGTGTTTGACAATCGCTAACTTGGCTCATCAGATCAACGAAGAGATCACCGACAAGGAAGTGCGCCTGATCGGCAGCGACGGCGAGCAGCTGGGCATCATGTCCGCTGACGAAGCGCTCAAGATCGCCATCGAGCACGACCTCGACCTGGTCAAGATCGCGCCGGGCTCCAACCCGCCTGTCTGCCGCGTGATGGACTATGGCAAGTACCGCTTCGAGCAGACCAAGAAGGAAAAAGAAGCCAAGAAAAACCAGCGTATCATCGAGGTCAAGGAGATCCGCATGTCTCCCGGCATCGACACGAACGACTTCAACACGAAGCTGAAGAACGCACAGAAGTTCCTGGGCGACGGCGACCGTGTGAAGGTGTCCGTGCGGTTCCGCGGAAGAGAGATGGCTCACACCGACATCGGCGAAGTGCTGCTGCGCGATTTTGCGGACAAGTGCGGCGAGATTGCCAATCTTGACAAGGCGCCGAAGCTGGAGGGACGCAACATGTCCATCTTCCTCTCGCCCAAGCCCGTCACTCCGCCCAAAAAGCCGGCCAAGCCCAAAGCGCCGAAGCCCACCCAGGCTGAGGAAACCAACAACTAAGGAAATAACAGGATTTCCTGTGACAGTACGGAAGGAGAAAACGTCATGCCCAAACTGAAAACCCACAGCGGTGCAAAGAAGAGATTCAATCTCACCAAGACCGGTAAGGTAAAACGCGCCCACGCGTTCAAGAGCCATATCCTCACCAAGAAGGACACCAAGCGCTGCCGTCGTCTGCGTTCCGGCACTTATGCCGACGATACCAACGTCGCTGCGATCAAGAAAATGATCCCTTACAAATAAGGGCTGAGCTGAGTATAGGAGGATAAGATCAATGGCTAGAGTTAAAGGCGCAATGATGACCCGCAAGCACAGAAGCAAGGTGCTTGGCCTGGCGAAGGGTTACTGGGGCAACAAGTCCCGTCACTATAAGATGGCTAACGAGCAGCTGATGAAGTCCGGCCGCTATGCTTACGTCGGCCGCAAGCAGAAGAAGAGAGACTTCCGTCAGCTCTGGATCACCCGCATCAGCGCGGGCTGCAAGGCCAACGGCATGAACTACTCCACCTTCATGCACGGCCTGAAGCTGGCCGGTGTCGACATGAACCGCAAGATGCTGTCCGAGACCGCCATCCACGACCCCGCCGCCTTCACCGCTCTCTGCGAGATGGCGAAGAACGCGTAATCGATCATGATTGATCAAAACCGTGTGCTGAGAAATCAGCACACGGTTTTTTCTTAATCAATTTTTAAACGCTTCGGGACTTGGAACTTAAACAAGTTTCGGCTATGATAAGGGCGAGGTGAAGAGAGATGGCAAAGATTCTGATCTGTGACGACGAAAAGGATATCGTCTCGGCGCTGACGATTTATCTGCAGGCCGAGGGCTACGAGACCGTGCCCGCGTATAACGGCCGGGAGGCGCTGCAGATCCTGCGCGGGCAGGAGGTGCAGCTGGTGCTGCTGGACGTGATGATGCCGGAGCTGGACGGGATCTCGGCGCTCTCAAAGATCCGGCAGGAGAGCAACGTCCCGGTCATCCTGCTGACGGCCAAGAGCGAGGACACCGACAAGGTGCTCGGCTTGAATGTCGGCGCGGACGACTACGTCACCAAGCCCTTCAACCCCGTGGAGCTGATCGCCCGCGTGCGCTCGCAGCTGCGGCGCTATCTGCAGCTCGGCGGGGGCGCTGCGCAGGGCGACACGATGAAGCTCGGCGGCATCGAGATCGACGACAAGAAAAAGACCGTCACACGCGACGGCGAGCCGGTCAGCCTCACGCCGCGGGAATACGACATCCTGAAATTCCTGATGCAGCATCCGGGCGAGGTCTTTTCGCCCAGCGAGCTCTACCGCCGCGTCTGGAACGAGGAGCCCTACGGCGCGGAGAGCACCGTGGCCGTGCACATCCGGCATCTGCGCGAAAAACTGGAGATCACGCCCGCCCAGCCGCGCTGGATCAAGGCCGTCTGGGGCCAGGGCTATAAGATGGAGAACTGAAAAAGGCCCCCTTGCCTAAAGGGGGCTGTCGCACGAGCGCAGTGAGTGTGACTGGGGGATTCGTTCTTGCTGAGGATATCCCCCCGCCTCCTCCGGAGGCACCCCCCTTTAGGCAAGGGGGGCTTGGATAGGAAGGAGATTCTTATGAACAAACTGAAAGGAAGCCTGGCGGCGAAGATTGTCGCGATCATCCTGCTGGCGGCAAGCTGCCTCGTCCTCTGCGGCGCGGTCGCCGGGATCAGCTGGCTGGACGGCATGGGCGCTTACCGCGGCGGCAAGGACGAGGTCCGCGAGACCCTGCTGGACAACAGCCTGGAAAACCGGCTGTATCCGCTGATGAACGATCTGCGGGTCTTGCCGGTCTATAGTGTTTACACACGTTCAGACGTCCGTTTTGAACTGCTGGATGAGAATTGGCAGGTGCTGGCCGGCAATCTCGCGGAAGACGAAGAAATCCTGCGCGAGATGAGTTACCCGATCAACAGCTTTTACCAGGGGATGTACTTCCAAAGCGAGTTTGAGCCGCTCGTGACAGGCGAATCCCTGAACCGGGCGAGCGAAGAGGAATATTACGAGGCCTACGGCCCGATGGACGAGCCGAGTCCGCTGCCCACGCCCTCGCCCAGGCCGGTGAACGCCGACGAGATGAAAAAGCCCGAGGGCACGCAGGTGTACTTTATCCGCCTGTGCTGGACGGATCGCTGCGAGCAGCGCGCCTGGGGCACGGAGCTGCAGATGCTGGAGATGCTTCACCCCTGGCGCTATGAGCTGATCGGCGCGGCCGTGGCATCCTTCCTGCTGGCGGTGCTGCTGTTCGTGTTCCTGATGGCCGCCGCCGGGCACCACGACGCCTCCGGCGAGGTGAAAGCGGGCTTTGTGGAGAAGATCCCGGCCGACCTGCTGTGGCTGATCGGTATCGGCGGGATCTGTGCGCTGATCGCCGTGACCGGAAGCTTTTTCAGCGACAATTATCTGGTGGCGAGTCTCGTGACCACCGCCCTGTGCCTGCTCGGCGCGGGCCTGCTGGCGCTGCTGTGCCTGATGAGCACCGCCGTGCGCCTGAAGCTGGGCACTTTCCTCGATAGCTGCCTCATTTGGCGCTTCCTGCGCTGGTGCTGGAAGTGGATCAAGGCCGCCTTCCGCGCCATCGGCAAGCTGCTGCGCGGCCTGCCGCTGGTGTGGAAGTGGATCCCGCTGTTTATCGTTCTGATGATCGTGGACATGTTGCTGACAGCTTCCTTCCGCAGGGACGGGGATATGCTGGTTTTCGTCAAGCTGGTGCAGTGGACGCTGCTGGGCGCCGCGATCCTCTATCTCGCGCGCGCGTTCCAGCGCCTTCGCAGGGGCGCGAAGGCCATTGCGCAGGGCGAAGAGAAAGTGGTCGTGGACGAAAAATACCTGATCGGAGATTTGAAAGACCACGCGGAGGACCTGAACCACATCCGCGACGGGCTCAGCCGTGCGGTGGACGAGCGGATGAAGTCCGAGAGGCTCCGCACCGAGCTTATCACCAACGTCTCCCACGACATCAAGACTCCGCTGACCTCCATCATCAACTACGTCGATCTGCTCTCCCGCGAGGAGACGGAGAACGAGAAGACGAAGGAGTACGTCGAGGTGCTGCAGCGCCAGTCCGCGCGGCTGAAGAAGCTGACGGACGATCTGGTGGAGGCCTCCAAGGCCTCGACGGGGAATCTCCCGGTGGCCGCGGAGAAGCTGGAACTCGGCGTGCTGTTGGATCAGACCGCCGGAGAGTACGGCGAGCGCCTGGCCGGGAAAAACCTCGATCTGCGCGTGAGCAAGCCGGAGGAACCCGTTTATGTGCAGGCCGATCCCCGCCACCTCTGGCGCATCCTCGACAACCTGATGAACAACATCCTCAAATACGCCCAGCCGGGCACGCGTGTTTATCTCAACCTTGAGCGGGAGGGCGGCAAGGCGGCGCTGAGCTTCCGCAACATCTCCGCCCAGCCGCTGAACATCCGCCCGGAGGAGCTGACCGAGCGCTTTGTGCGCGGCGACAGCGCCCGCAGCACCGAGGGCAGCGGCCTCGGCCTCGCCATCGCGGCGAGCCTCGCCAAGCTTCAGAACATCGACCTCGACCTCTCGGTGGACGGCGACCTCTTCAAGGTGATCCTCCGCTTCGACGAACAGGAATAAAAAAGCCTCCCTTCCGCAGAAGGGAGGTGGCGTCCGGCGATTTCCCGTGAGCCGGACGACGGAGGGTTTCTATTGCTCACATCGTGGGGAAACCCTCAGTCGGCTTGCCGACAGCCCCCTTTTTCGAAAGGGGGCCTTTTCTTTTCTCTTCAAAAAAGTCTTTCAGCAGCCCGGCACAGGCCTCGCCGCAGAGCCCGGCGGAGACGGTCGGCTGGTGGCCGAAGCGCTCGAAAAACAGGTCGATCACGCTGCCGCAGGCGCCGCTCTGCGCCTCGCGCGCGCCGTAGTAGACCGCGGGCACGCGGGCGTTGATGATCGCCCCGGCGCACATCGGGCAGGGCTCCAGCGTCACATAGAGGCGGCAGTCCTCGAGCCGCCAGCCGCCCAAGGCGGCACAGGCCTCGCGGATGGCCTCGATTTCGGCGTGGGCGGTCGCGTCAGGGGTTTCTTCCCGCCGGTTGCGCCCGCGGCCGATAACGTCCCCGTCGGGCCCGACGATCACGCAGCCCACCGGGACTTCACCGGCTGCGGCGGCCTCGCGGGCCAGCGCCAGAGCCAAGTTCATATATGCTTCGTGTTCCATGGGCACTTCCTCAATCCAAGACCTTGCCGCCGAAATAGCGCAGCTCGCCGCCGGCCTCATTGACCAGCACAAAGCATCTGAGCCGCCCGTCGGGATCGTAGGCCGCATCGACGCGGCAGGCTTCGCCGACAAAATCGCAGAGCCGGTAGCCGCTGTAGGCGCAGGCCTCGCCCTCCGTTTCGCCCGGGCGCAGCAGCTGCTGCTTCCAGCCGTCCCCGGCGAGAAAAACGCGCAGCAGCCAGTCGTCCCCGGAAGGGATCAGCTCGGCCGTGCCGCGCAGATCCTGCGTTTCCCAGCGCGTGACCGTGCCGTCCGTGAGTTCGACGGAGCCGAGAACGCTGCCCTCGCTGTCGCGCTGGGAGTACCAGACGGTATTGCCGATGCGCAGCGGCGCATAGGAGGCCGCGGCGGTCAGCTGCCGGTCGGTACCGTCCCAGAGCCGCAGATGCAGGCAGTTGCCCTCACTTTCGCTCTGGTAGAGCACGCCCTCGGGCATGGCCCAGGCATAGCCGCAGGGGCCTTCGATCAGCGTCTCGCCGCCCGTCCCGTCGAGCGCGGCGCGGCAGTAACGCCCATCGCCGTCGGTGTAATAGAGCGCGCCGTCAAAAATCTGCAGGCTTTGGATCGGCCCTTCCAGCAGGGTCTCCGGCGAATGGCCGTTCATTGCCAGCCGCTGCAGGCGGCCGCCGTTGATGAAGTACAGGTATTTGCCTTCCTGCGCCAGATATTCCGGTACGCAGTCCTCGCAGAGGATGCGGAAGGACCGCGGCTGGCCGCCGCGCAGGATGTAGGAGGCCAGCACCGGGCGGAGCTCCGCGTCGTAGTCGAGCCCGTAGAGCCGCTGACCGGCGATCAGGCAGCGGTTGGCGCTCATATAGGCGCTCATGGCCGCCGTGTCGGCCGCGGAATAGCCCTGCGGCACCAGTACGGAGACGGACGGCTCCGGCTCCGCGGCGGCGGGCGCTTCCGTCGGCGCGGGCGAAGGCGCTGGCGTCTTCGCCGCGCAGCCAGCGAGCAGGAGGAGCATAAGAATGATCAGTAACAGTTTACGCATGATGATAAAAGCAGGGGGCTGTGGCTTTCGCCACAGCCCCGTTCAGACTGCAAAAGCCCAGCAAAGCGGGTTTTCGTTGATTACGCCAGCGCGGCGGTGATGATGGACATCTGATAGACTTCCTCGGCGTCGCAGCCGCGGCTGAGGTCGTTGATCGGGGCGTTCAGGCCCTGCAGGATGGGGCCGTAGGCCGCGAAGCCGCCCAGACGCTGGGCGATCTTATAGCCGATGTTGCCGGACTGGATCTCCGGAAAGATGAAGGTGTTGGCATAGCCGGCGACCGGGCTGCCGGGGAACTTGAGCTGGCCGACGACAGGGGAGACGGCCGCGTCAAACTGCATCTCGCCGTCGATGGCAAGCTCGGGAGCCATCTCCTTGGCGATGGCGGTGGCATTGCGGACCAGATCGACGTTGACACCCTTGCCGCTGCCCTTGGTGGAGTAGCTCAGCATGGCGACCTTCGGATCCATGCCGAAGACCTTGGCGGTGCCGGCGGTGGCGATGGCGACCTCGGCCAGCTGCTGCGCAGCGGAGAGGACGACGTTGCCTTCCTTGTCCTTGCGGTCCTCATAGGCGATGTTGATCGCGCAGTCGCCCATGCAGATCATCTCGTCGCCGCGGACCAGAATGAAGCAGGAGGAGACGAGGTTGGCGCCCTTGCGGGTCTTTACCAGCTGCAGCGCGGGGCGAACGGTGTCGGCCGTGGAGTAGGTTGCGCCGCCCAGCAGCGCGTCAGCCACGCCCATCTTCACCAGCATCGTGCCGAAGTAGTTGCCCTTGGCGAGCGCCGCGCGGCATTCCTCGGCGGTCATCTTGCCCTTGCGCAGGGCGACCATGGTCTCGACCATCTCGTCCATCTTGTCGTAGGTCGCGGGATCCAGGATCTCCAGGCCCTCGATGTCGAAGCCGCCCTTCGCGGCAGCGGCCTTGACCTCTTCCACATTGCCGACCAGCACGGGTGTCAGGAAGCCGTCCTTTTTCAGGCGGGCCGCAGACTCCAGGATGCGGGCGTCATGGCCTTCGGTGTAAACGATCTTGCGGGGATGCGCTTTCAGAATGTCGATCAGATTCTCAAACATGCTCTGTTCCTCCTGTATATATCTTGGTTTCGTAAAAACATAGGGATTCCCAACAGATTTACTCTACCACGCAGGACAGGTTTTTTCAAGACAAAAAGCCGTTCATAAAAAGTTTTTTGTTCAGGCCGCTTGTTTTTTTGACTAATACTGTTATAATACTGGGGAATAGATAAGCTCCCGCGGAGCGGAAAGGAGAACCTATGGAGATCACGAAGGAAACCCTCATCGGCGAAATGCTGGAGAGCGACATGGGCATCGCCTATGTGCTGATGCAGTGCGGCATGCACTGCGTGGGCTGCCCCTCTTCGATCGGCGAGTCGCTGGAAGAGGCCTGCGCCGTTCACGGGCTGGATGCGGACGCCGTGCTGGCGGCCATTCACGAGCACCAGGCGAACGTGCAGTAAGATTTTGCAATAAGTTGAGCTCCCCGGTTTTCACCGGGGAGCTCATTTTATCGCGTACTGGGACCGGGGTCCGAGTCCCCGAAGATCAGGTCGTCGACATCGTTTTCCATTTTACTCCCTCCATGTCAGCATATACTCATTCTATGCGCCGTCAGCGGCTGCTATGCAGGGTAATCACCGCAATTTCCGGGCGGTTGAACAGACGCGGGATCGGGGAGGAGCTGCCAAGCCCACGGGAGACCAGCATGAGAAAGCGCTCACCGTGATAAACGCCGCTTTCATAGTCAGCGCCGAGCCGCCGGTCGGTGCCGATCAGGCCGCCGACAAAGGGCAGCCGGATCACGCCGCCGTGCGCATGGCCGCAGAGGATCAGGTCCACCGGCAGATCCGGGTCATCCCGCAGCCAGCTGTTGCGGTGCGCAAGCCACAGCACGAAGTCCTCCGGGTATTCGCTCCGCAGTTTGGCGGCCAGCTCGTCCGGGCGGATCATGTCCGCCGGGCCGTTCGGATCCTCCACGCCGGCCAGGATCAGGCGCGCACCGTTCCAGGGCAGGGGAAAATAGCGGTTTTCCATGCGCAGCACGCCGTACTGATCCAGCAGCCGCCGCAGTGCGGGCAGCGCGCCTCCCGCCCAGTCGTGATTGCCGCTGACCCAGGCGATGGGCGCCGCGCCCTGCAGCTGCCGCAGCAGCTCGTCCGTCGCGTCCAGCTGTTCGAGGCTTTCCGCAAAGTCCCCGGTCAGCGCGATCAGATCCGGCTGCTGCGCAAGGACGGCCTCGGCCAGCCTTCGGTTTTCCGGCCCGAAGCGCGCACCGTGCAGGTCGCTGAGCAGCACGATCCGGTAGCCGTCCAGCGCCGGCGGCAGCGTGCGAAAGCGCAGCGAATACTCGGTCAGCTGCAGATGCCAGCGGCTGTCGGCGCTCAGCGCCGCCGCGGTCAGCACCAGCAGCAGGGCCCGCCGCAGAGCGCGTCCCGGCTTTTTCATGGCGCATTCCTCCTTTTTTACCTGCTGCGCATCAGCATAGCACGGCGGCGGAGTCGAAAAAACGGGAAACTTTTTGCGGTGGGGCATCTTGAATCGTCAGGCGCTTTGCGCTATAATGTATCAGTCGTTCTGTCGCCATGCGGCGGGCGGCCATGAGAACAACGGAAAAAAAGGATGAAAGCAATGAGCGCATCGACCAAGAGAAAAAACCGCCAGGCCGAGATCGAGGCCGGCACCTACAAAAAGCAGACCGCTCAGAAGGAGCGGGATGAGAAGAAAGCGAAGGAAAAGCGCACAATCACGCTCTGCATCGCGTTTGTGGCTTTGATCGTTGTGGCTGCGATCCTGCTGAATGTGATCCCCGCAATCAAGGACAAACAGGAGCTTCGCCGCATAACCGAGGGCACCGCCGTCACGGTCGGCGACAGAAGCTACAGCCCTGCGGAGGTCAGCTATCTGTATATCAACCAGTACCAGAGCTTTGCCAGCAGCTACTATGCGGCGCTCTTCGGCCTGGACACCAGCAACGGCCCCAGAGGCCTCGGCTCCATCGCCTATAACGGCCCCCAGGTCGAGGGCAAGAACTATGCCAGCTGGCGCGATTATTTCCTCGACGGTGTGTACACCCAGCTGGGTCAGATCCAGGCGATGCTGGGCTATGCCCGTGACAACAACATCACGCTCAGCGATGAGGACAAGGCACAGGTCGAGCAGAACATCTCCAGCTTTGAGACCTATGCGAAGACCTATAACTTCCCCAGCGTGGACCAGTTCCTGGAGATGAACCTCGGCAAAGGCATCACGCTGGACATGATCCGCAGCTTGGAGCAGGATTCTGCCCTGGCCAACAAGGCCTACACCGCCTACCAGGAGAGCCTCAGCTTCACGGACGAGCAGATCGACGAGGAGTACGCCTCCTTCAACGGCAACTATGACACCTACAGCTACGCCTACTACCGCGTGCTGGCGCAGGCGGCCGAGGGCGAGGAGCCCACGGAGACCGCCATCGCCGAGGCGAAGGCGGAGGCCGACGCGATCATCGCCTCCTATCAGGACGGCGACGACGTGGAGGATCTCTACGACCGCTTCAACGGCTACATCAAGTCTGAGCTCGGCGGCAGCGCCACCCGCAACGACGACATGAACGGCGGCTACATCAGCGCCAGCTATGCCGACTGGCTGAAGGACGCCGCCCGCCAGGCCGGCGACGTTACCCGGATCGAGGACGGCAGCGACCAGTACGTTGTGCTCTTCCTGGACCACAAGGACGCCAATTACCCCACCGTGAACGTGCGGCACATCCTGATCCAGGCCGAGGCCGGCGAGGACGGCACCTGGAGTGAGGAAGCGCTGGCGGAGGCCAAGGCCGAGGCCGAGCGTATCCTGGCCGAGTATGAGGCCGGCGACAAGACCGAGGAGAGCTTTGCCGCTCTGGCTGAGCAGTACTCCATGGACGAGGGTTCCAAGGCCAACGGCGGCCTGTACGAGAACGTGGCCAAGGGCCAGATGGTCGAGGCCTTCAACGACTTCTGCTTTGCCGAAGGCCGCAAGAGCGGCGACACCGGCATCGTCTACGGCACGAACGGCCAGTATGCCGGCTACCACGTGATGTACTACGTGGGCGAGGGCGAGATCTACAGCAAGCTGCTGGCGACCAACTCCCTGACCCAGAAGGCCGTCGAGGAGTGGCTGACGAGCATCGCGCTCAGCGCGACCCCCGGCGCCGAGGAAGCGCTGGTGGATCCTGTGACGGCGCCGATCGCCACCCCCGCACCCGAGGCAACGGAAGAGCCCGCCGCACCCGAGGCGACGGAAGAGCCCGCCAAGACCGAGGGCTGAACCAAAGTAAAGGCAACGGCCTCTGTCGGACGACAGAGGCCGTTTTTTGGTAAAACAGAACTTTTTCAAAAAAAGACTTGCCAGAATGCGGCGGCTGTGTTATGATTCTCTCTGCGCCTTGTAACTATGCCCGCCGGCACAATCAAGGCAGCCTTAGATGAGGAGAAACAAACAATGAAGGCAGGAATCCATCCCAATTATCAGCCGACCACCATCCGCTGCGCCTGCGGCGCCGTGATCGAGACCGGCTCCACCAAGCAGAACATCACCGTTGAAATCTGCTCCAAGTGCCACCCCTTCTACACCGGCAAGCAGAAGCTGGTCGACACCAGCGGCCGCGTGGATAAGTTCAACAAGAAGTACGGCATCAAGTAATAGATAGACGGAACGTCGAAACCGCGAAGCAGCCCTGCTTCGCGGTTTCGGCTTTATAAGAGGAAGGCGGATGAATTATCCCTTCGGCGCTTTGCGGCCTTTTCACGCCGCAGCTTCGTCTCGAAATCTCGAAATACACAAAGTATTCCTTCGATTTCTTGACTTCCCTGCGACGAGAAAATTCTGGCAAATCGCTCTTTGGATAATTCATCCGCCTTCCCCGGGGAGAGACTTATGCTTATTGAAACGAAACGGCTGCTGCTGCGGCCTTATGAAGAGCGCGATTATGAGGATTATCGGGACGATTTCAACGACCCGGAGATGTGGCGCATGCTGGGCTACCGACCGTTCACCTGCGAGGAAGATTTCCGCGGCGATTTTCAGTGGCGGCTGGAAAACCCGGGCGTGACGGCGCTGGTGCTGAAGGAATCGGGACACGTCGTCGGCCATGTCTGCGCCGGCGAGCTGAATCCGCCGCTGTGCGAGAGGGAGGAGCTGCGCGGGAAGCGCGGCGTGTCGCTGTCCTTTTCGCTGCATCGGGATTGGCGGAGGCAGGGCCTGATGACGGAGGCTCTGGCGGCGGTGCTGGACGAGTTATTCCGCTCCGATGGGATCGACTTTGTCAACAGCGGCTATTTTTCCTTCAACGAAGCCTCGGCCGCGCTGCACCGGAAGCTCGGCTTCCGTACGCTTTTCTCGCATGTTATCGAGCGAAACGGAGAGACGATCGAGGTCGTCGAAACCGTCCGTTTCCGGCAGTAAAAGAGCTCGCCCTCAGCAGAGGCGAGCTCTTTTATGTTTATGACAGATTCCCCGTAGCGTACATCAGCGCCGTGACGGCGACGACCGGGGCCGTCTCGCAGCGCAGGATGCGCTCGCCCATCGAGCAGACATGCAGCCCCGCGATCTTGGCGAGCTTCGCCTCAAACTCGGCAAAACCGCCCTCCGGTCCGGTCAGCAGCGCGGCGGTCTTGATCTCCTTGTTGGCCTCCAGCACCTGATCGAGCGCTTCGCGCTCGCCGGTCTCGTAGAGGAACAGCGCCAGATCCTTCTTCACCGCGATATCCAGCGCGCCGGCCAGGTCGCCCGCCCACTTCACCTGCGGGATGATGCCGCGGCCGGACTGCTTGGCAGCCTCCTCGGCGATGCGCTGCCAGCGCTCGATCTTCTTTTCCGGATTCTCCGGGCGCGCCACGCAGCGGCCGGTGAGGAAAAAGCCGATTTCGGAGGCGCCGGCCTCGACGCATTTCTGGATGATATAGTCGGTCTTGTCGCCCTTGGGCAGGCCGCAGAGCACCGTGACGGCCACGCTCGGCTCGGCCGGGCAGCGGCGAACCTCCAGCACCTCGGCCTCCGCCTGTTCCTTGTCGGAGGAGACCAGGCGGCACCTGTAATCCGTGCCCTCTCCGTCGCAGATCGTCAGCTCTTCGCCCGGGCGCAGGCGCAGCACGCGCACGTGCTCGGCGTCCCGTCCGCGCAGAACGGCCATGCCTCCGGCCAGATTGGTGCCGGCAATGAAAAATCTGGGCATAAAACTCCCTCCAGCGAGCAGTTGTTGTATAAAGGTTTATTTATTATCTCATATCTCACACCGCTTTGCAAGTCCCGGCATAGGATACACCGGGGAATCCCCATGCAAGGAGCGAAGAAGATGAACCGAGATTTTCAGCGGGAGCTGCGGCATTTTGAGCGGGTCTGGCGGCGCGTGACCGACAGCCGCCCGGGCCCGCCGCCGATGTGGCCGCCTCCGCCTCCGCCGCCCCCGATGGGGCCGATGCCTCCGCTGCGTCCGGATGGCCTGATGCCGAAGAAAAACCGGCGCTGCTGCGCGCAGCGCTTCTGCCCGAGAAGATAAAACAATCCCCGGGGTGTTTTGCCCCGGGGATGATTTTAGTTTCCTCAAAGGCCGAGGATCTCGCGGGCCGTGGCGGCGATGGCCTCCACGCGGCCGGGCGCGAAGGGACTTTCAAAGCCGCCCGCGTCCACAAGGCCCATCATGCCGGAGAAGTCACGCTCCAGATTATCCAGATAGCGCTGCATGCCCGCGCCCGGCTCCCCGCGCTCCAGATCGAAGATCTGCATGGCGAGGTCGTCGGAGATCGGATAGCTGACGATATAGAAGGCCTGCTCGAAATAATGCGGGATGTCGATCCAGCTCAGTGAGAAGAATTCGTCGTATTGATAGACGTAATACCCGTATTCCTTGGCGACCTTGCGGGCGGTCTCGTTCAGGACCTCCGCGCTCAAATTCTCCGCGCCCAGGGCGTAGACCCGGTGCTCGAATTCGGCATAGGAGGCCTGCTGCACAAACATCTCGACGGTGTCGATCATCTTGATGCGGGCGAGATTGTCCACCTCCTCCTCGTCCAGCTGCTCGTCCAGGCGGCTGAGCACCAGGTACTCCATCGCCTGGGAATAGACCTCAGCCAGGTCAACAGACTCATAGGAATTCAGATTCACGAAGGCGTCGCTGTAGTGGCCGAATTCATGGGCGAAGGTGAGGATATCTTCGTTCGTGCCCGCGGCGTTGACAAAGAGGAAGGGCGCCTCATAGTCGTTCAGATAGGTCTCAAAGGACATGTTGGCTTTGCGGCTGTCCTGCTTGAGGTCGCAGAGCTCATGGCGCAGCATGAAATCATAGGCCTCCTGAACGCTGCCGCCGAAGTCCGAAACGGACTGGCGCAGGATATCCCGGAGCGTCTCCTCGTCCAGATCGCTGTACCAGATCTCATAAGGAACGGAGCTGACCGACAGATCCCGGTAGAGCGGCACCATATAGGTTTTGATGTCCTGCAGGTAGCCTTCGGCCTGTTCAGGCGTATAATCGCGCCCGAAGCCGTAGGAATACTGCATCTGCTCATAGCTGTCATAGCCCATCGCCCCGGCCAGCTGCTCGCGCACGGAGACCAGGCGGATGAAGAGATCGGCGACGCGCTCGTTATACTGCGTATAGTAGGCGACCACGGCGTTATTGTAGGCCGAGCCGCTGAGCCGCTCCAGCAGCTCGTCGAGAGGCTCGTCTTTGCCGCGGTAGCTGACGACAGGCTCCGCCATCAGTGCGCGGTATTCGGCAATCAGATTGCTCTCCTGCTGCATCAGCGCCACAGTCTCGTCGTTATAGATCGATTCCGTCTCGTCGCTGTACTCCTCGCAGAAGCCCTCCCAGAAGTACTTTTCCTCCAGCTCCGCGGCCATCGGTGAGGCGGCGCAGGCGTAATACAGGCTGTCGATCGCCTGGTCGATCAGCGTGTAGTTCTCCGCGCACCAGAGATATTCCGCGGCGTAGTACTCGTCGCTCAGATCCAGGCAGCTGCGGATGTCCGCGAGCGTGTACATGGTGTCATAGTGATAGTAATAGAGGAAACAGTCGTCCAGCAGCGGCTCGAGCGTCTCAAAATCGGCGCCGGCGTCCATCGCCTCCTCGGCGGCAAGGATCAGCGCGTCCATCTCCTCGAGCGAGGGACGTTCATATTCCATCTCGCTGAAGACCGGGATGTCCTCCTGACGCGAGAGCGTTTCGATGCGTTTTTCCGATGCGCCCTCCTGAGCGGAGACATCTTCCTCCGGAGCGGGAACGGCTGACTCTGTGGGCACTGCGCCCGTCACGGCAGGTGCGGCGGGCGAAGCGCCGCCTCTGACGCAGCCGCACAGCAGCAGGCTACAGAGAAGCAACAGCAGCAGACGGATCCGAATCTTTTTCATCTGTCTTTCAAATCCTTTCCTGAATTCCCGTCCAGTTTATCATATTGCGGCAAAAAGGGGAAGATGATCTTTCCGGGCCGCGCTCAACCCAGATCCAGACCGAGGCTCTGCTTCCAGCGCAGGATGCGCAGCACCGAGGCGTCGAGCTGATCTTCCGGCAGGACGCCGTCCGCCACGGCGGCGAGCAGCGCCTGCGCCGAGGCCTCAAAATCGCCGCAGCAGAGCAGATCGTTGCCGGCCAGCGCCGCTGCGACGGCGGCGTTTTCCCCGTGTGTGAACTGCCCGATCGCCTCCATGCTCAGATCGTCGCAGAGGATGACGCCCGAAAAGCCCAGCTCCTCCCGAAGAATGCGGTGCACCTCGGGGGAGAGGGAGGCGGGATAGTCCGCGTCCATGCATTCGACAATGTTGTGGCTGACCAGCACGGCGTCCGCCCCTGCCTCGATGCCGGCGATAAAGGGCAGAAAATCACCCTCCTCAAAGGCCTCCAGCGGACGCCGGTCATAGGCCTGGCCGGTATGGGTGTCGGCGCTGCCGCCGTAGCCGGGGAAATGCTTGAGCGTAGAGCCGATGCCCTCTCGCTTCATGACCGTCACCACGCGGCGGATATAGTCCGCCGTCTCCGAGGGATCGGTGCTGAAGCTGCGGGCATAGATGTAATTCTGCCAGCTCAGCGGCACGTCGGCCACCGGCGCGAGGTTCACATTCAGGCCGAGCGAGCGCAGCAGCTGCGCTTTCTCCGCCGTATCGCTCTCAATGAGCGCCCAGCCGCCCTGCTCATACAGATAGCGCGGCGCGGCAAAGGGAACGGCGCGCAGCCGGGGATTGGAGCTGACGCGGCAGACGGTGCCGCCCTCCTCGTCCACGGCCAGCAGCAGCGGGATCGGAGAGCGGGCCTGCAGGTCTTCCGTCATGGCGAGGACAGCGGCTTTGTCTTTGTCGGCAAAGGACGCGGCATAGAGGCACAGGCCGCCCGCGCCGCCTTCCGCCGCAGGCAGGACCTCGTCCTCATCCGAGCTGCAGAGCATCAGCAGCTGACAGACCTTCTCTTCCCTTGTCATGGACGCCAGGCGCCGCTCGGCCGCGTCCGGCTCCGGCACCGGCGCTGCCTCCGGCTCGTCGGCCGGGTCCGGCGTCGGTTCCGGGACTATCGGCTCGGGCGCGGGTTCGTCCGCCGCCGGGACGGCCGCCTGCGAGGCGCAGGAGCCGAGCAGCAGCACACCGAGCAGCAGCGAGAGCAAAAGGATCGTTCGTTTCATACAGGCCTCCGCAGAGGAAAAAATTACAAGTGATCTCTTTATACCACAAATCAAAAGAAAATGCCGCCGATTCGGCGGCATTTTCAGAAAGATTAAGGAATGGCTCAGCGCTGTCCCTTGTCGTAGGGGATGCCCTCTGCCTTCGGTGCGCGGGAGCCCTTGGAGGTGAAGGCGAGCACGACCAGCGTGATGATATAGGGCAGCATGCGGTAGAGATGGGAGCTGATGCCGATCTGCGCCAGCATGTACACGCCGTCGCCGTTGATATCCAGGCTGGAGTACGCGGCGGCGATGCACTTGAACAGGCCGAAGAGCAGGGATGCGCCGGCGATATTCAGCGGGTTCCAGTTGCCGAAGATCATAACGGCCAGCGCCAGGAAGCCGAAGCCGGCCACGTCGCCGTTGGAGGTGCAGTTGGCCGTGGTGAGCGAGTAGACAAAGCCGCCCATGCCGGCCAGCGCGCCGGAGATCGAAACGCCGGCGTAGCGCATCTTGTGCACGTTGATGCCGAGGCTGTCCGCCGCCTGGGGATTTTCACCGCAGGAGCGCAGCCGCAGACCAAAGCGGGTCTTGTACAGGATCACGGACAGGATGATGAAGATCAGGATGCAGATATAGGTGGCGAGATAGACCTTGTGCAGCAGCGTGTTGCCGAAGAAGCCGAGATCGGCGTTCTTCTCAAAGCCCAGCGTGCTCTTTTTGATCATGAACCAGCTGGCGGAGTCGCCGGTCGCCATCTGCAGGGTGTTCTGGTTGGCGATCAGACGGATGAAGAACAGCACGAGCGCGGGAGCCATCAGGTTCAGCGCGGTGCCGCCGATGGTCTGGTCGGCGCGCAGGTTGATGGAGGCAAAGCTCAGCAGCAGGGAGAACACGGCGCCCATCAGTGCGGCCACCAGCATGGCGAGCACTTCAAAGCCCTGCAGGGCCAGCCAGTTTCCGGCGGCTTTCGCGTCCACGAACCAGCCGGCCTTCTGCGCGAGGTTGACAAACAGCACGCCCATAAAGGCGCCGAAGATCATAATGCCTTCCAGCGCGAGGTTGATGATGCCGCTTCGCTCGGAGAACACGCCGGCCAGCGCCACGATCATCAGGGGAACTGCGTAAATCAGCGTTTGCTGGATCAGGAACGTCATGCCTCATCGCCTCCTTTCACGGCTTCCGCAGCGTCCGGTTTCTTGTCGATGGGTTTCAGGTCTTCGGGTTTCGGATCGCCGGGCTTGGGATATCCGTTTTTCGGCGGGACGCTCTTCTTCTTGCCGGCGATCAGCATGCGGATCGCCAGAGAGAAGGCGGACAGGTAAACGATGACGGCGATGATGACGTCGGTGATATATTCGTTGTAGGCGGTCAGATTGGTCAGCTGCAGGCCGACGATGTTCAGCATGGCCATGAAGATCGCGGAGAAGATGACGCCGATGGGATTGTTCAGCGCCAGCAGCGCGACCGGGATGCCGTTGAAGCCGGCGGCGGGCAGGGACTGATAGGTGGACCAGAAGAACTCGGTGTTGCCGGAGAGGAAGTAGAGCGAGGCGCCGGCCGCGGCCAGACCGCCGGACAGGGCCATCGACAGCACGATGTTGCGCTTGTCATGGATGCCGGCGTAGCGCGCCGCGTGGCGGTTGGCGCCGCAGGCCTTCAGCTCGTAGCCGAGGGTGGTCTTGCTGATGAGGATGTAGACGCCGATCGCCAGCAGAATCGCCACCAGGATGCCGGCGTTGATCTGCGAGCCCGGGAAGATCTTGTTCAGGCCGAGCTTGGCCGTGGCGACGCCGGCACCGTCGACGTAAGTGCCGTCCACCAGACCGTAGGTGGTCTTGTAGATGTAGCCGGACTTGGTGCCTTCGACCATGTTCTTGAACTTGCTGACGTCAAAGGCCCAGGTGACGAGATTGGCCGCGATCCAGTTGGTCATGATGCAGGCGAGCACCTCGTTGATGTTGAGGAAGGCTTTGACCAGGCCGGGGATCGCGCCCCAGAGCGCGCCGGCGAGGACGCCGCCCAGGAAGGCGAGCAGCCAGATCAGCCAGCCGGGGAGAGCGCCGGAGGGGATGCTGAGCGCGATGCTCAGCGTGGCCAGCGTGCCCATCAGGTACTGGCCGGGCGCGCCGATGTTGAACAGACCGGTTTTGAAAGCCAGGGCGACCGAAAGACCGGTCATGATGAGCGGGGTCGCGCGGAAGAGCATGTTGCCGATGCTGGCGGGGTTGAAGCCCCAGGTCAGCGCGCCGGTGGCGTTGCGGCCGGTGCTGAGGATGCCGATGAAGATCAGGCGGATGCCTTCCCAGGCGCCCTTGAGGGAAATGCTCTTGTTGAAGATGCCGACGACGAGCACGACGATCGCGCCGACGACCAGGCCGATGAGGATGGAGATCAGCGAGGAAAGGATCTTCTGCGTGCCTTCTTTTTTCCAGAACGAGTTCATGCCTTCTCCTCCTCTCCGCCGCTGCGCTTGGCGCCGGACATGTACAGGCCGAGCTCCTGCGCCGTGGTCTTCTTCGGGTCCAGCTCGCCGACGATCTCGCCCTCGTACATGACGAGGATGCGGTCGGACAGGCTGAGCACCTCATCCAGCTCCAGGGAGACCAGAAGGATGGCCTTGCCCTCGTCGCGCTGCGCGACCAGCTGGCTGTGGATGAATTCGATGGCGCCGACGTCCAGACCGCGGGTCGGCTGAACGGCGACGACCAGCGGCATGTTCCGGTCCAGCTCGCGGGCGATGATGGCCTTCTGCTGGTTGCCGCCGGACATGCTGCGGGCGATGGTGATCGGGCCCTGGCCGGAGCGCACGTCGAACTTGTCGATCAGGCCCTCGGCGTATTTGCGGACCTCGTCGAAGCGGATGAAGCCGCCGTGCTGGAATTCGGGCTCCTTGTAGCGCTGCAGCACCATGTTCTGCTCCAGCGTGAAGTCCAGCACCAGGCCGTGCTTGTGCCGGTCTTCGGGAATGTGGCTCATGTGCGCGGCGCGCTGCTTGATGGAGGCCTTGGAGATATCCTCGCCGCAGAGCTCGATCTTGCCCTCGGCCAGCGGCTCCAGGCCGGTCAGGCCGAAGACGAACTCGGTCTGGCCGTTGCCGTCGATGCCGGCGATGCAGACGATCTCGCCCGCACGCACGTCCAGGGAGACCTTGTTGACGGCGTTGCGCTTGTGGAGCTTGGAGGCGACGGACATGTTTTCAATGTGCAGGACGACGTCCTTCGGCTCGGCCGGCTTTTTGACGACTTCGAGCTGGACCGGGCGGCCGACCATCATGTTCGACAGCTCCTGCTTGTTGGTGTCCTTCGTGTTGACGGTGCCGATGTAGCGGCCCTTGCGCAGAACGGACACGCGGTCCGAAACGGCCATAATCTCATTGAGCTTGTGGGAGATGAAGAGGATGCTTTTGCCCTCGGCGGCGAGGTTTTTCATGATCTGCATCAGCTCGTCGATCTCCTGCGGGGTCAGCACGGCGGTGGGCTCGTCGAAGATGAGGATCTCATTGTCGCGGTACAGCATCTTCAGGATCTCGGTGCGCTGCTGCATGCCGACGGTGATGTCCTCCACCTTCGCGTCCAGGTCGACCTTCAGGCCGTACTTTTCACTCAGGGCCTCGACCTTTTTGCGGGCCTCCTTCTTCTGCAGGAAGCCGAGCTTGGTATCCTCTGCGCCGAGGATGATGTTATCCAGCACGGTGAAGACCTCGACCAGCTTGAAGTGCTGGTGCACCATGCCGATGTGGAGTGCGGTCGCGTCATTGGGGTTGTTGATCTTGACGGGCTTGCCGTCCTTGCGGATTTCACCCGCTTCCGGCTGATACAGGCCGAACAAAACGCTCATCAACGTGGATTTGCCGGCGCCGTTTTCACCGAGCAGGGCGTGGATCTCGCCTTTTTTCAGCTGCAGGGTGATGTCGTCGTTTGCCTTAATGCCGGGGAACTCCTTCGTGATATGAAGCATCTCAATCACGTATTGAGGAGCATCTCCCATAAGCGCCACCTACTTTCTTGTTCCGATTTTTTGCCTGCCTGAATGCAGGAGTTTAATGTAATAATTATATAAGATGCGACCTTTAATTGCAAGATTTTTAACGCAGCCGAAAAAGAAAAAAGAGGAAAGTCCGAAGACTTTCCTCAGCTTGTCAAAAAAGCCTTGCCTGGAACTTTTTTGACTGCGCTTCTGCCGCCGGGCATTTTGCTGAAAAGCAAAATGCCATTACCTGAAAAAGCTTGATCTTATCTGGCTTTTTCAGACGGCGTCTGATTGAAACGCGAGGCGGGCCTTTGCCCCCTCGCGCTCCCCCGCGGCTCTATCGCGGGAGATTGATCGAGCTTTTTGACAGACGAAAAAGAGGAAAGTCCGAAGACTTTCCTCTTTTTGGCTTTTGGTTTGATTACTCGACGATGTTGAGGTTCAGAGAATCGGTGCTGGCCAGGTTCTCGTAGTTGTCGTCGATGGTGATCTTGCCGGCAATGATGTCGGCGAGCATCGCCTGATACTCCTCGACGGTCCAGCCGGTGAGGGACCAGGTGTCAACAGGCAGGCCAACTGCGTCTTCCGCAGCGCCCAGGCTGGTGGCAACGCCGCCGATCTCTTCCCAGGTGCCGTCGTAGGCCTTGGTCAGAGCCCAGACAACAGAGGAGGACAGACCCTTCATGGCGGAGGTGATGACGGTCTCAGACTCGAAGGACTGGTCGACGTCAACGCCGATGACCGCGCCGTCGTTGGCGGAAGCGGCAGCGGCGACGGAGGCGAACATGGAGCCGCCGCAGGCGAAGATCGCCTCGGTGCCGGCTTCATACCAGCCGTTGGCCAGAGTCTGGAGCTCGGGAGAAGCGGAGAAGGAAGCGCCGTAAAGCCAGGAGTAGTTCATGTCAACGGTGATGCCCAGCTCGGCAGCCGCAGCCGCAGCGCCCTGAACAAAGCCGTAGCCGTAACGGCAGCAGGCCGGGTTGGTGCCGCCGCCGCCGCCGCAGAAGCCGAGCTTGGTGAAGCCTTCCTTGACGGTCGCGTAACCGGCAAGGTAGCCGCACTGCTCTTCCTTGAAGGCGATACCGGCAATGTTGTTCAGACCGTCGAAGGCCCAGCCGTCGACAAAGACGAACTTGACGTCGGTGAACTCAGCGGCAGCCTTGGCCAGGGCGTTGCCCTGCATGAAGCCGGCGCAGACAATGACCTTCGCGCCGTTGTCGGCAGCGGCCTTCATGGCGTCGTAGCGGTCGTCGTCAGTGGCCTGGTCGCCGTTGGCGGGCTGGTAGTACTTGTAGCTCAGGCCGTTGGCGGCAGCATAGAGCTTCACGCCGTCGAAGGTGCCCTGGTTGAAGGACTTGTCCTTCAGCTGGCCAACGTCGGTGACGAAAGCGATCTCATACTTGCCGTCTTCGGAGGTCATCTCGTCGGCGATCTCGTCGGCGGAGACAGCGGCGGGAGCTTCGGCAGGCTGCTCGGCAGGAGCCTCAGCGGGCTGCTCGGCAGGAGCTTCGGCAGGCTGCTCGGCAGGAGCCTCGGCGGGCTGCTCGGCGGGAGCCTCAGCGGGCTTCTCAGCGGCCGGAGCGGCCTGCTGACCGCAGGCGGCCAGAGCAAAGACCATGCACAGCGCGAGGATGAGTGCGAGAATCTTTTTCATGTTTTTTCCTCCATAAAATTTTTTCAAAGGCGTGTTATTTTTACGCGCATGACATTATACCATGCACTTTATCCGCAAATCAAGGATAATCTTGCAAAAACCGCGGGAAACGGGGTCTTTATTTTTTGGCAGAATGAACAGCGGCGGTGATCAGAGGTTTTCCATCTTCACCGCAGTATCCAGCGCAATTTCCATCATTTGGGTAAAGGAGGTCTGGCGGTCTTCGGCGGGGAGGTTTTCCTCGGGCCGGTAGATGTGGTCGGAGATCGTGCACAGGCACAGCGCGCGCTTGCCGACGTAGGCGGCGTTGGTGTAAAGCGCGACGGACTCCATCTCGATGGCCAGCACGCCCATGCGCTTCCATTCGTCGTTCTTCCCGCAGCCCTCGGGGGAGTAGAAGGTGTCCGAGGCGAGGAGATTGCCCACGCGGATGTCGACGCCGTGCTCACGGCCGACTTCCACGGCCTTGGACAGCAGGGTGAAGTCCGCGATCGGGGCGTAGGTGGCGGCCTCGCCCAGGCCGAAGTTCTTCACATAGTTGGAGTTGGTGCAGGCGGCCTGCCCGGCCACGAGGTCGCGCAGCTTCAGATCGTCCTGCAGCGCGCCGGCGGAGCCGATGCGGATGATGTTTTCCACGTTGTAGAAGTTGAACAGCTCCCAGCTGTAGATGCCGATGGAGGGGATGCCCATGCCGGAGGCCATCACGGTCACGGGAACGCCCTTCCAGGTGCCGGTATAGCCCTGCACGCCGCGGACGTTGTTGACGAGGCGCGGCTCGGTCAGGAAGGTCTCGGCGATGAATTTCGCGCGCAGCGGGTCGCCGGGCATCAGCACGGTCTTGGCGATGTCTTCGATCTTGGCGGTGTTGTGTGGGGTCGGCATGGGGATTCCTCCTTGGATAAGTATTCGGATCTGTTATCCACATTATATAGAGGAGAAAAGCAAAAGTCAAATTGAAACGGCGCGCCGGCTGTGGTAGAATAGGAGCGAAACAAAGAAAAGCGGGAGGAGACAGAGATGAGCGACAGCGATATCATGATCATCGGCATTGCCGGCGGCACCGGCAGCGGCAAGACCACCATCACCCGGCGGCTGATCCAGAATTTCGGCAGCGAGGTATCCGTCATCCACCACGACAACTACTACAAGGCGCACCACAACATGCCCTATGAGGAGCGCGCCAAGCTCAACTACGACCACCCCAACGCCTTCGACACCGACCTGCTGGTGCAGGCGCTCAAGGACCTCAAGCAGGGCAAGACCGTCACCTGCCCGGTCTATGACTACGCGATCCACGACCGCACGGACAAGACCGTCACCATCCGGCCTACGCGGGTCATCGTGGTCGAGGGCATCCTGATCTACGAAAACCGCGAGCTCTGCGACCAGATGGACATCAAGCTTTACGTCGACACCGACGCGGATGTGCGCATCCTGCGCCGCATCGTGCGCGACGTGCGCGACCGCGGCCGCAGCCTCGAGAGCGTCATCAACCAGTATCTGAGCACGGTCAAGCCCATGCACGAGCAGTTTGTCGAGCCCAGCAAGCGCCGGGCCGACATCATCATCCCCGAGGGCGGGCACAACCGTGTCGCGCTGGAGATGGTGATGGAGCGCGTGCGCGCGCACCTGAATTCGGCTGCGAAGCCCTAAGGCTTCGCAGAGGAAAGAAAAGGAGAATCCGCATGGCTAAGCTTTACTTCAAATACGGCGCGATGGGCTCGTCCAAATCTGCCCAGGCGCTGATCACGCAGTTCAACTACGAGGAGCTCGGCATGACGGTCTGGCTCATCAAGCCCAGCACCGATACCCGCGACGGCGCGGATATCATCCGCAGCCGCATCGGCCTTGCGCGCCATGCCGAGATCATCACGCCAGAGCAGAACATCATCGACGCCTATCACGCCGCCGGAAAGCACGACGTGATCATCGCCGACGAGGCGCAGTTCTTTACCCCGAAGCAGATCGACCAGCTGCGCGAGCTTGTCGACGACGAGGATCTGCCGGTACTGTGCTTCGGCCTGCGCACCGATTTTCTGACCCATTTCTTCCCCGGCGCGCAGCGCCTGATGGAGCTGGCGGATTCATTGACCGAGATCAAGACCGTCTGCGCCTGCGGCCGCAAGGCCACGGTCAACGCCCGCATCGACGGCAGCGGCCGTATCGTCACCGAGGGCGCGCAGGTGCTGCTCGGCGGCAACGACAGCTATGTGGCCATGTGCCACAAGTGCTGGAAAAAGAAGATCCGGGAGCAGCAGGGATGAAGGGTGAAGTCTACGAGCGCTGGGAGCGGAAGGAGCTGTTCGACTTCTTCTCCGGCGTGTCCGATCCCTTTTACAGCGTGACTTTCCGCCTGGACGTAACACAGTTGTACGAGCACTGCAAGGCGCGCGGCCTGTCGTTTTACTATGCGCTGGTTTACCTGTCTGCAAGGGCGATCAACGAAACCCCGGCCTTTTCCTACGCCCTGCGCGGCGGCGAGATCGTGCGCCTTGCGGAGCGGCGGCCGAGCTTTACGGATCTGAAAAAGGGCGCGGAGCAGTTTCATATCGTCACGATGGCCGCGGACGGGACGATGGAGGACTTCTGCCGCGCCGCCCGCGAGAAAAGCGCGGCGCAGACGGCCTTTATCGACATGAGCCAGGAGGGCGACGACCTGATCTTCCTCTCCTGTCTGCCCTGGCTGGACATCACCGCGCTCACGAACGAGCGCGATTTCGACCCGGACGACGCGATCCCGCGCCTGGCCTGGGGCAGGTACGTCCTGGGGGACGGGCGGCGTGAGCTTGGCTACTCGGTCGAGGTCAACCACCGCTTCATCGACGGAGTGCACATCGGCCGCTTTGCCGAGCGCCTGCAGGCGCTGATCGACGCGCTGACATGAAATAAGACGCACGGACGGAAGTCCGTGCGTCTTGTCTCGTGCGGGAGGGATCATTTCAGCTTTTTCAGCTTTGCCATATTGGCGATCACGATCAGCTTCATGCTCTGGTCCAGCTTCTTTTCCGGATCGATCATGGTGCTGATTTTTTTATCTTTGATGAGCGCTACGACGTTGATGGAATACCGTTTCCGGAGATTCAGCTCCATCAGGTTCTTCCCGACCCATTCCGGACGAATGTCCAGTTCAAGCATAGACACGTCGGACGACAGCTCGATGATGTCCATGAAACCGTCGCTGAGCAGATTCTTGGCCAGTCGGATCCCGGACTCGTTTTCGGGGAAAATGACCTTGTCCGCGCCGACGCGGCTGAGGATCCGGCAGTTCATTTCGCTTGCGCATTTGGCGATGACGGTCTTGACGCCGAGCTCCTTGCACAGCATCGTGGTCATGACGCTGGCCTCCAGGTTGTTGGCCATGGCGATGATGACGACGTCGACGTTGGACACGCCAAGCTGCCGCAGCACGTCGGGGTCGGTGACGTCCGCGCACTTGCAGAAAGGCAGCTCGTCGACCAGGGAGTTAACGGTCTCTTCGCCGATATCGACGGCCAGCACCTCCGCGCCGTTCTTGACAAGCTCCTTGGCGACGGCCGTTCCGTAGCGCCCGAGTCCGAATACGGCATATGTCTGATTCATGTGTATCCCGATTCCTTTCTTTTTATCCCACGCTGATCTGCTCCGTCGGATTCTTGATCAGGTTGGATTTTTCTTTTCTGGTATTCAGCGCAATGAACAGCGAAATGGGTCCGACCCTGCCCAGATACATGGTTGCGATGACGACCAGTTTCCCGGACAGGTTCAGCGTTGAGGTGAAGTCGCGGGTCAGGCCGACGGTCGCGGTGGCGCTGACGGCTTCGTACAGGACGTCCAGCGCGTCGGCGCCGGTGAAAACCTCCAGCAGAACAGCCGCGGTGGCCATGATCAGGAAGGAGACGCTGATGACGGCGACGGACTTGCTGACGGCCTGTTTCGGAATCGTCCGCTGAAACAGCGAAGCCTCCTCCCGGTTGGCGATGGTGGAAAAGGCGGAGGCGAGCAGGACGGCAACGGTCACGGTCTTGATGCCGCCTGCAGTGCCGGTGGGAGAGCCGCCGATGAACATGAACAAAAGTGAAATGAGCGACGAGGCGTTCGTCAGATTCTGCTGAGGAACGGTCGCAAAGCCCGCCGTTCGCGTGGTGACCGACTGGAAAAAGGCGGCCATGATCTTCTGGGGCAGGGTAAAGCCTCCGATCGTGCGGGGATTGCCGTATTCAAAGAGGAAAAACAGCAGAGTGCCGGAGAGGATCAGCGCGCCGGTCATGGAGAGCGCGATCTTGCTGTGGAGGGTCAGCAGCTGCATCAAACGCCGCTTTCCCCCGCGGCGCTGTCTGACGGCATTCAGCAGATCCCACCAGACAAAGTAGCCGATGCCGCCCAGAATGATCAGCAGACAGGTGGTGAAGTTCACCGTCGGATTCAGGACATAGCGGCACAGGCTGTCCTCTGCCAGGATATCGAGACCTGCGTTGCAAAAGGCAGAAACGGAGGTAAACAGGGAAATCCAGATCCCGCGCGCCCCGTATTCCGGGACGAAGACGGTCATATACAGAAGACAGCCGGCGGCTTCCACAAGGAAGGTGCCGAGCAGGACCTTTTTCGTGAAGGAGACAAGACCGGACAGCGTATTCAGATTAAACGCGTCCTGAATCAGCATCCGATCTCCGATGCCGAGCCTGCGCCGGAAGCTGAGCATCATGGCCGTCATGAAGGTGACGACGCCCAAACCGCCGATCTGGATCAGCAGCAGGATGACGACCTGTCCAAACACGCTCCAGGTTGAAACGGTGGGGACGGTCACAAGGCCCGTAACGCAGACGGAGGTGGTGGCGGTGAACAGAGCGTCGACAAAAGAGACGGACGCCCCTTTGACAGTACTGAAGGGCAGCATGAGAAGCAGCGTGCCGATGACGATAGCGGCCAGGAAGGCGAACATGATCGTCTGTGTGGAGGAAAACCGTTTTCTCTTTTTCACGCCGGACCCTCCTTTCAGACCGCCGCGCCCGGAGGACGGATTCTTTCCCCCGATCTGCGGACCGTACTCAATCAAATCTATTATAATCGCGTAAAACACATTTTGCAATGCGTTGCACGGGAAAAACAGCGACAGGAAATAATCCTGTACAGGAACACGCAAAAGTGATACAATAAAAAAATAGGCAGCATATCTTCCGAAAGGAGGACACAAGATGAAGATCATTATCGCCGGCGGCGGCAAAGTGGGCAGCTCGGTAGCGGGAACGCTTTCCTCCGAAGGGCACGATATCACCGTTATCGACCGCGATCCGGAAGTCATCGAGCACATTTCCAATACCCTGGACGTGATCTGCGTGCTGGGCACCGCTACCAACCATGAAACCCTGCGCGAAGCGGGCGCAGCGCATGCCGATCTGCTGCTGGCTGCGACCGAGCAGGACGAGGTAAACATGGTCTGCGGCATCACCGCGCGCAAGCTCGGCACCCGCCACGTGGCCGCCCGCGTCCGCGACCCGGAGTATCTGCACCAGACCGCTTTCCTGCAGGATGCGCTGGGCCTGTCGCTGATCATCAACCCCGAATACGAATGCGCGCGCGAGATCTCGCGCATCCTGCGCTTCCCGAGCGCTTCGCGCGTGGACACCTTTTCCAAGGGCAGCGTCGAGATCGTCGAATACCGCGTGCCGGAGGGCAGCCGTCTGCACGGCATGAGCCTCCGGGAGCTGCCGCGCGCCTTCGGTGCCAGAGTGCTTGTGGTCGTGGTCGAGCGCGGCGGCGCGGCGCTGATCCCGAACGGCGATTTTACGCTGCAGAGCGGGGACGTGCTCTCTCTCAGCGGCTCCAGCCATGAGCTGCGGAAGTTTTTCGAGGCCATCGGCCAGTACCGCCGTCCGGTGAAGAACCTGATGATCATGGGCGGCGGGCGCATCGCCGTGTATCTGACGCGCATGATGGAAGACAGCGGCATTTCCGTCACCGTGGTCGAGAGGGATGAGGAACGCTGCGAAAAGCTCTGCGATCTGATCCCGCACGCGTCCATTGTTTGCGGCGACGCCACGCGCAGCGACGTGCTGGCCGAGGAGGGCATCACCCGGGCCGACGCCTTTGCCGCGCTGACGGGCGAGGACGGCGACAATATCATCATCTCCATGTATGCCGGGCGCTGCGGCGTGCCCAAGATCGTCACCAAGGTCAATCGCGAGCACTTCTCCGAGATCCTGGAGAGCGCGGGGCTGGAAAGCGTGGTTACGCCGAAGGAACTGGTCGCCCAGCAGCTGACGCGCTATGTCCGCGCGCTGGATAACAGCCGCGGCGGCGGGATGGAGACCCTGCACCGCCTGGCTGACGGCAAGGCGGAGGCGCTGGAGTTTCGGGTCAGCGAGGGTTCGAAGATCGCCGGCATACAGCTCAAGGATCTGAAGCTGAAGAAAAACGTGCTGATCGGCGCTGTGATCCGCGGCGGCAAGAGCGTGATCCCCAACGGCCTGACCGCGCTTCAGCCGGGCGATCACGCCGTGATCGTCACGGCTGCCGGACGCCTGACCGGTCTTGACCAGATCCTGGAGGGCGGGAAATGAACGGCCGCATGATCGCAAGGATCCTCGGCACGGTGCTGCTGCTTCTGGCAGCCTTCCTGCTGCTGCCGCTGATCGTGGGGCTGATCTACGGGGAAAACGTGCTCGGCTTCGCGCTGACGATCGCCCTGTCTGCTGCGCTGGGAATCGCGCTGCTGCTCTGCCTGAAGCCGAAGAGCACCGAGATCTACGCGCGGGAGGGCTTTGCGGCGGTCGGCCTGGTCTGGATCATGATGAGCCTGATCGGCGCGCTGCCGCTGGTGCTGAGCGGGGACATCCCGCGCTATATCGACGCCGTGTTCGAGGTCACCTCCGGCTTCACCACGACCGGCGCCTCCGTGCTGCCCAATGTCGAGGCCCTGTCGCGCTCCGGTCAGTTCTGGCGCATCTTCACCCATTGGCTGGGCGGCATGGGCGTGCTGGTCTTCGTCATGGCGGTCATGCCGCTCAGCGGTGACCGCTCCATGCACATCATGCGCGCCGAGGTGCCCGGCCCCACCGTGGGCAAGCTCGTCCCGCGCGCAAGAAAGACCGCGATGATCCTGTATCTGATCTATCTGGGACTGACCCTCGCGGAAACCGTTTTTTTGCTTTTCGGCGGCATGAGCTTCTATGAGGCGCTGCTGCACGCCTTCGCTTCGGCCGGTACGGGCGGCTTCTCGACCCGCGCGGCCAGCATCGGCGCTTTCAACAGCGCCTATATCGAAATCGTGATCGGCGTATTCCTGATCCTTTTCGGAACGAACTTCAACCTCTATTATCTGGTTCTGGCCGGCCGCACGAAGGAAGCGCTGAAAAGCGAAGAGCTGCACTGGCTCTGGGGCATCATTGCCGTCAGCGTGGCGGCGATCGCCATCGGCATCCGCCCGATCTACGGCAGCATTGCGGCCGCGCTCCGTCACGCCTTCTTCAATGTGACGACCATTATCTCCACGACGGGCTTCGGCACGGAGGACTTTACCAAATGGCCGGGCTATGTCCAGACGCTGCTCGTGTGCCTGATGCTGATCGGCGGCTGCGCCGGCAGCACCGGCGGCGGCCTCAAGATCTCGCGTGTGATCCTGCTGGTAAAGACCGCGGCGGCAGATATGAGGAAGATGGTGCGCCCCCGCAGCGTCAACCGCGTGTCGCTGGACGGGCAGCGCGTCAGTCGGGAGACCACCAGCGCCGTGTACACCTATTTTGCGCTGTATATGCTGATCCTGCTCGGCTGCGCCTTCCTGGTCTCCTTCGACGGCTATGATTTCGCCACCAACTTCACGGCGGCGCTCTCCTGCATGTCGAACATCGGGCCCGGCCTGTCGCTGATCGGCCCGGCCGGCAGCTTCGGGATCTTCTCCGATTTCTCCAAGATCGTCATGAGCCTCACGATGCTCTGCGGCCGTCTGGAGATCTACGCGATTTTGATCCTGTTTCTGCCCTCCACCTGGAGGAAAAACGGATAAACGGACAGAAAAAGCCCTTCGTCCAAAGACGAAGGGCTTTTTGCGTTTTATGTTCAGTTATCGATGACGACGCGCTTGCCGTGGATCTTCAGCTTGCCGGCGCAGTAGAGCGCGACGGCCTGGCTGAGGATCTTCCATTCGGCCTCCTCGGTCACGCGGCGGCGCAGCGACTCCGGATCGTCGCCCGGCAGCACGTCCACAGCCTTCTGCAGGATGATGCCGCCCACGCGGCCGTCCTGATCGCAGAAATAGGCGGTGGCGCCGGTGACCTTGACGCCGCGCTCGAGCACGGCGCGCTGGATGTCGCCCTCCTCGTCCTCAAAGGCGGGGTAAAGGGCGGGATAGGTGCCGATGATGGCGTTTTTGAACTGATAGGGGATCACGCCGAGGGGCAGATCATAGCCGGCGAGGATCACCAGCTCGATGTCCATGTCGCGCAGCTTGTTGGCCACGGCCATGCTGTGGCTGGTCATGGTGGGGAAGAGCTCCGGGTCGACCACATAGGCCGGCACGCCCGCATTGAGCGCGCGCTGCATCGCGTACACGCCCTTTTCCGGCGAGATCACAGCCACCAGCTCGAAATTCGGCAGCTCTTTGAAATACATGGAGTCCAGGATGGCCTGGAGCATGGCGCCGTCGCCCGCGACAAGCGCCGCGGCCCGCACCTTTCTCCTGTTTCCCGCATCCTGCGGCATGGCATACACCCCTCTTTTTGGACTTGTACAAAACGGCCAGGCACGCTATAATAGGGTCATCGACCCGACAGAGAGCGGTTTTCCCTTTTATAATAGCCAATTATACTTCATCCCGGCCTTTCGGTCAAGATTCGGGTGTCACAATGACGAAAATTTATTTGATCCGCCACGTGCAGGCGGAAGGCAATCTATATCGTATGATGCAGGGCCACTGGGACGGCGAGGCCACCGCGCTCGGCCTGCGCCAGGCGGAACTGCTGGGCGAGCGGATGAAGGATACGCCGCTCGACGCGATCTACGTCAGCGACCTCAGCCGCGCGATCCACACCGCCGAGGCGCTGCAGAAATATCATCCGCTGCCGCTGCGCATCGATGCGCGCCTGCGGGAAATCAACATGGGCCCCTGGGAGGGCCGCTTTTTCGGCGATCTGAAGCACGACGCGCCGGGCGAGATCAAGCGCTTCCTGCAGCGGGAGGACGGCTGGAAAGAGGAGGGCGCGGAGGGCTACGCCGAGGTGACGGCGCGCGCCTGGCCCGCGATCGAGGAGATCCTGCGCGACAACAAGGGAAAATCCGTCGCCGTGGTCAGCCACGGGGTCACGATCCGCTGCCTGCTGGCCAAAATGCTGGGCGTCCGCCCCGGCGACCCGGACAGCCTGCCGCTCGGCGGCAACACGGCGATCTCCTGCCTTCAGTTTGAAAACGGTGTGTTCACGCCGGAATATATCGGCGACTGTGAACATCTCAAGGTTTTGAACATCCCGGTCTGGGAGCAGACACCCGACCTCCGGGCCGAGGCCATCGACCCGGTCAAAGAGGCGGCCTTTTACACCGCCTGCTACGAGGACGCCTGGCGCGCGGCGCACGGCACGACCCGCGGCTTCTCGCCGGAGAGCTATCTGCTCGCTGCCGCCGAGCATCGGCGGGCCGATCCCGGCGCGGTGCTGCGCATCCTGGCGGAGGACGAGCCGGTGGGCCTTGTGGACATGGACACCAAGCGCGGCGAAAAGGAGGGCTACGGCTGGCTGAGCCTCATCTATCTGCGGCCGGAATTCCGGCGCCAGGGCATGGGCATCCAGCTGCTGGGGCGGGTCATCATGCACTACCGCAGCCTCGGGCGGCGCTCGCTGCGCCTGTACGCGGCGGAGGACAACCGCGCGGCCATGGCCTTTTACCGCCACTGGGGCTTTGAAAAAATCGGCTCGGAGCAGGGGCGCTTCGGCCGGGTCTGGATGCTCGAGAAGAAGATCGGGGGTGCGGGCTATGTATGATTATCCGGCCCGCGTGCAGCGCCTGCGCATTCCGGCCGGGCGGCGCATCCTGGTCGTCTCGGACATCCACGGGAATCTGCCCTATCTGCGCGGAGTGCTGGAAAAGGCGGCCTTCGGCGCGGACGACGAGCTGATCGTCGACGGGGATTTCCTTGAAAAAGGCCCGGAGAGCCTGAACACCCTGCATTTTTTGATGGATCTGACGCGGCGCGGCAACTGTCATCTGCTGCTGGGCAACTGCGACAGCTGGAATGACATTTTCCTCTATCCCGAGGAGGCCGACGAGCATATCGTCCATTACATCCTGTACAAAAAGGTCGGGCTGCTGTGGGAGATGTGCAACGCCGCCGGCGTCGATCCCTTTGATCTGGAGGATTTCGGCGCGGTCAAGCAGCTGCTGCGGCGGCGCTTCGCGGCCGAATGGGCCTTTCTGGAGAGCCTGCCGCACGCCATCGAAACCGATCACTATATCTTTGCGCACGCCGCCGTCCGTCCCGGAAAGCCCCTGCGCGCGCATACGGCCGACGAGCTGACGCGCTGCGATGCGTTTATGAATCAAGGCTGGCGCTTTGACAAATGGGTGATCGTGGGCCACTGGCCGGTGGTGCTCTACGGCAGCGATATCGTCTGCGCCAATCCGATCATCGACCGCGACAGCCGCATCGTCTCCATCGACGGCGGCTGCGTGCTCAAGGACGACGGGCAGCTCAACGCCCTCGTCATCCCGTACGAGGGCAGCGAGGACTTCGGCCTCGTCGCCTATGATCCCTTCCCGGTGCGCACGGTGAAATCCGCGCAGGCGGCGGGGGAGCGCTCCTATTATATCCGCTGGGGCGACAGCAGGGTGCAGGTGCTGCGGCGCGGCGAGGAATTCTCCCGCTGCCGCCATGTCCGCACCGGCTACGAGATGGATATCCTGACCAGATACCTCTTTACCGACGAGGAATTCACCGACTGCAACGACTGCACGGACTATGTGCTGCCGCTGGAGCCGGGCGACGCGGTGAGCGTGGTGGAGGAGACGAGCCGCGGCTACTTTGTCAAGCACAAGGGCACGTCCGGCTGGTATTACGGAGAACTGCTATGAGCGGGATCATCGATGTGTTTGCCGGCGATCCGCGGCGGCTGCTGCCGCTGTGGCTGGCGCTGATGAGTCTGGTGCTTTTCGCCGTGATGGGCGTGGACAAGCGCCGCGCGAAGATGGGCGCCTGGCGTGTGCCGGAGAAAACGCTGTTTCTGCTGGCTCTGCTGGGCGGCGCGCTCGGCGGCGTGCTCGGAATGCGCACGTTCCGGCACAAGACCAAGCACTGGACCTTTGCCTGGGGCTTCCCGATCCTCGCGCTGCTGCAGCTGGCGCTGTGCTTCTGGCTCTTTGGGAGAGGAGGCGGCGTATGAAGCTGCGTGCCCATCATCTGCTCTGCCTGCCGAACTTCATCGGCGAGGGCTACAGCGACGCCTTCACGGCCAACATAGCCGCCCAAAAGCGGCGCCTTGCCGCGGAGGGCGGCTTCACGCTGACCGAAGGCGCGGACGACATCTGCGCGGCCTGCCCGCACCGCCGGGGCGAAAGCTGCGTCTCGCAGGACAAGGTCTCGCGCTATGACGCCGCCGTGAGGCGGCTGCTCGGCCTGGAGCCGGGGAAAAGCTACCGGGCGGCCGCGCTGGAAGAGCGCGTGCGCGCTGAGATATTGGAAAAACATCGTCTGGCTGAGATCTGCGGCGACTGCGAGTGGTATCCGCTCTGTGCCAGCCTCACCGGCGAGAGGAAAGAAGGACAAAACACTTGAATTTTCGCACCAAAGACCTTTGCTATATGGCTCTAATGGCGGTGCTGATCGCCGTCTGCTCCTGGATTTCCATCCAGACCGTGGTCCCCTTTACGCTGCAGACCTTCGCGGTGTTCTGCGCACTGGAGCTGCTGGGCGGCGCGCGCGGCACGATCGCCGTTGCGGTCTACCTGCTGCTCGGCGCGGTGGGCGTGCCGGTGTTCGCCGGCTTTACGGGCGGCCTCGGCATTCTGCTCGGCTCGACCGGCGGCTATCTGCTGGGCTTTCTGCTGACGGGGCTGGTCTACTGGCTGTTTGAGCGCCTGGGCCGCTCGCTCTGGCTGCGCGTGGCCGCGCTGCTGCTGGGACTGGCCCTCTGCTATGCCTTCGGGACGCTGTGGTTCATCGAGGTCTACAGCCGCGCCAACGGCCCGCTGTCGGTGATGACGGCGCTGTCCTGGTGCGTGCTGCCCTTCCTGCTGCCGGATGGGCTCAAGCTGGTGCTGGCGCTGCTGCTGTCGGCCCGGGTGAAGCCGCTGCTGAAGCTGGATGAGGCAAAAGCATAAAAAATAAGGAGAAGGCTTTGTGCCTTCTCCCTATTTTTTAAATCTCGTCGTCGGTGATGGCATCGCTGCGAAACAACAGAGAGATGCACCACAGGGCAGCCAGACCCACCAGCGTGTAGATCACACGGCTGACGGTCGCGGTCTGGCCGCCGAAGAGCCATGCGACGAGGTCGAAGCGGAACAGCCCGATGCTGCCCCAGTTGATGCCGCCGATGATGGCAAGGACAAGTGCGATACGATCCATGATCATGTTCCAGACTCCTCTCATATGGATTCGGAACTATTGTGGCCGGATTTTTAAAAAATATTCATTCGACAAAACAGGTGCTCCTTCGCTCTTTACAAGATGAAAAAAATGCGCTATCGTATAGGCACAGCTTATCCAATGGGTCCTTCAAATCCGAGCGGAAGGACGCGGCTCATATCTTTATCCCACAATTCCCTTGGGCGGACTGTTGATCAGTCCGCCATCTTTTTTTATATTGATATTTTTGCCCGCCGCTGGGCAGACTTTTCCATATCTCAGTTTTTGATCGGAAAAGGGGGGCGGGCTGATGCGAAACCGGGCGCTGCGCTGTCTGGAATGGCTGGTCTGTGCGGGCGCGCTGGTGGGCGGCGCATGGCTGGCGCTGCGCTTCGTGCTGCCGGGGCTGGCGCCCTTTCTGCTGGCCTATCTGTTCGCGGCGCTGATGGAGCCGCTTGTGCGGCTGCTGCGGCGCCTGCATATTTCACGAGCGGCGGCGTCCGCCGTCGTCACGCTGGGGCTGCTCGCGCTGCTGCTGTTTCTGATGGCGCGGCTGCTCTCACGGGGCTTTGCCGCGCTCAATGCGCTCGCGGCGGAGCTGCCCGGCCTGCTGTCTGCCTGGGAACAGCGTCTTTCCGCACTGGAGCAGTGGCTGTTGGGCCTGGCGGCGGAGATCCCGGGCGGCGCGGATTACCTGGAGCTTGCCCTGGACGCGGTGGGCCGGGCGCTCACCGCCGTCCCCGCCGGCCTTTCCCGCAGATTGCTGGACGCTGCTGCCGCCGCGGCGCAGCGCAGCCCGGACGCGCTGCTCTTCCTGATTACCGCCGGCCTGGGCAGCTTCTTCCTTTCGGCCTCCTTTCCCAAAGTCAAGGCTTTCCTGCTGGCCCAGCTGCCGGCCGAATGGCTCCGGCATTTCGAACTGGTTTCCCAGGACCTGAAGCAGAGCTTCGGCGGCTGGCTGCGGGCGCAGCTGCTGCTGATGCTCATCACCTTTGTAGAGCTCCTGGCGGCGCTGCTGATCCTGCGGGTGCGCGGCGCCATGCTGATCGCCGCGCTGACGGCGGTCGTGGATGCGCTGCCGGTGTTCGGCGTGGGCGTGGTGCTGCTGCCCTGGGCGGCGGTGGCGCTGCTGCGTGGCGAGATGCGCCTGGGGATCGGCCTGGCGATCTCCTTTGCGGGCATCAGCCTGATGCGCGAGCTCCTGCAGGCCAAGCTCCTGGGCGATCAGATCGGCCTGGATCCGCTGTCCTCTCTGCTGGCGGTCTATGTCGGATGGAAGCTTTGCGGCGTGCCGGGGCTGCTGCTGCTCCCGCTGCTGCTGGTCACGCTCCGTCAGCTGAACGACCGCGGCCTGCTGCGCCTGTGGAAAAGGCCGTGAAAATCGCGGCCTCGGGACAGATTCTTCCTTGTGCAAGGGGGCGGACTGTGCTATAATTTTTTTATCGAAACATCTCAGGACACAGGCAAGGAAAAGCATGAAAACGAGAGGAGAATCCATATGTTCTGTACAAAATGCGGCGCACAGATGGCGGAGGGCCAGCGCTTCTGCGGCAACTGCGGCGCCCCTGTCGAGATCTTTACCCCGGAGGAAGCCAGACCGGAGCCCGAACGCGCTCCGGAGCAGACGCCCTCCTTTACGGAGCCGCCCACGCCGCCTGCAGAGCCGCCCGTGGAGCCGGAAAAGCCGAAGAAAGTGAAAAAGGACAGGCCCAAAGGCAAGGCCAAGGGCTGGATCCTCGGCATTCTGCTTGTGATCGTCGCAGCTGCGGCAGCGCTGGCGATCTTCCGCTGGAACGCGGTCAGCGCCTTTGCGGCGAACCTCGCTGCCAAGACCTTCTCCTCCCCGGAGGAGTACTATCAGCGCGTGGAAAAGAACAACGTCCGGCGCGGGCTGGACGCCGCGGAAGAGGGCGAGGGCATCTTCGCGCTCTATCAGGAGGCGGCGAAGGCCGGGGACGGGACCAAGGATTTCTTCGCGGAAGAAAAGCTCCAGCTCAGCTTTGACGAGAGCGCCCTCAGCGACGAGGTCGCCGATCTGATCGAGGACGAACTCGGCATGGACCTCAGCTGGCTGAATAATCTCGGCTTCTATCTCTCCATGGGCTCGCAGGACGAGCTGCTCGGCGGCAGCCTGACGGCCTTCCTGAACGACAAGGACATCATCGACGCCGATTTCGCGCTCGACACCGCCTCCGGCGAGGTCTTCTTCACCGTGCCCAGACTGTCCGGCCAGTCGGTCCGGATCGATCCGGAGGAAATGGCCTATGCCTCCGGCCTGGATGCCGAGGATCAGGCCGCGGCGCAGGAGCTGGCCGAAACGCTGCTGGACGAGAAGCTGATCACCACGCTGATCGACCGCTATTCCGAGATCGTCATCGGCGATCTGACCAAGGTGGAAAAGGGCACGCAAGAGCTCAGCGCCGGCGACCTGAGCGGCCGGTACACCGCGCTGGAGGTCAAGATCGACGGCAAGGTGATGCTGAAGATCGCCAAGGACGTGCTGAAAAAGGCCCAGAACGACGCCGAGGTCAAAACGGTGATCTTCGCCGTTCTGAAGAGCCAGGGCATGAGTGAGGCAGAGATCGAGCAGCAGTACGACAGCATCCTCAATGAAATGGAGAGCAAACGCGCCGAGCTCGAGGAAATGGATCCGAAGGAGATCACCCGGAATGTTCTGATGACCGTCTACGTCGACGGACAGGGACGCATCGTCGGCCGTGACATCAAGCTCCGCGAGGACAAGGAAGTGCTCTATGAGGTCCGCTACGCGGCGGTGCTCAAGGGCCTCAACTATGGCGTCCATGCAGAAGTGTTCGCGGACCAGAGCTGGGAAGGCTACCGGAACGAAAAGACGGTGGTGTTCGACGGCGGCGGCAAGCTCAGCCTGAACAAGGAGATCACCGGCAGCTTCGATATGCACTACAAGACGTATTACGGCAGCGAGGACGACGAGACGAAGAACGACATGAGGCTGTTCAAAATCAGTCTGGAGGCAGCCGCCGCGAATAACGGATTCACCTACGAGATCAGCGCGACGCCCCACAAGGACATGCTCAACCGCCTCGTCGAAAAGATCGGAACCATGCCTGACGGCGTGGAGGATCTGCTGCGCAGCCTGAGCGGCGTCTGCAGCGGCGAGGTCAAGAAGGACAGCAGCAGCGTGACGATGACGCTCAATGCCGGCAAAAAGGAACTGGCCGGCATGAGCATGGACGCCTACCGCGTTGAACAATTCGACATCAGCCGTCCGGCGGATGCCGTGGATCCCGAGACCTGGGCCTCCGGCCTGGACTTCAGCAAGCTGCAGGGCATCCTGCAGGATCTGATGGACGCCGGGCTGCCCGCCTCCGTGCTCGGCGATATCGGCAACTACATCTGATCCATGGAAGCGGAAATCCTTGACATTCAAAAGCGATACGGAAGAAAAGAGGTCCTTCGCGGGACCTCCTTTCGTATTGCGGCGGGCAGCTGCCTGGGCATCCTGGGCGCCAACGGCAGCGGCAAGTCCACGCTGCTGAAGATCCTCGCCGGCGTATTGCGCCCGAACGCGGGGCGCTTTCTGTGGCAGGGCGAGGACCTGCTGCGCAATCCGCGCCTGCGCGCCTCCCAGGTCGCCTATGTGCCCCAGGGCACGCCGCTGATCGAGGAGCTGAGCGCAAGGGACAATCTGCGCCTCTGGTACGAACCGGAGGCGCTTGCGCGCTCTTTGGACGGGGGCGTGCTGCGGCAGCTCGGCCTGGACGAATTCCTGCATACGCCGGCCAATCAGCTGTCGGGAGGCATGCGCAAGCGCCTGAGCATCGGCTGCGCCTTGGCCAACGATCCCGTGATCCTGCTGCTGGACGAGCCGACGGCGGCGCTGGACCTGGTGGCCAAGGAGCGGATCCTGCGCTGCTTTGAAAACTTCCGGCAGAGCGGCGGCCTGCTGGTGATGGCCTCCCACGATCCCTGGGAGCTGGAGCTGTGCGACGAGTGGCGGCTGCTGCGCGGCGGGCTGCTGGAGCCCTATGCCTATACGGGCGAGCGCAGCCGCCCGATCCGCGATCTGGAACGGCCATGAAGCGCTTTCTGACGTATTTTCGCCTGCAGCTGCGCCGCGCCGCGCGGCTGCTGCCGCGCATGCTCGCCGTTACGCTGCTGCTGGCGGTGCTGACGGCGCTGGCGGCGCTGCTGATTTCCGGGCTGCACGCCGGCGATGAGGCCGCCGCGGAGCCCGTCCGCATCGGCCTTGTGGGCGATCTGGAAGAGAATATGCTCGCCGAGGGGCTGCAGATGCTCGAAAGCATGGATTCCTCCCGCTTTTCGATCCGCTTCGAGCCCATGGACGAGGCGGAGGCGGCGAGCGCGCTGCGGCGCGGTCGGATCGACGGCTATGCGCTGATCCCCGCGGGCTTTGCCGAGGCGATGATGCGCGGCGAGCACCGACCGATCACCTATGTGTCCGCCTCCGGAAGCGCGGACATCGGCGCGCAGATGATGCGCGAGCTTGCCGAGACGATCTCCCGGCTGGTGCTGGAGACCGAAAACGCCGTGTACGGCGCGCAGGATTTTGTCGCCGACAGGCTGCCCGGCGTCGATCCCTACCGGGCGGGCGACGGGCTCGTGTTCCGCTATGCGCTGCGCCTCATGGACCGCGAGCGGCTCTATGATCGGCAGACCGTCGATCCTGACGGCGCGCTGAGCCTGCCGGCCTATTATCTCTGCGGCCTGTCGCTGCTGTTTCTGATGCTCTGGGCCATCAGCTGCGTGCCGCTGTTTGCCGGGCGGTCCCGGGAACTCGGGCGGCTGCTGCAGGCGGACGGCCTGGGCGCCGCCGGGCAGGTGCTGGCGGAATATCTGAGCTATGTGCTGCTGATGCTCTGCGGCCTGCTGGCCGCGGGGCTTCTGGCCGGGCTGCTGCTCGGCCGCTTTGGCCTGCGCGTGCCGGAGCTGGAGGATGGCGGCCTGCCGCGCTTTGCCCTCGGCGCGCTGCCGACGGCACTGATGATCTGCGCGCTTCAGTTTCTGCTGTTTGAGCTGGCCGGCGGCACCGTCGGCGGCGTACTGCTGCAGTTTCTGAGCGCGGTGCTGCAGGGCTACCTGGCCGGCTGCTTTTATCCGACCAATGTGTTCCCGGAGGGACTGCGGCGCTTCGGCGCGGTGCTGCCCGCCGGGGCGGGGATGGCGCGGCTGCAGGCGCTGCTGCTGCGCGGGAGCGCCGGGATCGGCGCTGTATGGCTCTGGCTGGCAATGCTTTTATCGGCCGCGGTGCTGCTGCGCCGCCGGCAGAACCGGAGCTGAAGGGAGGCGGAGAAATGAAAAAACTTCGCCGGTTTTTCCTCTGGTCCGGCCTGCTGCTCAAGCGGCTGCTGCGCCGCCCGGCCTATCTGGCCGTGCTGCTGCTGGTGCCGCTCTTTGCCCTGGCGATCACGCTGTTTTCCCGGCAGGAGAGCGGGGTGCTGACCATCGCACTGGCGCTGGAGGACCCGGACGACGCTGCGGCCCGCGCCGCCGTTGAGCGGCTGACGGCGGAGGAGAGCGTGCTGCGCTTCCTGCCGTGCGAGGATGAGGAAAGGGCGCGGGAGGCCGTGAGCCGCGGCAAGGCCGATGCGGCCTGGATCTTCCGCGCGGATCTGGAGAAAAAGCTCGATCGCTTCGCGCAGCGCGGACACGCCGCGGCTGTCACCGTCCTGGAACGGGAGGACAACGTCTTCCTGCGTCTGTCGCGGGAGAAGCTGTTCGCGGCGATCTATCCGGAGACCTCTTTCGCGCTCTTTGCGGACTATCTGACTGCGGAGCTCGGCGCGGAGGAGCTTGACCGCGCCGACCTGCGGCGCTATTATGCCAGCGGCACCATGGCGGAGGAGATCCTGCGCTTTGAGACGCTGGAGGGCGAGCCGGTCGACACCGCCGACAGCTATCTGACCGCGCCGCTGCGCGGCGTGATGGCGCTGCTGCTGGTGCTCTGCGGCATGGCCTCCGGGCTTTACTGCTACCAGGAGGAGCAAAACGGGAGCTATACCTGGCTGTCGGAGCGCGCGCGGCGCTGGCTGCCGCTGCTCAGCCACCTGACCGCGATCCTCCCGGCCGCGCTGGCGGCGCTGCTCGCCATGAAGCTGGCCGGCGTCACGGTCGGTCTGTGGCGCGAGCTGGGGCTGATGCTGCTGTATCTCCCGGCCGCGGCCCTCTTCTGCGAGCTGCTGCGCTGTCTCTGCCCGCGCCAGGAGCATTACGGCGCGCTGATCCCCGTGCTGACCGTGGCGATGCTGGTGCTCTGCCCGGTATTCCTGGACCTGAAGCTGCTGCGGCCGCTGCGCCTGCTGCTGCCGCCGACCTGGCTGCTGCGGGCGGTCTGGAACGGCGCGGCGCTGACAGGCCTGCTGCTGTATACGGGAATCCTGCTGGTCTTGACGGCGGCAGCCGTCCGGCTGCGGCAGAGCCGACGAGGCCTGTAAATGAAAAAACTCCCTGTTCGACAGAACAGGGAGTTTTCATATGGTATAAAATCAGAACAGACCGGCAAAAAACTGGGGAAGAGTCGCAACCAGCTGCTGGGCGTAGGCGAAGCCTTTCTCCCAGTAGGAGATCAGCCGCAGGATAAAGGTGGCCACAGGGCTTTTTTCCAGCGTCATATAGACCTGCTCAAGGTCTGCACCGGTGAGATAGCCCACGCCGATGGCCGTGGCGCCGAGCAGAATAATGACAAAAACGATCACCAGAACAACGTTCCATGCTTTTTTCATTCCGCAGGCACCTCCTTATAGCACCATTTGCCGCCCAGAGTGATGAGACCGTTGATCATGCCGCCGATGGCGCCGGCCAGGAACCAGACGAACAGCATCAAAAACACCAGGCCGACGGCCAGCAGGATCAGCGCCGCGCCGAGCGCAACCAGAAGATTGGCGATCTTCGGGAAGGAGCCGAGGGCGGAGGTAACGGCGAGCACGGCAACGGTGATGCAGACGATCGCGGCCGCCAGGCTGACCAGGGCCGGGATCAGCAGAATGGCCAGGCCGATCAGGCCCAGGGGGATCGCGAGCAGGATATACAGGATCAGCAGCGGAACGCGGGCCTTGCGGACCGTCTTCTGCGCCGGCTGGCTGCGGTCCAGTTCGGCGGTCTGCAGCGCGGGGGCGGGCTTGGACTCCGGCAGAGGAGCGTCCTCGTCCTCTTCGTCGGCCTGCGCATCCTCTTCGGCTTCGGGTCCGTTTTCGGTTTCGGCTTCTTCGGGCGCGTCGGCTTCTTCCGCAGGAGCTTCAGCGCCGTCCTCTGATTCGGCAGGCGCGGCAGCTTCTTCCGCAGGCACTTCGGCGGCCGCTTCGGGCTGAGCGGGAGCCTCTGCCGGCCCCGTCTCTTCCGGAGCATCAAAAAGGGAAATCTGATTTTCGTTGACGACCTGGACGGCCGGCTGCTTCTTCAGCGCTTCGGCGCGGATGCGATGGATGGTATCCATAAAGGCGTCGTTCGCCTCTTCGTCCTCCCGGGGCTTGGCCGCGGTGCTCAGGCTCTGCTTGCCGGCGTTGTAGGCGCGGGCGACCTCTACGGCCTGGCGCAGCGGAGAGACCAGCGCCTGCAGCAGCATCTGCTCGTCCTCAGCCTCGTCGAACATCTCATTATAGGCTCCGAGGGCCTTCTGCCGGTCGTCTTCGTACATGAAGGTCAGCAGTTTCGCCAGCTCGGCCAAAAATTTTTGCTTGTTGATCGTTGACACCTCCCACACAGAACAGACGGCGTTTCCATCGGAAACGCCCGCATTGAACCGTGATTGAGTTCATCATATCTGCTGCCTTTCGAAATGTCAAGGGGAAAAATGTAATTTTGTGAAAAAAGTGGTGACAAATAGTTACAAACGACAAGCATTGACAAATTAACATAAAAAAATTATTATGTATAATTATAGAAGTATGCCATAACCCGAATCACGGAACGCGGAGGATTGATCCTATGAATACTGCGACCAAAATTCTTGCTGTTGTTCTTGCTTTGCTGATTCTTGCAGGCGGCTATGCGCTCTCGTCCTTTGCTTCGCCGTACCCGTACGACGATCCGTGGGATAAGGCGCCCGATACGGTCCCGGCGACGCCCGGTCCGATCCCGGTGGTGACGCCCGCCCCGGAGCCGACGCCGGAGCCTGCGCCCGAACCCACGGCCGAGCCCGCACCGGAACCGACCGAGGAACCGGCGGAGCCGGAGCCCACCCCAGAGCCCACCCCGGAGCCGACGCCCGAGGTCACGGCCGAGCCGATGCTGGAGCCGTCTTACTTTGACGACGCCGCTTTCCTGGGTGATTCGATCTCCGGCGTACTGGAGTATTACGGCCTCAATCACGACGGCCTCGGCAAGCCGACCTTCCTGGTCACGGTCGACTACTCCGTGCAGGCCGCGGTGGACGGTTCCATGCTCGTGCGCTATCACGGCAGGGACTATAAGCCAGAGGGCGCGCTGGCGGCTGCCGGCGTGAACAAGGTGTTCATCATGCTGGGCGCCATGGGCGACATCGCCAACTTCGGCATCGACAAAACCATGGATAACTGGGCAAAACTGGTGGATAATATCCGCGAGAAGAATCCCGAGATCCGCATTTTCATCCAGTCCTGCACGCCGCTGGCCGGCGATACGCCCAGACTGACCAACCAGATGGTCGACGACTATAACGCGCGCCTGAAGGACTTTGCCGCGGAGAACGACTGCACCTTTGTGGAGATCGGCGAGCACTTCAAGGACGCCAGGGGACAGCTGCCCTTTGAGCACTGCCGCGACGGCTTTGCGCACCTGCGCATCGACTCTGCCTCCGTCTGGGTGGAGCAGCTGAAGGATCCGGCCAACTATTCCGTTTCGCCCCGCGCCTGAGCCTTGACAAGCACGCGGCGGGGGCATACAATAACGATCATCGGATGGCGAAATCAATCGAGAAATCGATTGATTTCGCTGCCAAATGACATATTTGGCAGCGAATGATTCTAAGAATCATTCGCCCGATGTTCATTACAATGAGTATATGGCAAAACAGCGCTGCTGTTTTGCTGCGCCGCAAAGCGGCGCGGCGAAAGGCTTTTTGGCTTTTCGCCATCATATAATCATTATACCGCAGATAACGAAGAGCGGGGGAAGGCCCCTGCCGATAAAAGGAGTTAATACGCACGATGGCAAAAGATAAGAAAGTGGAACAGATCACCGATATGGAGGTCGATTTCGCCCAGTGGTACACCGACATCTGCCGCAAGGCGGAGCTGGTGGAGTATGCGTCCGTCAAGGGCTTCACGATCCTGCGGCCCTACGGCTACGCGATCTGGGAAAACATGCAGCGCATCATGGACGGCGAGTTCAAGAAGACCGGGCACGAGAACGTGGCGATGCCCGTGCTGATCCCCGAGAGCCTGCTGAAAAAAGAGGGCGAGCTCGTCAACGGTTTTGCGCCGGAGGTGGCCTGGGTCACGATGGGTGGCAGCGAGGAGCTGGAAGAGCGCCTGGCCTTCCGCCCGACTTCCGAGACCATGTTCTGCGACCACTGGTCCCGCGTGCTGCACTCCTACCGCGAGCTTCCGATGCTCTATAACCAGTGGTGCTCCGTCATCCGCTGGGAAAAGACCACCCGCCCCTTCCTGCGCTCCCGCGAGTTCTGGTGGCAGGAGGGCCACACCCTCCACGAGACCGCCGAGGAGGCTATGGCGGAGACCGAGCAGCAGCTCAACTGCTACGCCGATTTCTATGAGAAGGTCCTGGCGATCCCCGTGGTGCGCGGCCGCAAGACCGAAAAGGAGAAATTCGCCGGCGCCGAGGCCACCTACACCGTCGAGTGCATGATGAAGGACCACAAGGCGCTGCAGGGCGGCACCTCGCATTACTTCGGGGACAAGTTCTCCCGCGCCTACAACGTGACCTTCACCGGCCGCGACAACAAGCTGCAGTATCCCTTCCAGACCTCCTGGGGCGCGACGACCCGCATGATCGGCGCGGTCATTATGGCCCACGGCGACAACAACGGCCTGGTCCTGCCTCCGCAGATCGCACCCATCCAGGTCATCGTCCTGCCCGTCGCCCAGCATAAGCCGGGCGTGCTCGAGGCCGCCGCCGCGCTGCGCGATCGCCTGCAGGCCGCGGGCCTTCGTGTGAAGATGGACGACAGCGACAACTCCATGGGCTGGAAGTGCGCCCAGTACGAGATGAAGGGCGTTCCCCTTCGCGTGGAGCTCGGACCCCGGGATATCGAAAACGGCCAGTGCGTCATGGTCCGCCGCGACAACGGCGAGAAGACGCCCGTTTCGCTCGACGAGCTGGAGACGAAGGCGCAGGAGCAGCTGCAGGCCGTGCACGACGGGCTGTTCGAGAAGGCCCGGATCAACATGGAAGAGCACACCTACGCTGCGTATTCCATCGAAGAAGCCAAGCAGCTCCAGACCGAAAAGGGCGGCTTCATCAAGACCATGTGGTGCGGCGATCTCGCCTGCGAGCAGGCGATGAAGGAGCAGGCCGGCATGTCCTCCCGCTGCATCCCCTTCAAGCAGGAGCATCTGGCCGACACCTGCGCCTGCTGCGGAAAGCCCGCACAGACGATGATCTACTGGGGCGTCGCGTACTGAGCCGAACAAAAGAATAAAAGTGGAAATGCATGCCGCATTTCCACTTTTTTCACATTTGATTCACAGTCTGTTGAATTATTCCGCCGAAAATGTGGTATCTTAACATCACACGACAAATTCAAAGGAGGATATGAGAATGGAAATCACCCTGGAAATGATCGACGCCGTCCGTGAGCGCACCGGCGCAAGCTACAGCGAGGCGAAGGAAGCGCTGGAAAAGAGCGGGGGCAGCGTGGTAGACGCGATCGTCCTCCTCGAGAAGAAATCCGGCGTCAAGACCGATGAGATCATCGAGAAGATCAAGGCCCTGGTCAAGGAGGGCAACGTCAACAAGATCCGCGTCAAGCGCGGCGATCAGGTGCTGCTGACCGTACCGGTCAACCTGGGCATCGTCGGCGGCCTGGTGGGTCTGGCCGCAGCGCCCTGGTGGGGCGTCCTGGCGGCGGCCGCAGCGGCCTACGGCTTCGACTGCAAGTTCGAGATCATCAAGGACGACGGCAGCTCCACCGACGTGATGTGAGCATCCTGAAAAGCGGGAAGAGAGGTCCTCTCTTCCCGCTTTTCTTTGCGTTTCCCGGCATTTCGAATTGACTTTGCCTCCCGTTTGTTATATGCTGGATGGCGAGTTATACAGATAAAGGAAAGGGAATATCACTCTATGAAAACCGAAATCTTCACTCCCGGCCGCACCGAGCTGGCCGGCAACCATACCGACCATCAGCTGGGCCGCATCCTGGCCTCCGGCGTCGACCTGGGCCTCTACGCCCGCTGCGAAAAGAACGACGAGCGTGTGATCCGCATCCATTCCGAGGGCTTCGAGCCCTTTGAGGTCAATCTCAGCCAGATGGAGGTCCGCCCGACGGAGTTCGGCTCCTCCAAATCGCTGGTTCGCGGCGTGGCCGCCTCCTTTGCCGATCTCGGCCTGACGGTCGGCGGCTTTGACGCAGAGCTCCGCAGCACCCTGCCCGCGGGCTCCGGCCTCAGCTCCTCCGCGGCCTTCTCTGTGATGATCGGCCGCATCCTCAATACGCTTTACAACGACGGCAAGGTCGATCCCGTGGTCATCGCCCGCGTTGCCCAGAGCGCCGAGAACAAATTCTTCGGCAAGCCCTGCGGATTGATGGATCAGCTCGCCTGCTCCCTCGGCCACACCGTATACGTCGACTTCAAGACCAACGAGATCGAGCCGATCGAGGCCGATTTCGGCAGCATGGGCCTGCGCCTGTGCCTGACCGATACCGGCGGCAGCCACGCGGGACTGGACACCTCCTACGCCCGCATCCCGGCCGACATGGTCTATGTGGCCAACCTCTTTGACAAGGGCGTGCTCGGCGACGTCGATCCCGAGGAGTTCAAGGCCCGCGGCTACTCCGCCGCCGACCGGCCGATCCGCCGCGCGATGCACTTCTTTGCCGAAAACGAGCGCGTGCCCAAGATGCGCGACGCTCTCAAGCGGGGCGACGGCGAGGCCTATATGCGCCTGATGAACGAGTCCGGCCGCTCCTCGGAGGAGCTGCTGAACAATATCGTCACCAGCGCTACCGGTGACACCAAGCTGCAGCAGGGCCTGGAGCTGAGCGCCAAGCTCCTCGCGGGCAAGGGCGCCTGGCGCGTCCACGGCGGCGGCTTTGCCGGCTGTGTGCAGGCGCTGATGCCCGCCGATTACTTCGACAGCTATAAGACCGGCATGGAGGCCGTCTTCGGCGCGGGCAGCTGCCGTGAGCTGCATCTGAATTGAGATCTCGAAAGAATAAACCCGGGAGGGCGATGCCCTCCCGGGTTTTTGTTATGAAAAACTATTATTCCTCCGGTGCGGGATTGTCCGCGGAGTAGATATCGCGGTAGAGGCTGACGAACTCCTCCAGGCAGATGCCGTTTTCCATGATATAGGTCGCGGCCTCGACGCCGACATAGCGGAAGTGCCAGGGCTCATACATGACGCCGGTCACGTCCTCCTTGTCGGCCGGATAGCGGACGATGAAGCCGAAGTCCTGGCAGTGCTGGCTCATGTACTGGTACATGGGCGTCTCTTCCAGGCTGCGGTCCTTGAACTCATGGTAGACGTCCGTGATATCGCAGGCGAGGCCTGTCTGGTGCTCGCTCGTGCCGGGGGGCAGAACGATCCAGCGGCCGTTGGAATCCTTGCCGTCGGGCGGATACTGCGCCACCTTGCGGTTGTAGAGGTAGCGCTGGTCGGCGTAGCTGCGGTAACCGGAGGAGAGATAGACGCTCAGCCCCTGGTCGCGGGTGTCGGCCACCATGGCCTTCATCGGCTCGATGATACGCGAGTCGAGCGGCTGGCCCTCCAGCATCTCCGGGCCCTGCGGCGCGTATTCGCCGATGGAGTTATAGTCGTTGGCAAGGATGAACTCCCAGCTCTCAATGTCGATCTCCGGCGGCGCGGGCAGACCCATCGCGGCGGCGCGGCCCTCGGGACTGTCGGGATCGACGGCGGGCTCCGGCGTCACCTCCGGCGTCGGCTCCGCGGTCGGCTCCGCTTCGCTGCTCTCCGATTCCACGGGGATGAAATCCGGGAGGGTGGGCGCGGGCGTTTCAGCGACCGGCGCGGGGACCTCTACCGTGGGCAGCCAGCCCTCCGGCTCAAGCAGCTTCGGGGCAACCTGATAGTTGCAGTACAGACAGTACACAAAGCCGGCCAGCAGCGCCAGGCCGAGCAGTACCCGGAAAAAGCGTTTCACACTCATGGAGTGCCTCCTGATTCTATTTCTTTTTTCTATCATACCATCCGGAAAATGCCAGGTCAACTGAAAAATCTTGCAGCGGCGCAGGCGCTTTGCTATACTGAAGAAAAAGGGGGCGTGCATGATGAAACTGACCTGGTACGGACATTCCTGCTTTCTTCTTGAAACGGCGGAGGGCTCCGTCATCTTTGATCCTTATTCGCCAGGCTCCGTGCCGGGGCTGGCGCTGCCGGAGCTGGCGGCGGACGCGGTGCTGTGCAGCCACGGCCACCGAGACCACGGCTTTGCCGAAGCGGTGCGCCTGAGCGGGAAGCAGCCCGCCTTCCGCGTGACGGCGATCGACAGCTTCCACGACAACAAGCGCGGCCTGCTGCGCGGGAAGAATACGATCTACGTCGTGGAGGCGGAGGGAAAGCGCGTCGCGCATCTGGGCGACCTGGGCCATGAGCTGAACGCGAAGCAGCTCGCGGTGCTCGGAAAGATCGACCTGCTGCTGATCCCCGTGGGCGGACACTACACGATCGATGCGGCAACGGCCCACCGCGTGGCGGAAGCCGTCGGCGCGCGGCTGACGGTACCGATGCACTACCGCGGCGCGGGCTTCGGCTATGACGTGATCGGCCCGGTGGAGGATTTCCTGGCGCTGCGCGGAAATATCGTGCGGGTTGACGGCGTGTCCTTTGATCCGGATGCCATCGAGGGATCGGCCACGGTCGTACTCAAATGTCCTTGCAAAAAGTGAAAAAAACAGCGTCTCCGAGAAAGAGACGCTGTTTTTTTCTTTAAAACTTGCCGCTGCGGCCGGAGAAGCCTCCGCCGGAATGGAAGCTGCTTCCGCCGCCTCCGCCGGCGCGGTGACCGGAATCGGTTTCGATCAGGGTGCGGCTCTCGGTGCGGTGCGTGAAGCGGTCCTCCTTGGTGCGGAGCCTCATGCTGTGCGGCACCAGATACTCGTCGGCGCGGGTGGCCTCCCGGGCGGTCTTCATCTGTGCCTTGAACACCGAGCACACGATCAGCGCCACGGCGACGGGGATGAAGATGACGGCCAGCACGCGGGGCAGGATGCTGGGTTCGCGCGTTTCGTAAGGATTGTTGTAATCGTGGTAATCCAATCCGTCCGGCCCGGTGACGATGTCGGCGCCGGCATTGACGTCCTCGCCATTTTCAAGAATGGAAAGCTGAGTATCGCAGGCGTCCAAAAAGTCCTCAAAACCACCGTACCAATCGTTATTCCGGAAGTCATCCAAGAACATGTCTTCAATGAGCCAGCTGCTCTCCCGGCTGCAGATCGTCTCGCCGCTGCTGCCGTGACCGGCAAAGGCGTAGTCGCGCGCGTTCAAACTCAGCAGCAGGATCACGCCGTTTTTCTCCGCGCCCCAACCGAGGTCATAGTGGGTGAAGATACCTTTGGTTGCTTCATACACGTCGTAGTTGAGGCTTGTGTGGTCGTTAACGGTGACAATGTAGAGGCTGCACTGGTGCTGCTCGCTCAGCGCAGCCGCCTTCTGCTCCAGGGCTTCGCGCTGACTGTCGCTCAGCAGGCCTGCCTGATCGAGCACATAGGGGAAGGCCGGTGCGGCAGATTCTTCGGGCGCTGCCGTTTCCACAACGGCAGCGGTCTCTTCGACCGGCGCCGTTTCTTCCGCGGGCGCTTCGGCCATCGCGGCGGGAAAGCAGAGCGTCAGCAGCAGGAGGACGAGGAGCAGAGAAAACAATCTTTTCTTCATGGCCGCCCTCCTCACATCAGAAACAGGATCGCGGCCAGCACGGCGGCCAGCGGTCCCGCGATGCCGAAGAACCAGGCCCACCAGCGCCCCATGGATACGGGCAGATCGCCGATGAGCTTGCCGGTCTGGCCGTTCATGGCGAAGAGATAGGTCTTGTCGTTCCAGCGCGTGGCGAGCATCCAGACCGGCAGCAGAGCGTAATGCGCGGTAAAGCGCGGCATCTCCACCCGCTGGCTGACCGGCGTGCAGCTGGCGTAGCCGCCGGTGGTGGCGTTCATCTCGGCGATGGAGGTGCTGCAGGCCCGGCGCACCGCGCGCTCGGCGGCTTCGTCGGCGCTCACGTCGTAGATATCCGCCAAAAAGCCCGGCAGATAGGCCGTGGAAAAGGGCTTGAGCTCGCCGTAGTCAAAGGGCTCGAGCGAGTCCATCATCGGGTCGGGCATCTTTTTGGAGCCGTCGGCCGGGATGCGCCGGAAATCCAGCGTGCCCGCACGGCGGACGTCAAAGTGGTCGGTCTCGGTGATGCGGTATTTGCCGCTGGTGAAGCTGCGCACCCGGGTGGCGGCATAGCGGATGTCCGCCGAAACGCGGCCGTCAAAGAGCCAGAAGGGGACATAGACGCCGCGGATCTCCTCAATGTGATTCTGGTCGGTGAAGGCGCGGGGCAGCAGCTTCTTGCCCTTGTAGTAGTTTTTCAGCGCGGCGACGGCGGCCGCCTTGTCCAGCTTGAAGGGGAGGACGAAGTCCGGCTTCCGCTGACCGTGGAACTGGCTGGGGACGACCGTCGGGTTGCCGCAGTAGGGGCAGCTGGTGGCGGCGGTGGTCTCGTCGCAGAAAAGCTCCGCGCCGCAGCTCGGGCAGCTGTAGACCTTCAGACCATCCGCACCCTGCTGAAAGCTGTATTCCTCGGCGGCCTGCGCCGCTTCGGCAGACTGGGCCTGGACGCCGGCCTGCTCGGCGGCCTCCTCCTTGTCGGCGTAAAGCGCCTCGATCTCCTGCACGGAATAGCTGCTGCCGCAGTATTCGCATTCGAGTCTGCCGGAGGAGCCGACAAAGTGCAGCGGGCCGGTACAGGCCGGGCACTGGTAGTTGGTGATTTGGCTGGGCAATTAACCGGCCTCCTTTCAAAATTCAATTGCAAAACGCCGTTTTACAATTGAGGACTCGCGCTTATCGCATGCGGCTTGCGGGAGACAAGCCGCATTTGGTCGTCGCGAGGGCTCGCAAAGCTCGCCTCAGGGTGTTTTTGCTGCGGCAAAGCCGCAGCAAAAACAGGTTTGCCCTTCAGGCAGCTTTTTGAGCAGAGATCCTCTCGTCGTCCGTTGGAATGATGCGGATCTCAAATTGGAACAGGGAGGCTTATCAGACGATATCGCCGGTATCGAAGGGATCGCCGCACTCGGGGCAGAACTTGGGCGGATTCGCCGGATCGGCGGGCTCCCAGCCGCACTTGTCGCACTTGTACTGGGGCACACCGGCGGGTTTCTTTGCGCCGCACTCGGTGCAGAACTTGCCCTTGTTCCTGGTGCCGCAGTTCGTGCAGGTCCAGAAATCGGCCGCAGGCTTCTTCGTGCCGCAGTCCGGGCAGAAGTTGCCGCTGACGGCCTTGCCGCAGGTGGGGCAGGTCCAGCTGTCGGCCGTCGGGGCGGCGGGCTGTTGCTGGCCCATCTGATACAGGCTCTGGGCGTTGATGCCGCCGGCCTGGCCGGCCATATTCATGCCCATGAAGGCCATCGGGGCGCCGGCGCCTTCGTTGGAGGCCGCCGCCTGCATGGCCGACGCCTGCGCGCCAACCAGGTGCGCCGCCGCCATGTTGGGGTTGCGGAAGGCGGCGTTGCGCTGCAGCTCCTTGATCATGGCTTCGTCTTCCTCGCTGGCCTTGACGGAGGACACGCCGAAGGAGACGATCTCGATGCCGCGCAGGTCGCGCCACTTGGCGCTCAGCACGTCGTTGAGCGTGTCAGCCAGCTCCTGGGTATGGCCGGGCAGGGCGCTGTAGCGGATGCCCATGTCGGAGATGCGGGCGAAGGCGGGCTGCAGGGCGGTCAGCAGCTCGGTCTTGAGCTGGCTGTCGATCTGGTCGCGGGTATAGGCGGTCTTCACGTTGCCGCAGATATTGGTGTAGAAGAGGATCGGGTTGGAAACGCGGTAGCTGTATTCGCCGAAGCAGCGGATGGCGATGTCCACGTCCAGGCCGATGTTCTTGTCGACCACGCGGAAGGGCACCGGGGAGGGCGTGCCGTACTTGTTGCCGACAAGCTCACGGGTGTTGAAGTAGTACACGCGCTGATCCATCGCCGGCTCGCCGCCGAAGGTGAAGCGCTTGCCGATGTTTTTGAAGACTTCCTTGATGCTCTGGCTCAGGCTGCCGGTGAAGAGGGAGGGCTCGCTGGAGCTGTCATAGGTGTATTCGCCGGGCTCCGCGCAGAGATCGACCACCTTGCCCTGCTCCACGATGATCATGCACTGGCCGTCGGCCACGGCGATGACGGAGCCGTTGGAGATGATGTTGTCGCTGCCCCGGGTATTGGAGGAGCGGCCGCCGCTGCGCTTGATGCCCTTGGTGACGAGCACGTCGGCCGGGATGGCTTCACAATAAAAATACTCTTTCCACTGGTCGGCCAGAACGCCGCTTGCCGCACCCAGCGCTGCATGAATAAGACCCATGGTTTGATCTCCTTTCCGTATTTCCAGGTTTGATGGGATTGACTATGCTATTAAACCACGATAATTATAGCAAATCCGCAAATCCTTGTAAATATTTAATTAAAGTGAAAGCCGCCTTGCTTTTCACGCGGTGCCGTGGTAAAGTGGGGAAAACAAAAACGGCCCGCGGGCCGGAGGAGGATGCATCATGGCACAACGGCTGCTCGGCCGCCCTGTGGCGGACGCCATCAAGGAGGATCTGGCGCGGCGCGTCGCGGCGCTGGCGGAAAAGGGCGTGACGCCGCGGCTCGCGGTGATCCGCCTGGGCGAGGATCCCGGCGACATGGCCTATGAGCGCAGCATCCTGCGCAACTGCGAAAAGCTCGGCTGTGCGGCGCAGAGCATGGCGCTGCCGGCGGACATCAGCCAGGAGGCGCTGATCGCCAGAATTGAACAGGTGAACGCCGATCCTGCGATCCACGGCTGCCTGCTGCTGCGCCCGCTGCCGAAGCACATGGACAGCGCCAAAGTCTGCGATGCGCTGGCGCCGGAAAAGGATCTGGACGGCATGGGCTGCCGGGCGCTCGGCGCGCTCTTTGCCGGGCGGGAGGACGCCTTTGCACCCTGCACGGCGCAAGCCTGCCTGGAGATGCTGAAATACTACGGGATCGACCCCGCGGGCAAGCGCGCCGCCGTCGTGGGCCGCAGTCTCGTCATTGGCCGCCCGGTGGGGCAGCTGCTGCTGCACGCCGACGCTACCGTCACCCTTTGCCACAGCCGCACGCCCGATCTGCCCGCCGTCTGCCGCGAGGCGGACATCCTGATCGTCGCGGTCGGCCGCGCGGGAATGATCGGCGCCGAACACACGCGCCCCGGCCAGGTGATCCTGGACGTCGGCGTCAACAGCGTGGAGGGCAAGCTCTGCGGCGACGTGCGCACCGAGGAAGCGGAGGAAACCGCAGCGGCGGTGAGCCCGGTGCCCGGCGGCATCGGCGCGGTCACCCCGTCGGTGCTGATGGCGCATCTGGTCGAGGCTGCGGAACGAGCGATCTGAGAAGAGAGAAAAGGAGAAACACATGAACGAAGAAGTAAAAGTGGAAGATAATCCCGGAAAAAAGAAGAAAAAGCGCCATTTTATCGTCTGGGTGCTGCTGATCGCCTTTGCCCTGATGCTGCTCGGACAGCTTTTGGGCGAGCTGATGTGCGCCCCGTTCAATCGCCTCTTTCCCGATATGCCGGGAAGATGGGCCTTCTCGCTGATGTATCTGTCGTTTATCGGCATCGTGCTGCTGGTGCTGATCTATGTCGCGCTCGCGGACAAGGAGCTCAAGCCGATCTTCCGCTCCGCGCGCCGCGGCGGAATCCGGGGCAATACGCTGCGGAATTTCGGACTGGGCGTTCTGATCGGCTTTTTGATGAACGGCGCCTGCATCCTCGTCGCCTGGCTGCACGGCGACCTGCATTTTTCCGTTGGGCGTTTTTACCCGGTTTATCTGATCGTCACCTTCCTGTGCGTGACGATCCAGTCCGGCGCGGAGGAAATGATCACCCGCGGTTACATCTACGGCGCGCTGCGTGAGCGTTACCCGGTCTGGGTGGCCGTGGCGGCCAACGCCCTGCTGTTCGGCGTGCTGCACCTGGCCAACCCGGGAGTCACCGTGATTTCGATCCTGAGCATCGTGCTGATCGGTGTGGGGCTGAGCCTGGTAATGGTCTGGCGTGAGAGCCTGTGGATGGCGATCGCGATCCACACGATGTGGAACTTTACGCAGAGCATCCTCTTCGGCCTGCCGAATTCCGGTATCGTGTCAGAGGGCTCGTTCCTGCATCTGGAGGCCGCCCGGGGAAGCCTGCTCTATGATGCGGCCTTCGGCGTGGAGGGCGCGCTGCCGGCCATCATCGTCGAGCTTGCGCTCTGCCTCGGCCTCTGGATTTACGCGAAGAAGCGCGCAGATTGAGATTCAGCGCATAAAAACGGGACTGTGAAAAATTCACAGTCCCGTTTCGTTTTGCTGGATAAAATTGACTTCGGTGCCTTCAAGGATCGGATCGTCCCATTCGGTGGGGTCTGCCAGCGCCAGCTGCAGCGAGATGAACTGCGGGTCTTTGTCCCGCCCCCAGTTTTCCACCGGGATATAGCCCATCAGCGTGGCGTAGGCGCCGAAGCCGTCCTTCAGCTCCGCCCGGTACGCGGCCCCGTCCAGCACGACGTACTCGCCCGGAAGCACCAGCAGCAGCGGACGGTCGCAGCGGCTTACGGCCACGTATTCGATGCTCAGGCCCCCGTCCTCCGGCTCCCAGCCGGTGATATAGACGGCAGCGTATTCATTGTCCATCACGACGTAGTCCAGCGGACCGGGGACGAACTCATAGCGCACGGCATTTTTCTCGCCGAGCGGAGAGGCCGAGAGCTCCTCAAAGAAATAGGGCTCGCGGTCGGACTCCGCGGACGTGAGCTTCAGCGTAAAGCTCCACTGCACGGGCTCGTCAAAGCCCCAGGCCTCCATCTCTTCGCGCAGGATGCGGAAGCTCGGCTCCAGCACGCCGCCGACGGCTACGCGGTACTCCAGCTCGTCTTCGATCGCCAGGCCGTTGATGCTCTGGTAGAGGAGCCGGAAGGTCATGATCTCGTCAGACTTGTTCTCCAGGCGCAGATGGACGACCCAGTTGTCCTCGCGGTCGACGCCCAGCGCCGTCACGGCGAGGGAAAAATCCTCCGTGTCGGCCAGCGTCTCCGCGTAGTCATAGGGGAAGCTCTCGTCCGGATCCGGCGAGGGCGTCGGTTCGGGCGTCGGCGCCGGGGTCACGCGCGCCGTCGGCGGCGGGGTGACCGGGGCGGGCGTTTCCGCGCTGGGCGCTTCGCCGCCCCCACAGCCGCTCAGCAGCAGAGCGGCCGAGAGCAGCAGCGCAAGAATCCTTCGTTTCATAAGTGCTCCTGTCCGTTCAGATGATAGTTTTCAGCATATCACATTCGGCAGCATATTGCAAACCGGGCGGCAAGATCTTAAGCATTAAGCCAAAAACAGGCGGTGGCAGAGGCGCATGCCCTCCTCCAGCCGGTCATTCGGCAGCTGCACGCGCAAAAAGCCCTCGCCCAGCGTGCCGCCAAGCACGGGCAGGCCCTCTTCAGCCAGCGCCAGCACCAGGCGGGACAGCCCCTCGGCCCCGGCGTCCCGGCCGACCAGGGTCAGGGTGCCGGCCTCCGGGTTGCGCGTCAGCCCTGCGTAGGGCGGGCGCTCGGATTCGTCCAGGCGGCGCACCACGGAGCCGCCCTCCCCGGTGAAGGAGGAGCGCAGCGTGATCGTCACGCCCTGCTCCATCGCCAGGCGCACCGAGCGGTCGTGCAGCACCTGCGAGCCCGCCTCGGCCAGACGCAGCATATCCTCATAGTCGATGGCCGGCAGATAGCGCGCCTCCGGCAAAACGCGCGGATCGGCGGTGTAGATGCCGTCTACGTCGGTATAGATCTCGCAGCGGTCGGCGCGCAGCGCCGCCGCGATGGCCACGGCGCTGGTGTCGGAGCCGCCGCGCCCGAGCGTGATGAGATCGCCCTCGGCGTCCAGGCCTTGAAAGCCGCAGACCACGGCCACGCGCTCCTCTTCCAGCGTCTCCAGCAGTCTGCGCGGCAGCATCAGCGCAATGCGCCCGTCCCCGTGCACACCGGCGGCAAAGATCCCGGCCTGGGCGCCCGAGAGGGAGCGGGCGGGCTCGCCGATGCTGTCGAGCGTGATGGCGAGCAGCGCCGCGGACTGCTGTTCGCCGGTGCCGAGCAGTGCGTCCAGCTCCCGGGGCGGCGGATCGGGGGTCAAGGTATGGGCCAGCGCCAGCAGGTCGTCGGTGGTATCTCCCATCGCGGACACGACGGCGATGACCGCGTGCCCCTGGCGGCGGGCGGCGGATATGATCGAAGCGGCGCGGCGCAGGCGTTCGGGACCTGCCAGCGAGCTGCCGCCGAATTTCTGGATAATCAGCATCGACTTTCCTCCTCGGATCGAAAACTTGCTCCATCCTATGAGCGCCGCCGCCCCGGCGTTCGGCAGAAAAAAATCCACGGCCCTCTTGCAAAATGCGGGAAGGGGGTCTATAATAGCGCGGCTTGAAAGAAGGTTGAACCATGTCTGAACTGCTGTCTTTATCTGTCGCGATGTTTGCGGGCCTGATGATGACCCGTCTGCTGGGCAAGCTCAAGCTGCCCGACGTGACCTCTTATCTGATCGCCGGCGTGCTGATCGGCCCCTGCTGCATCGGCGCGCTGCATATCCCGGGCCTCGGCTTCGGCAGCGCCGAGGAGCTGGAGGGTCTGAACCTCATCTCCCTGGTGGCCCTGGGCTTTATCGCTTTTTCGATCGGCAATGAATTTCGCCTCTCGCAGTTGCGTGAGACCGGCAAGCAGGCGCTGGTGATCGGCGTGCTGCAGGCCGTGGCCGCGACGCTGCTGGTGGATGCGGCGCTGCTGCTGGTGTGCCTCGTCGCGCCGCAGGCGCTCTCCGTCCCTGCGGCCATCACGCTCGGCGCCATCGCCGCTGCCACGGCGCCGGCAGCGACCCTGATGGTCGTGCGCCAGTACAAGGCCAAGGGCCCGGTGACCGATCTGCTGCTGCCGATCGTCGCTCTGGACGACGCGGTAGGTCTCGTGCTCTTCGCCGTATCCTTTGGCATTGCCAAGGCGCTGAGTGCGGGCGCGGTGGATCTGATCTCCATCGTGGTCGATCCGCTGATCGAGATCCTCGGCTCGCTGCTGCTCGGCACGCTTGCCGGCATCGCGCTGACGGAGCTGGAAAAGCTCTTCCACTCCAACACCAACCGCCTGGCCATGACTATCGGCTTCGTGTTCGTCACGGTGGCCCTGTCCATGCTGCGCATCCCGGCGGGCCCGGTGATGATCAGCTTCTCGTCACTGCTGGTGTGCATGATGATGGGCAGCGTCTTCTGCAATCTCTGCCCGCTGTCGGAGGAGATCATGAGCCGTGCGGACAAATGGTCTGCGCCGCTGATGGTGCTGTTCTTCGTCATCTCCGGCGCGGAGCTGGAGCTCGGCGTGTTCGCCAAGGGCAGCGCCGTTCTGATCGGCCTGATCTACATTCTCACCCGCTCGGCCGGCAAGTACTTAGGCGCGCGCGAGTCGGCGCGGCTGGTGCACTGCAGCGACAAGGTGATCCGCTACCTGGGCATCACGCTGCTGCCGCAGGCTGGCGTGGCCCTGGGCATGTGCGTCACGGCCGCCAAGCTCCCCGGCGACGGTCCGATGATCCGCAACATCGTGCTTTTCGCCGTGCTGATCTACGAGCTGGTCGGCCCGCTGCTGACCAAGTGGGCGCTGACGAAGGCCGGGGACATCCAGCCCCGCAGCCAGGAGGTGCTTACCCGCCGCGCGCGGAAGCTGGCCGAGGCCGCCGCGAAGAATCGCTGAGGCAGACAAGTTTTTGTTGACAGATTGACATTTTTTATTTATAATAGCCACCCGGCGGTATTGGCCGCCGGGTGATTTTTTGTCAACTACTTCGGAGAGCTTCCTCTTCGATGTTGAGTATTACGCCTGAAAGGAGTGCAGAGAAAAATGCTTCGTACCTACCAGCCCAAGAAGCTCCAGCGCAAGAAAGAGCACGGCTTCCGCAAGAGAATGAAGACTGCGAACGGCCGCAAGGTCCTGGCCCGCCGCAGAGCGAAGGGCAGAGCCAAGCTCAGCTACTGATCCCACTCATGAGCAGGTCAAACACACATGGTTTTTTCAGGGCGGAGTGATCCGCCCTATCGGTGTTTGTGCAGCAAAACGAGGTGCAAGTCTTTGAACGTCCGGCGTACGCTGAAAAAGAACAGTGATTTCCGGCGCCTTTACGCCAAGGGAAAGAGCGCGGCCACGCCCTACATGGTCCTCTACTGCCGCCCGAACCGGCGCGGGGAGAACCGCCTGGGCTACACCGTGTCCGTCAAGCTCGGCCACGCCGTGGTGCGCAACCGTGTCCGCCGCCGCCTGCGGGAGATCGTCCGGCTTCATGAGCCGGCGCTCAAGCAGGGCTACGACATGGTGCTCGTCGCCCGCGGACGCAGCGTCAACGTGCCCTATCGGAAGCTCGAAGCCTCGTTCCTCGCCGCCTGCGGCAAGCTCGGACTGCTGAAGGAGGAAAACGCGTGAAACGGGTACTCATCTGGCTGATCCGCTTTTACCAGCGTTATCTCTCTCCGGCGCGCCCGCCCTGCTGCCGCTTCATGCCCACCTGCTCGAACTACGCGCTGACCGCCATCGAACGCTACGGCGCCCTCCGGGGCGGCTGGATGGCGACAAAGCGCATCTGCTGCTGCCATCCCTTCTATCACGGGAAGCGCGGCATCTATGACCCCGTCCCCGAGCCAAAAACAAAAGTTTAGGAGCTAGCTATGTCTTTTTGGGAATACCTTTCCTGGCCGTTCGCCAAACTGATGGTCTGGTTCTATAACCTGACCGGCAACTACGGCCTGGCGCTGGTCCTCTTCTCTCTCGTCATCAACCTGGTCCTTGCCCCGTTCATGGCCAAAAGCAAGAAGAGCACCATGCGCACCGCCCGCCTGCAGCCGCGCATCCAGGAACTGCAGAAGCGTCACGCGGGCAATCAGCAGCAGCTCAACGCCGAGATGCAGAAGCTCTATCAGGAGGAGGGCATCAATCCGATGTCCGGCTGCCTGTGGTCGCTGCTGCCGATGTTCCTGATCATCCCGATCTACCGCATCGTCATCATGCCCATCAGCCGCATGATGTATGCTTCCAGCCCGCGCGCCGGCGAGGCCGTCGTGGAGGCGCTGAAGGATTTCTTCACCAACCAGAAGGGGCTGGAACTGGCCAGCAGCGGCCGCTCCTCCTTCTATGTCCAGATCGAGCTGACCAACCTCTTCCATCAGTTCAAGGACGAGGCTCTGGCGGCGCTGAGCACGATGACCGACTCCGCCGGCAACGCGCTCGATCTCAGCAAGCTGGTCGATATGGACCTGAGCGCCCTCGGGATCGATCTCGGCGCCACGCCGAATTTCCGGACCCTCTGGCAGGGCCCCTATACCTGGGCGGCCATCGGCCTGTTCCTGATCCCGATCGTCTCTGCGCTCGCCTCTTGGCTGAGCATGCAGGTCTCCACCAAGATGAACCCCCAGCCCGCGACCTCCGGCAACGACCAGTCGCAGGGCATGATGAAGGGCATGAACCTGATGATGCCTCTGATGAGCGTCTGGTTCTGCTATATCATGCCTGCCTCCATGGGCGTGTACTGGATCGCCAACAGCCTCTTCGGCATGATCCGCGACGTGCTCCTGACCCTGGTCCTCAAGAGGAAGATCGACGAAGAGGACGTGATCCGCGAGGCCAACCGCAGCGCGCGTGAGCGTGAGCTGGAGGCCAAGCGCCTGGAGACCGAGCGCCTGCGCGCCGAGGGCAAGACCGAGCAGAACGTCAACACCAGCAAGAAGAAGATCCAGGCCAGCGAGAAGCAGAAGAGCGACGAGCGCAAAGCCGCCCTTGACCGGGCCGACCGCGCCGCGCGCCGCGAGCGGCTCGGCATCCAGGAGACGGAGAAACCCGCCTCCCAGGTCGGCAACCGCCGCTATGCCCGCGGCCGCGCCTACGTAGAGGATCGTTTTACCAATCCGGAGGCGGCCGAGGAGGCCACCGCTCTGGCAGCCCAGGCTTCCGAGGATGCTCCCGCCATCGACGAGAGCGCGGACGCCCCGGCCGAAGAATGAGCAAACACAGGAGTGTAAGGATATTATGACAAAAACTTTGGAAAAGCGCGGCAAGACCGTGGACGAGGCTCTCGCCGCGGCCCTGGCGGAGCTTGGGATCGACCGGGACTCGATGGCCTATGAGTATGAGATCCTGGAGCTGCCCAAGTCCGGCTTCCTGGGCATCGGCGCGGCTCCCGCAGTGATCCGCGTCAGCTATGAGGCGCCCGATCCGGAGCCCGAAGCCGTTCCGGAGCCGGTGAAGCCCGCCCGTCCCGCAGTGGAGCCGAAGGCCGAGAAGACCGAGGCGGTACAGAAGGCCGCAGAGCCCGCGCCCGCCGCCGAAGAGCCGAAGGCCGCGGAGCCCGAAGCGCCCGAGGACGAGAACCCCGAGTATGCGGCGATCCGCAGCTTTCTCAGCGGGCTGCTGGAGCGCATGAACGTCAAGGCCGGCATTGAAATCAGCCCCCGCGACAACGGCGGCGTGAACGTCAACCTCACCGGCGGCGGTATGGGCGCCATCATCGGCCGCCGCGGAGAGACCCTGGACGCCATCCAGCACCTGACCAACTATGTGGTCAATCGCGGCAGCGACAAGCATATGCATATCAGCGTGGATGCGGAGAGCTACCGCAGCAAGCGCGAGGAGAGCCTGACGAAGCTGGCGGAAAAGATGGCGGAAAAGGCCATCAAGTACAAGCGCAGCATGGCTCTCGAACCGATGAATTCCTATGAGCGCCACGTCATCCACACCGCGCTGCAGAACTACGAGGGCGTGACCACCTCCTCCACCGGCGTCGAGCCCAACCGCCGCGTCGTGGTGAGCTATGTCAAGCCCGAGCAGCCCAGCAACAAGCCCCAGAGCCGCGAGTGGGCCTGAGGAAACGCCGATCCGGCCGCCGGCGGCGCTTTCCGGATCTTTTGCGCTCTGATTTCGTCGCTTTTTCTTGAAATACAAACGTATTCCTGCGAAAAAGAGCCATCATCAGAACACAAAATCTTTCGGAAATCGCTCTTGCCGGCCGAATCGTTGTTTCCTTCTAAACTTGTCAAAACTTTATGCGCCGCACAGGCACATCGGAGGTATGATTTATGTATTTTGAAAAAGTGAGAGACGCGCTGGCCGCCCAGTTTGAGCTCGACCCCGACAAGATCACGATGGAGACCAACCTCATCGACGATCTCGGCGCCGACTCCCTGGACGTGGTGGAGCTGATCATGAACATCGAGGACGAGTTCGGTGTCAGCATTTCCGATGAGGAAGCTGCCAATCTGTTCACCGTGCAGAGGATCGTGGAATTCCTCGAGAAGCTGCAGTAAGGCGTCAAAAAAAACAGCGTATCCCAATGAAGGGATGCGCTGTTTTTTCGCCCTTTCATATTGTACCGCGAAAAAAACTGTGTTATGATGATTTCATACTATTAAACTGGAGGGTTCTCTATGGTTTCCGAACAAAAGATCTGGCTTGCTCAGTCTGACAAAAACCTGTTCCTGCTGCCGCAGATGGCGAACCGCCACGGCCTGATTGCCGGCGCAACCGGCACCGGCAAGACCATCACCATGAAGGTGATGGCGGAGTCCTTCTCCGACATGGGCGTGCCCGTGTTCCTGGCCGATATCAAGGGCGACCTGTCCGGCATGTGCCGTCCGGGCCGCGATACCGAGGACATGCAGCGCCGCATCGAGCGCTTCGGCCTGGAGGGCTTCCAGTACAAGGCCTATCCCACCCGCTTCTGGGACATCTTCGGGGAAGTCGGCCATCCCGTGCGCGTCACCGTTTCCGAGATGGGCCCGACCCTGCTCGGCCGCCTGCTCGGCCTGACCGAAATCCAGACCGGAGTCCTCAACATCGTCTTCCGCGTCGCTGACGACAACGGCCTGCTCCTGCTCGACCTCAAGGATCTGCGTGCCATGCTCCAGTACGTCGGCGAAAACCGCGCCGAGTACACCACCCTCTACGGCAACGTCTCCGCCGCCAGCGTCGGCGCCATCCAGCGCGCGCTGCTGGCCTTTGAGAGCGAGGGCGGCGAGCTCTTCTTCGGCGAGCCCGGCCTCGATATCCGCGACTGGATGCGCACCGACTTCGACGGCCGCGGCTACATCAACATCCTCACAAGCACTCGCCTCATCCAGAGCCCGCTGGTCTACTCCACCTTCCTGCTCTGGATGCTCACCGAGCTTTATGAGAAGCTCCCCGAGGTCGGCGACCTCGACAAGCCCCGCATGCTCTTCTTCTTCGATGAGGCGCACCTCCTGTTCAAGGACGCCAACCGCGCCCTCGTCATGAAGCTCGAGCAGGTCATCAAGCTCATCCGCTCCAAGGGCGTCGGCGTCTACTTCATCAGCCAGAGCCCTTCGGACATCCCCGACGCCGTGCTCGCGCAGCTCTCGAACCGCGTCCAGCATGCCCTGCGCGCCTATACCCCCGCTGAGATGAAGGCCGTCCGCGCAGCCGCCAAGGCCTTCCGCGTCAACGAGGCCTTCGACTCCGAGACCGTGCTGATGGAGCTCGGCGTCGGCGAGGCGCTCGTCAGCTTCCTCGACGAGTACGGCGTGCCCAGCATCGTCGAGCGCGCGAAGATCCTGCCGCCGCAGAGCCTGATGGGCGCGGCCGAGGAGAGTTTCGTCAAGGGCATCATCGCCGCCGATGAGTTCGAGCTGAAGTACCGCCAGAGCGTCGACCGCGAGAGCGCTTACGAGGTGCTCGTGCGCGCCAACATCGAGCTCGAGCGCCTGAAGCAGGAGGAGGCGGAGGCCGCCGCCGCCGCGAAGGAGGCCGCCAAGGAGGCCGCCGCTGCCGAGAAGGCCGCCGCGAAGGAAGCCGCCGCTGCGCAGAAGGCCGCCGAGCGGGAAGCTGCCGCTGCCGCGAAGGCCGCCGCGAAGGAGGCTGCCGCCGCCGAGAAGGCCGCCGCGAAGGAGGCCGCCAAGAAGAAAAAGGTCTTCCAGCAGGCTGCCCAGAACGCCGCCAGCTCCGTCGCGAGCAGCGTCACCACCAACGTGGTCAACGCCGTGACCGGCGGCAAGACTGCCTCGGCAGGCACTATCGCTAAACGCGCCGCCACCAATGCCCTGCGCAGCGTCATGCGCGCGGGCGCGACGGGCATCATCCGCGGTCTCTTCGGCAATAAAAAATAAGTTTTCAGTTCTTGGTTTTTAGTTTTTAGAAGCAATGTAGGGGCGATTCACGAATCGCCCCTGCGGCGTTTTCAGAATCATGGCGGGAGGCTGCATTCCATGATAAAACCGAAACACCTGTCTCCTGGCGATAAGGTCGCCGTGGTGTCGCTCTCGAGCGGCATCCTGGGAGAGCCGCCCTTTATCCACAAGTATCACATCGCCAGAGAGCGCCTGGAGCGGGATTACGGTCTGCGCGTCGAGGTGATGCCGAACGCGCTGCGCGGCGCAGATTACCTCTACCGCCACCCCGAGGCGCGAGCGCAGGATCTGATGGACGCCTTTCGCGATCCTTCGATCCGCGCGGTGTTCTGCGCCATCGGCGGCGACGATACGATCCGCCTGCTGCCGTACATCGATTTTGACGTGCTGCGCGACAATCCCAAGATCTTCACCGGCTTTTCCGATACGACGACCAACCACTTCATGATGCACAAAGCGGGTCTCGTGTCCTACTACGGCCTGTCCGTGATGTGCGATCTGGCCGAGTACGTGTCGATCAACGAGTATTCGCGCGACATGATGGAGCGCACGATCTTTCATCCGCAGCCGCGGCTCGACATCCCCTGCAGCGCCTTCTGCGCCTTTGAGAAGGAAAAGGTGCTGTGGGCGGAAGAAAACGTGAATATCCCGCGGCCACGCCGGGACAATACCGGCTATGAGATCCTGCAGGGCAGCGGAAAGGTCGAGGGCGAGCTGCTCGGCGGCTGCCTGGACGTGTTTGTCGAGCTGATGGGCACCGAGATCTGGCCGAAGCCGGAGGAATGGACGGGAAAACTCCTGCTGCTGGAAACCAGCGAGGAGGACATGCCGGACGATCTGCTGCGCTGGAATCTGCGCGGCCTGCAGGCGCAGGGGATCCTGTCGCGCGTGAGCGGCATCGTCTTCGGCAAGCCCGCCGCGGAGGACAAATTCGAAAGCTACAAGGAAGTGCTGCGGCAGGTCGTCGGCTTTGAGGCCGGACGCCCGGAGCTGCCGATCCTCTATAACGTCAACGTCGGCCACAGCTACCCGATCGGCCTGTTTCCGCTTGGCCTGCGCTATGAGATCGACTGTGACGAAAAGCGCCTGACGCTGCTTGAACCGGCCGCACTCTGACAAAAAACTCCCGGGAGGCTGTTCCTCCCGGGAGTTTTTGTTTGTCAATCGTGGATCATTTTCGCCCGATGAGCGCCGCACTGATGAGCGCCGTCAGCGGGATGGCGAGGATCATGCCGATGCTGCTTGACAGACCGCTGATGAGCTCAATGGCCATATAGGCCGAGGGCAGCAGCTGATAGCGGGCCAGGCCCAGGGAATAGAGGTAAATGATCAGCGTGAAGCCGCTGCCGAGGAAGGCGAGGATCAGGGTGTTGGTCATCGTGCCGACCATGTCGCGCCCGATGTTCATGCCGGAGCGGAAGAGCTCCTTCGCGCCGTAGCCGGGATTGGCGGCGTGCACTTCCTCCAGCGCGGAGGAGATGCTCATCGCCACGTCCATCACCGCGCCGAGCGCGCTGATCACGATGCCGCCCACCAGCAGATAGCGCAGCCCGATCGGCACGCCGGTCTGCCGCAGCTGCAGCAGCGGCTCCACCTCGCTCATGCGAAGGCCGTCGATGCGGGCAAAGTGCTGCGCCGCCAGACCGAAAAGCATCGCCAGCGCCACGCCCGCCACCGTGCCGAGCATCGCGCAGACGGTTTTGCGGTGCAGGCCGCCGAGGATCGTGAAGGCCACGGCCGTGATGAAGACACAGCAGAAAAAGACCGTCGGCAGCGTCGGCGCGCCGCGCAGCAGCAGTGGGATCAGCACCCAAAAGAGACAGATTACCGTGACGGCCAGCCCAACGAGGGATTTGAGGCCCGTTTTGCCGCCGACCAGCACCGTCGCCAGCGCAAAGAGCAGCAGCACGCCGAGCAGCGCGGGGATGCGGTTATATTCATAGACCGTCGCGCGGATTTCGCCGCTCGCGTAGGTATTGACGATCAGCGCGGCGCTGTCGCCCGCGCGCAGGGGCACACCGTACAGCGGGCCGATGAAGTTGCTGACCAGCAGCGTTTTGCCGGCGTACTGCCCGGTCTGCAGCTCGACCGTCAAGCGCTGCTCGCCGCGCCAGCCGCCGTCCGAGGCCTCGTCCCGCATGCTGCTGTCGCTCAGGATCTCGACGACGACGCCTTTTTCATACTCGGCATAGTCGCCGGACGACGGTGTTTCCGCCTCGCCCGCACCGAGCCAGAGCCGCGCGCCGATGAACAGCAGGGCTGCCGCCAGCAGCAGGAGCAGGCCCCATTTTTCGGTGGAGAGCCAGGTCGCGAGGCCCGGCTTTTTTTCGTTTTTCATGCTGTCCGATCTCCGTTTTTCATGCTTGAAAACAGCATATCAAGTCCGGCTTGCCCTGTCAAGAGAGAGCCTGCGTTTTGCTCTGAAAAGTTACAAAAAAGAAACACAAAAATGACAACAAAAAGTCCAAAAAACCCGCTTAAAATCTTAATTTTCCGGCATTTTAAAAATTTGGCGCTTTTCATAAAAAAAGTGATAATTTTTCTATGTTCTTCCACGAATTTTTTGCGCTTTGCCACTGGCAAAAATCAAAGATTCTGCTATAATAAACAATGTATACTTATGTAAACGGGAACACCGAAATGTGACTCCGTTACGAGGAGGTACTCCTATGATGATAAAGAAAATGAGCAAGCTCCTGTCCGTGATGCTGCTGCTCGGCATGCTGCTTTCGCTGGTGCCGGCGGCCGCCTTCGCGGCGGACGGCAATGCGACCTGGGAGCCGGTCGCCCTGGCGGATATCACCGCCGACGACGTCGTGGCGATCACGATGTCCAAGGACGGCACGACCTGGGCACTCCCTTCGGCGAACACCTCCGGCGCGCCCGCGGCTGCAGTCGTGACAGAGACCGATGGGAAGCTCACGGTTTCCGAAGCGGATTACGGCTGGACGGTCTCCACCGTCGCCTACGAAGGCTTCGCCGACGCAGGCCGTCGGTTTACCAATGCCGCCGGCGGGATGCTCTATATCACCGCCAACAATAACGGCGTTCGCATTGGCACGCCGACCAACACGGACTGGGCGGCGTTCGCCATCACGGACGGCTATCTGACCGCGGTGGATTCCAAGAACGAAACGCGCTACGTGGGCGTCTATATGACCAACCCCGACTGGCGCTGCTACACGAACAACACCGGCAACATCGCCGGCCAGACGCTTCGCTTCTGGCGGCTGGTTACGATCGTTGCTCCCGTGGAGACGGAGCCCCCTATCGAGACCGAGGCGCCCGTCGTGACCGTGGCGAAGCCGACGGCCGACGTGCCGAGCGGCGAGGTCAAAGCGGGCACCGTGGTGACCTTCTCCTGCGCGACCGAGGGTGCGGTGATTTCCTACAGCCTGGATAACGACGGGATCTGGACCGAGGGCAATACCTTCACTGTCAACGAGGACGTGAGCATCCAGGTCAAGGCCGCCTTGGGCGAAGCGGAAAGCGAGATCGCCGAATTCAGCTACACCGTGAAGGCCGAAGAGCCGACACCTGCGGCTGTCACCTTCGTTTCAACGGAGAACCCGGAGGACGGCGACAAGGTCGTCATCTACTATCCGAAGGACAGCAAGGTCCTTGGTACGGAAGAGTTTTATTACAACAATAAAAAGTACGAGCAGGTCGCGGTCGACGCGACACTCACCGCTGACGGCAAGCTGAACGTCCCCGACGGCGCGGCGATCCTGACCGTTTCCGTGAACGAGGACGAACAGCTTAGCTTTGTCAATGAAGACGGCAAGTTCCTGTTCACCGACGGTACGGACGTGAAGTTTGTCGATGAAGCCGGAACCTATACGCTTTTCGTGCTGGAGGATACGACCAGCACCAATTACGCCGGCGGCAAGTTCATCAAGAGCGCGAACGCGCAGTACAACGGCAAGCCGCAGTATATCGAATACTACAACAAATATTTCACCGTCTACGGGATGAATACCAACAATCCCGACATCTACACTTTCCGCTTCTTCAAGGAAGAGACCCCCGATGTGCCTGTGACCGTTGCAACGCCGACGGCGGACGTGGCCGCGGGCGAAGTCGAACAGGGCACCGTGGTGACCTTCTCCTGCGCGACGGAGGGCGCGGTGATTTCCTACAGCACCGATAACGGCGAGACCTGGACCGAGGGCAGCACCTTCACCGTCAACGAGGACGTGACCGTTCAGGTCAAGGCCGTTCTCGGTGAAGTCGAGAGCGAGATCGCAAGCTTCACCTATACCGTGAAGATCCCCGAGCCGGAGACCGTCACGATCGCCGAGGCCCTGGCGGGCGAGACCGGCGCCGAGTTCACGGTCAAGGGTGTCGTTGCCCTGGTCGACGGCAGGAACATTTATATCCAGGATGAGACCGGCGGCATTGATCTGTATTTTGATACAGCTCCGACCGACATCAGCCTGGGCGATACGCTGATCGGCGGCGGTACGCGTGCCACTTACAGAGGCCTGCCCGAACTGAGCAAAGCCACTTATCAGAAATCCTCGGGCCTGACGCTCGAGGCAAAGGAGACGACGATCGGCGCGCTGACGACAGCGGACGTCTGCACCTATGTGAAGCTGAGCGACCTCGAAGTGACCGAGGTCTTTGACAATAACGGCGCATATTCCAATCCGAACATTAGCCTGAAGGACACCGAGGGGAACACGATCCAGATCTACAAGGCGGTGATCGAAAAGGCTGAGGGCGTCTGGCGCGTCAAGGTCGGCGATAAAGTCGACGTGACCCTGGCTGTCGGCATCAACAATAAGACGCTGCAGCTGCGCAACACCCTCGACAGCGAGATCACGGTCAAGGGCGACGAGCCCGTCACGGTGGAAACGCCGACGGCGGACGTGGCTGCGGGCGAGGTCGAGAAGGGCACCGTGGTGACCTTCTCCTGCGCGACCGAGGGCGCGGTGCTCTTCATCAGCACCGATAACGGCGAGACCTGGACCGAGGGCAATACCTTCACCGTCAACGAGGACGTGACCGTGCAGGTCAAAGCCGTCCTGGGCGAAATCGAAAGCGCGATCGCGAGCTTTGCCTACACTGTGAAAGCGGAAGAGCCGGCGGCGGACGAGGGCCTTGTCACCGACCTGGCTCAGCTGGTGGACGGCGCGACGGTCGTCATTTACAACCCGGACAGCGCCAAGGCCATGAGTTCCGATGTGTTGGGCAGCGACTGGTATCTGGCTGTTGCCGATGTGACGATCGAGGACAATCAAGCGGTCAATCCCGCGGCGAACCTGGTCTGGACGGTGCGCGTCAATGAAGACGGCAGCTATCGCTTTGAGCAGAGCGACAAGGCCGTGACCGGCTGGCTGAGCGGAAACTATGTTGAGCTGACATCCAACAAGAGCGTTTCGGGCGGCGACTCCAACTGGAATATCAACACCTGCAATACCGAGACCAATACTTATTATATCAAGAGCAGCACGCTGGCCAACAACTATGGCAGCGCTTACATTGAGGTCTTCAACAAAAAGGTCAACGGCGCAACGCAGCTGGTCTTCTGCGGATACACCACGTCCGAGGAAAAGCTGACCGAGGCCGCCTACGGCATGCAGTTCTACCTGGTCAAGACCGAAGACGTACCGCCCGAGCCGCAGGACAAGGGCGATCTGGTCACCGACCTGAACGAGCTGGACGGCAAGACCGTCGCGATCTACAGCCCCGGCCACATGACCGCCATCAGCTCCAAGCCCAACGGCGACTGGTATCTGAAGGCCAATACCTGCACCGTGGAAAACAACAAGGTGCAGAACTTTACCGCTGACTTTGTCTGGACCGCGAAGAAGAATGACGACGGCACCTACAGCTTCTACGCCTACGGCGACGAGAGCCGCAGCATCACCGTCTGGCCCAGCGGCAAATACGCCGAGCTGAGCCTGAACGTGGCGACCTATCCCGACAACACCTGGACGCTGACCCCGGCCAAGACGGAGGACTGCTTTTACATGAACAGCCCCACGGTCTCCGGCGACAGAGGCCCGGCCTACGTCGAAGCCTATGTCCGCAACGAGACGGAGGTCTTCTCCGGCTACTTCACGCAGCCCGGCAACGACAATTTCAAAGAGACTGAATTTGCCCTGCAGTTCTATCTGGTCGATCCCGCCGATGCGGTCGAGGCCATTGACGACGGCGAATGGGACGGCGTGCTCGAAAAGGGCAAGCAGTACCTGGCCTACAACGCCACGGCGGCGTCCTCCATCGGCCTGTTTGCCGAGGCCAACTATTCCATGAGGGCGATCCCGACCGAGATCGTGGGCGACAAGGCCAAGGCCGGCAACGGCGCCTATGCCTTCACCGTCGACTCGATGGGCCGCTACTACACCTTCAAGGTGGGTGACCAGTACTTCGCCACCAACTCTAGCGAGGAGCTGCTCTTCGTCGATGCCAACGAGGACGGCAGCGCCCCCGAGGAAGCCAAATGGTATCTGACGCCCAAAGACGGCGGCTACATCATTTATAATAAGGAAGTCACCTACAACGGCACGCCCGTCTGCGTGGAGTATTACTCCAGCGTCTTCTCCGGCTGGACCTTCAGCACGAAGAACGAGCTCGGCATCTACCTCTTCAACTTCTACGAGCCGACCGAGGATACCAGGATCTACAACAACATCGTGCAGGATCCCCGCGTGATCTTTGACTGCGAGGACTCCCGCTTTGTGGAACAGGATTACGACTGCTCCTTCTCGCTGGACGATCTGGCCGATGAGATCGAGACCCTGACCATTACCTACACGGCCGGTGCCAAGAGCGGAACCGTGACAGACTTTACCCAGTCCGCCGACGGCAAGGTCGTCACATTCAAGCTTCCCGCCGCGGAGATCGACGGCGACGGAGCAAGCGAGCTCGTCATCCGGGTCGATGTGAAAAACAGCTACGGCATCGAGTACAGCGGAGAGAAGACGGTCGAGATCATCGACAAGCCCTTCTTTACGGAGCTGACGCCGGCGCCCAACGCGCAGACCGGCGACAACCTGAAGCCCGTGATTTCCGCGAAGATCGGCAATGTGGGCGAGGATCCCGTGTTCACGATGACCGTCAACGGCGAGACCGTCGAGGCCGTGTTTGAAGACGGTGTGCTGAGCTATACGCCGGCCGAGGATCTGACGAAGGGCCGCGCGACTGTGGTGATCACGGTCAAGCGCAGCGACGGCGTCGAGGCGGAAAAGAGCTGGAACTTTACCGTGGGCAAGTCCGAGTATCAGCTGTACTTCGGCCAGCTGCACTCCCACACCACCTTTTCCGACGGCTCCGGCTCGCTGGACACCGCGCTGGATTACATCGCCTCTCTTCCGGAGAGCGCGAACGTCCAGTTCGTGGCCTTCACCGACCACTCCAACTACTTTGACACCACCAGCGCCTCGAACCCCGCCGACGCGCTCAACGACAAGAGCCTCATGACCGAGAGCAGCCGTGCGCTCTGGGAGGAGTACAAGGGCAAGGCTGCGGCCTTCAATGAGAGCCATCCGGATCTCCTCGCCCTCGCGGGCTTTGAGATGACCTGGTCCGGCGGCCCCGGTCACATCAACACCTTCAACAGCGACGGTCTGGTGTCCCGCAACAACGCCCAGCTGAACAACAAGAGCGGCGACGCCGGCATGAAGCTCTACTACGAGACCATCAACAAGGGCGACAGCCTGAACCAGTTCAACCACCCGGGCACGACCTTCGGCAACTTCACCGATTTCGCGTATTGGGACGAAGCGACGGACGCGCACATGTTCCTGGTCGAGGTCGGCAACGGCGAGGGCCAGATCGGTGCCGGCGGCTACTACCCCAGCTATGAGCAGTACACCATGGCGCTGGACAAGGGCTGGCATGTGGCGCCCACCAACAACCAGGACAACCACAAGGGCCGCTGGGGCAACGCCAACGACGCCCGCGACGTCGTCCTGACCGACGACTTCACCGAGCAGGGCATCTACAACGCGATCCGCGCGCTGCGCGTGTACGCCACCGAAGACAAGAACCTGGAGATCTTCTACACGATCAACGATCAGCCCATGGGCACGATCTTCAGCGAGGAGAACGCCCCGGAGAAGCTGAAAGTCACGGTCAACCTCTATGATCCCGACGACAGCTTCAGCAAGGTGGAGCTCATTGTGGACGGCGGCAAGACCGCCTATACCTGGGATAACGCGGAAGAGCTCGCCTCCGGCGAACTGACCGCGGAGCTCGAGCCTCAGTACAGCTACTACTATGTCAAGGTGACGCAGAAAGACGGCGACCTGGCTGTGACCGCGCCGATCTGGGTCGGTTCGACCGTCAAGCTCGGTATTTCCGATGCCAAAGCGGCGGCTGAGCCTGTCTATATCGGTGAGGAAGCCACGCTTGTCACCACGCTCTTCAACAACGAGGACAAGGCGGCCACCGTCAGCTCCGTGATCTACACCATCAACGGCACCGAGGTGCTTGGCACCGACACCACCGGCTACAGCGTGCCCGCCGGCGGCACGAAGGATGCAGAATTCAAGTACACCTTCACTTCCGCCAAGCACTATGTGATCACCGTGACGGCGATCTTTGAGCTGGACGGCGAGACATACGAAAAGACGCGCACCCTGGAGCTCGACGTTCTCGATAAGGACGCCGGGACCGCAACGATCGCCGAAGTGCGCGAAGCCTCCAAACCGGACGATACCGGCTACATCTTCACCATCGAGGGCGTCGTGACCTCCAACGCCTCCGGCTACGATAAGGACACCGCATTCTTCGACTGCATCTACGTGCAGGACGACACGGCCGGCATCTGCTGCTTCCCGGTCTCCGGCGAGTACAAGATCGGCGACAAGGTCCGCATCGTCGGCTACACCGACTTCTTCCAGGGCGAGCCCGAGCTGCAGGTCGAATCCATCGAGGTCATCGGCGAAGGCTCTGTCGAGCCCACCGGGATCAAGGCCTCTGAGCTCAACGACCGCTCCGCGGAGGGCAAGCTCGTCACCGTCAAGGGTACGGTCGACAGCTTTGAGCTGGCCAACGGCCTGATCCAGACCATCATGGTCAAGGACGCCGAGGGCAATCTGGCCCGCGTGTTCATCGACGGCTACATCACCGCCTCCAAGGAAGTGGAAAACTGCGAAGTCGGCGCCGAGGTGGAGGCCACCGGCCTTGCCTCCTATGACGACACCTGGCCCGATACCAACTTCTTCCCGCGCCTGCGTATCCGCGACCGCGCGGACGTGATCTGCACGATCCCCGCGCCCGAGCAGCCGCAATACCGCGTTGTAGCTAGTGATGACGTTGTGGTTCCCGAAGCGCTAAAAACCAAATATGACAGTGTCGATGCGATGAAGACCGCGATGATGGCCCCCCTGAAGAAGGCGACAGGCATCGACAGCTTCAGGGGAGACAAGCTCTACGAGCTCACCGTCGAGGTCTCCACGGACGGTACGACTTGGCAGACCGTGACGGCGGAGACCTTCCCAAAGGACGGCGTGCTGTGCACGATGCCGATCCCCACTGGCGTTCCGCAGGAGGCCGAGTTCTACGCGCTGCACATGTTCGGCGAGGACTGCAACGGCCATAAGGCCGGCAATGCGGAGCTTCCCGACGTGACCAAGGACGGCAGCACGCTGAGCTTCACCATCAAGGGCATGTCCCCACTGCTCCTGGCTTGGACTGGCGATTATATTTTGCCCGATACGCCTACAGCCAATCCGGAAAGCGGTAAAGTTGAGAAAGGCACGGTTGTGACCTTCTCCTGCGAGACCGAGGGCGCTGTGATCATGTACAGCACCGACGGCGGCAAGACCTGGACGAAGGGCGACAGCTTCACCGTGACCGAGGACGTGACCATCCAGGTCAAGGCGGTCAAGGACGGCGCGGAAAGCGAGATCGCAAGCTTCAGCTACACCGTCAAGCCTGTTGAGCCGCAGTACCGCGTGGTCGTCAGCGATGACGCCGTGGTTCCCGAGGCGCTCAAGCCCAGATACGCCAGCGTCGATGCGATGAAGTCCGCGATGATGGCCACCCTGAAGAAGGCGACGGGCATTGACAGCTTCCATGGCGACAAACTCTATGAGCTCATTGTCGAGGTCGACGACGGCAGCGGCTGGAAGCCGGTGACGGCGGCAAACTTCCCGAAGGAAGGCGTGCTCTGCACGATGCCGATCCCGACGGGCGCCTCGCAGGATGCCGACTTCTTCGCGCTGCACATGTTCGGCGAGAACTGCAACGGCCACAAGGCCGGCAATGCGGAAATGCCCGCCGTGACCAAGGACGGCAGCACGCTGAGCTTTACGATCAAGGGCATGTCCCCGCTGCTTCTGACCTGGAGCGGTGACGACGAACCGCTGCCGCCGCAGGAAGGGATCGTCATCACTCTGGACGCCAACGGCGGCAAGGTCTCCAGAACGCGCCTGAATGCCAACGCCGACGGCAGCGTGCCCGCCCTGCCCACCCCGCAGGAGCGCGACGGCTACATCTTCGGCGGCTGGTATGACGAGAAGGACGGCGGCGAGCAGGTCTTTGAGGGCGACGTCCTCACCGAGAGCACCACGCTCTATGCGCACTGGTTCGAGCTGCGCGTGACGGTCACGGAAAACGCCGTGGTCCCCGAGGCGCTCAAGACCAAGTACGCCAGCGTCGACGCGATGAAGACCGCCATGCTCAACACCGTCAAGCGCCGTCTGGGCACCACAACGGTCAAGGGCAACAAGCTCTATGAGCTGAAGGTCGAGTACTTTGACGGCAGCGAGTGGCTGCCTCTGGACGCAGACCTGTTCCCGACCAAGGGCGTGAAGGTCAGCCTGGCGATCCCGAGCGGCTCCGCCGAGACCGACCGCTTCGTGGTCCTGCACCTCTTCGGCGAGGACTGCAACGGCCACAAGGCCGGAGAGGGCGAGATGCCCACCATCACCAAGAGCGGCAGCACCCTGAGCTTCACCGTGAAGGGCACCTCCCCGCTGCTCCTGGTCTGGACCGGCAGCAGCAGCGGCGGCAACGGAAAGACGCCGAAGACCGGCGACGAGGCGAACCTTGGCCTCTGGATCGCGCTGATGGCGGCCTCTTCCGCGGCGATGGCCGTGCTCGTGATCGAGCAGAAGAAGAGGAAGAACAGAGCCTGATCCCAATATAAGCGAAAGTGCCTGCGAGAAATCGCAGGCACTTTTTTTCGCCTCTTGACGGGCCGTGATATACTGTTTCATATATAAATAAGAAAGCGTGATGAGTATGATCAAGGAAATACGGATCGAGCGCGTCGAGGATCTGATCCCGCTGCTCTCGGACCAGCCCTACCGGCCCGACCTGGGGCGCAACCGCAGCCTCTATGTCTACCGCGGCATGGCCAACGCGGACTTCACCATGGTCACCAGCCTCCGGCGCAACTGCAAGGAGCTGCAGCGGACGCTGGAGCCGGCGATCCTGAAGAATTTTGCCAAATACGCCGTGATGGAGGACCCGTCCATCGCGCAGTCCGTCTGGCTGCAGATGTTCCTCGGCCAGCACCACGGCCTGCCCACGCGTCTGCTGGATTGGACGCAGTCGGCGCTGGTGGCGCTGCACTTCGCCGTCAGCGAGGAGAACATGGAGCGCATGGAGGATCACGACTGCATGGTCTGGCGCACGGATATCAAGGAGCTGCATGCCCTGCTGCCGCCGCGGTATCAGGAGATCATGGAGGCCAACAAGGCGGAGGTCTTCTCCGTCGAGATGCTCGGCCGGGCCGCGGCGGATATCGCCGCCTATGACCGCGACATGGGCGACCGCGCCATGGTCGTCATCGAGCCGCCCAGCATCGACTCGCGCATCGTCAACCAGTATTCCTTCTTCTCCGTCATTCCGATGGACATGGAGGACGTGGAAGGCTTCCTCGACCGCTATACCTGCAACACCGTCAAATACGTCATCGACCGCCGGCTCCGCTGGCGCGTGCGCGACATGCTCGACCAGCTCAACATGAGCGAGCGCCTGGTGTACCCGGGTCTGGACGGCCTCTCGCGATGGATCGCGCGGCACTATTTTGTGAAGGAAAAAGACCCGGAAAGCCTGAAAAAGCTGTAATTTTCTCTTGACAATCCGCAAAAACCCGATATAATAATATGGCCTGTCCGTATGGGCAGAATTATCCTTGCTCCCGGCAGCGACCGGGGGCCAAAAGACCAAAAGGAGGTGCAACCATGGCAAAAGCAAGCGAAAAGTACGAAGTGATGTACATCATCAATCCCAACCTGAGCGAGGAAGAGACCGCCGCGATCGTTGAGAAGTTCAAGGCACTTGTGGAAGCGAATGGTACGCTCGAGGAACTGGAGGAGATGGGTAAGCGCAAGCTCGCTTACGAGATCAACTACATTTCCGAGGGTACCTACGTGATGATGAAGTTCACGAGCGGCCCCGAGTTCCCCGCCGAGCTGGACCGTATCCTCGGTATCACCGACGGCATCCTGCGTCGCCTGATCACCCTGCGTGCAGAGTAAGGAGCGGCGAGCATGCTGAACCACATTGTCATTATGGGCCGTCTGACCCGTGACCCGGAGCTCAGATACACCCAGAGCCAGACGCCGGTGGCATCGTTCACCGTGGCCGTGGACCGCGATTTCGGCGGCCGTGACGGCGGCGAGCGGCAGACCGATTTCATCGACTGCTCCGCCTGGCGTTCCACTGCCGAGTTTGTCAACAAGTATTTCCGCAAAGGCAGCATGGTCGTGGTGTCCGGCCGCCTGCAGTCCCGCAAATGGCAGGACCGCGACGGCAACAACCGCACCAGCTGGGAGATCAACGTTGACAACGTTTACTTCGGCGAAAGCCGCCGCGACAGCAGCGACGGAAACTATGAGGCACCCCGCGCCAACGCTTACGACTCGAATCGGAGCGGCGGATACGACGGCGGCCGGAGCAGCAGCTATGAGGCTCCCCGCACGGTCAATCCCGCGCCCTCTCCCTTCACCGAGCTGAACGATGACGACGGCGAGCTGCCGTTCTGATACTATAAAAGGAGGATACCGCTTTGGCTTTCGATAAGAACAACCCCAAGAACCGCAAACGCCGCAAAGTTTGCCAGTTCTGCGTGGACAAGGCCACGTTCATCGACTACAAGGACACCGCGAAGCTGCGCCGTTATCTGTCCGAGCGCGGCAAGATCCTGCCCCGCCGCACCACCGGCGTGTGCGCCATGCACCAGCGTGAGCTGACCGAGGCGATCAAGCGCTCCCGTCAGATCGCTCTCCTGCCCTACGTGCTCGATTAATCATTGCGAACGAAACTCCCGTACCGATCCGGTACGGGAGTTTTTTGTTTTTTTTGGCTTCCCCTTGAGGGGAAGCTGTCGAGCGAAGCGAGACTGATGAGGTGTTTTTCCCTTGTGCCTGCGCCCGGCTTGTGCTATGATAAATATTGGAAGAGAATCAACCACGGTTTATATAGATCATGAAACAGGAGGAATCGGACATGCGCAAAAAACTGCTGAGCATTTTGCTGACCCTCGCCCTGCTGCTGAGCCTGATCCCCGCGGGCTATGCGGCGGACATTGAGATCGTGGACGAGCCGGTAGGGGCCGACGCCCCCGGCGGACCGCTTACAGTCGGCGAACGAGGCTATAATTACACCTGGACGCTGGACGACGATGGAACTCTGACCATCAGTGGAACAGGGGAGATGGAGGATTACCTCTCTACCAGAGAAGGTTTTTATAATCTTAGGGATAAGATTAAGCAAATAGTAATAGAACAAGGTATGACTTCTGTTGGCTCATACTCTTTCAATGAATGTTCTTTACTATCTGACATCAGTATGCCCAACGGTTTACATACCATCGGAGCTTATGCGTTTGAAAACTGCATTTCTCTGACTGTGGTTGTCTTCCCAGACGGACTAACCGAGATCAAACCGAGTGCGTTCCGCGGCTGCTCGTCGTTGTCGGAAATCAGTCTACCAAGATCACTCACAAAAATCCATGGTGCGGCTTTTTATGGGTGCACCTCGCTTTCTTGCATCACGATTCCTGAAAACGTTTCAATTATTTTTACACAGGCGTTTTATCATTGCACCAATTTAAGCTCCATTACTTTTTGTGGCGATATCCCGGAAATAGGTTCTGATGCCTTTGAAGGTGTTACCGCGACTGCATATTATCCAGCTGACAACCCAACCTACACAAGAGACGTCCGCCAGAACTACGGCGGCACGATCACCTGGGTGCCATATACAGACGGCCCGGAAACCGTCGTCACCGGCCAGTGCGGCGACAACCTGTACTGGACGCTGGACGCCCAGGGCGCGCTGACCATCACCGGCACCGGAGATATGTGGAGCTCTCCCGGAGGGATCAACTGGGACGGTCACAAGAATGACATCATCACGGTCGTGATCGAAGACGGTGCGACCAGCATCGGCATTGAAGCCTTTCGCAAATGCACCGATTTGACGAGCGCGGTCATCCCGGGCAGCGTGGTGTATATCGACGCGCAGGCCTTTGATTCCTGCAGCTCCCTGAGCAGCGTGACACTCTCCGAAGGGCTGCAGGCGATCGGCATGTATGTGTTTTACAACTGCAGCAGCCTGACGTCGATCCGCCTGCCAGAGAGCGTGAGCAATCTGGCTCTTTGCTCCTTCGCCTCCTGCACGGCGCTGAGAGAAGTTCAGCTTAGCAGCCGGCTGACAAACATCCCCATTGGTTGCTTTAGCTGCTGCAGCAGCCTGACGGGCGTTGAAATCCCGGACGGCGTGACAAGCATCAAAGACGGTGCGTTCGGAGGCTGCGCCTCTTTGACCAAAGTTATCCTCCCGGATGGCGTGACGAGCATCGGCAGCCAGGCCTTTGCCGACTGCTCCTCTGTGACAAAGCTGGTGATCCCGGCAAGCGTGAGCGAGATCGGGGAACTGGCGTTCAACGGATGCACGGGACTGAAAACCGCGGGCCTTTCCGGCAGCGGCAGGGATATCGAATTCGGCTGGACGCAGACCATCCCGGCCAACGCGTTCTCCGGCTGCAGCAATCTGGCGGAGGCGGCGCTTCCGGATTCCCTGACTGCCATCGGCTCGACGGCCTTTGCCAACTGCGCGCTGACAGAAGTCACATTTCCGGCGGGCGTGACGGACATTGGAAGCGGAGCTTATGACGGCTGCGCCAGCCTGGCCGTCGTGAGGATCCCGAAAAACACGGTCAGGATCGGCAGCAGCGCATTCCGCGGCTGCACCGGCCTGACGGACGTGTATTACGGCGGTTATGAGGAAGAAGCCGCGCACAACAAGTCCGCCGGCTGGTCAACCGTCGAAAACGATCCGCTGTTCTCCGCCGTTTGGCATTACGCCATGAAGCCGGAAGATGGCTGGGCTCTCTGTGGCCCGGAGCTGTTTTACCGCTATGACGCTGAAAGCGGTACGCTGAGCATCAAGGGCAGCGGCCCCATGTGGGATTTCAAACTGATCGGCACGACGCCCACCCACCCCTGGGTGGACTACAATTCCGATATCGTCAGCGTCAGCTTTGAGCCCGGGGTGACGCATATCGGCGCCTATGCCTTCTATGTCTGCAAGGGGCTGACGAGCGTGACGGTCCCGGAGGGCGTCACGAGCGTCGGGGATCATGCGTTCCACTACTGCAACACGATGACAGACGCTGTCCTTCCGGAGAGCCTGAAGAGCATTGGGGCAGGCGCTTTCAGCTATTGCGAAAAGCTGCTTGATTGCGCGATCCCCGCGGGCGTAACGGAGATCGGCGCGGGAGCCTTCGCCAACTGCTATGTCCTGCAGAGTCTTGTGATCCCCGAAGGGATCGAGAGGATCGAAAAGGGAAGTTTCGGGGACTGCAGAAGCCTGACGGAAGTCACGATCCCCGACCGTGTGACGGTGATCGGTGAAGGAGCCTTCGCCGATTGCAGAAGCATGGAAAAGCTGGTCTTCGGCCGACAGGTGGCGAGCATAGACCGATTTGCATTCACTGGCTGCAGCAGTTTGACGAGCGTGACCTTCCCGGCCAGCCTTGAGCAGATCGGTGAAGTGGCTTTCGCCAGCTGCAGCAGTCTGACAGCGATCCGCTTTGAGGGCTCTGCGCCGGAGTTTGACTACAGAGATCCCTTCTATGCTGTCACCGCCACGGCCTATTACCCGGCAAATGATCCGACCTGGACGGAGGACGTGATGCAGGACTACGGCGGCAAGATCACCTGGGTGCCCTACGGCGAAGCGACCGTCGATTATACCGTCACACTGACGGACTATACCAGGGGAAAGGCGACGTCCAGCCTTGATTTCGGCGCCAAATACAGCGGCGAGCTGAGCTTCACGGTTTCCGCCGACAGCGCGGTGCTGGTCGCGGTGAAGAAGGGCGAGGAGTATACGCCGGTCAAGTGCAGCACAGTGGGCGATGCGCATCAGTTCACGCTGAATGTGACCGAGGATACGGAGCTTGTCTTCGCCTTCCGCGGCGACGCAAATCTGGACAGCAGAGTGAATCTGCGCGATGCTCAGACGATCAAAGGTCATGTAGCAGGAGATCTGGATCAGCCGCTGAAAGGCATCGCGCTCCAGACTGCCGACGCCAACAGCGACGGAGGGAGCGGCAAGCCGAGAGTGAACCTGCGCGACGCTCAGCTGATCAAGAGCGTGGTGTCGGGAGACGAGGCGATCAGCTGGTAAGCATCCGGCAAAAACAAAAAAAGAGAGGATCTGCAGAGATGCAGATCCTCTCTTTTAGCATTCCGGCTCACACATACCAGAGCCAGCCGAAGCAGAACACGATCAGAAACCACTGCCAGAAGCTGTAGTAGACCGAGACCCGGCATACGCCGTGAAACAGCCCGTCCTCGGACTCGTAACGGACGGTGGTCTCGCCGTGCCGCAGGCCGTGGATGGTGCCGTCCGGATCGACGCTCGCGATCGCGGGGTCGTCGGAGGTCCAGGTCAGCGGACCGGTCGCGTCCTGGGCGTGCATGGCCTGCGCGCTTCCGCGGAAAACGACACCCAGGGTCTCGGTGGTATCGGCGCCGCGGACAGTGACCGGTATCTCCGTGGCCTGCGGCTCAGGCGGCTCATAGGCGTAATTCTCGCGCGTCAGCAGCTCGCCGCAGAGCGTGCAGTGCTTTTCACGTACACCCTCGTGCGTTTCGTCGGCGGGCGTCACGATCTCCCATTCGCCCGGCGTGTGCTGGGGCGGGAAATAGCTGTCCGCCCAGCTGTAGCCGCAGGTCTTGCATTCATGGACCGCATAGCCCCATTCCTCGCAGGTCGGGGATACAAGCGTGATGCGGTATTCCGGTTCTTCGCACTGTTCGGGCAGCAGCACCTTGTCGTAGGTAAAGACCTCGTTGCGCTCGAATTCGCTTTCGTTGCTGTAGTAGTTGCCGGGTACGGACATTTCTTCGCCCAGCGTGGGCTCGCAGTAGGCGCGGCGGTTCGGGTTGTCCTCAAAGAAGCTGATCTGGCCGTAGATTTCGTTGCGGCGCACGGACTGGGAGTGCACGTCCATGCCGCAGTAGTAGTACATGCCCACCAGACCGCCGTTGTGCACGTAGCCGTGGCAGGAGTCATAACCCTGGATATGAACGATGCAGTCCTCGATGTTGACCAGGCCGCAGGCGAGGATGCCGCCCATGAACTGCTCGCAGCGCGACTCCAGGTTCCGGTCCTCAAAAATCAGCTCCACGTCCGCCCGGCAGTAGCCGAAATCGCCGGCACCGTAGCCCACGATACCGCCGATGCCGCTTTGCACGGCGTGGTTGATGAGCCGGGCCCTGCCCTGCACAGAACAGCCCTGGATGCTGCAGCGGTACATGTAGCCGGCGAGCAGACCAACGAAGCAATGCTCCTCGCTTTCCACCGAGAGCTCTGCGCCGACCAGCTTCAGGTCAATGACGGTGGCCTCCTCCATCACGGAGAACAGGCCGGCGAACACGGTGTCATAGGGGATCAGGTTCCCGTCGCGCGTGACGCGGGTCTCCGCGCCCACCGATTCGATCTTGAGGTTGTAGAGCGTATGTCCGGCGCCGTCCAGCGTGCCGCGGAAGGGAATCGGCTGCCAGATGACGCTCGCCATGTCGATATCGGCCGTCAGCAGATAGTTGCCGTCCGGATCGTCGGCAATGGCAAGCAGGCCGTCCAGATCGGAGATTTCGACAAAGTCCTTCGCCGGAGTCTCGGCGCTCTCAGCCAGCGCCGCGCCGCCCGCCGGCAGCAGGAAAAGAAACACAAGCAGCAAAGAAAGCAGTTTTTTCATATTGTCATTCCCTTTGTTTGCCGTCTATATGGGTGCTTATTTGGAGGCTTTGCCTTCCTGCGTCTGGGAACCGGCCTGCAGGGGATAACTCTGCCCCTCGCTCAGCGCCGGATCGGCAAAGAAAACGCTGCTGTAGGAATAGGCGGCCGTCATGGCCGGCGCGCCGTCCAGCTTGACAAGCAGCTCGTCGCCGCTGCTGCCGCGGACCGTGTAGAGCAGCCAGGGAATCTCGCTCGACGGGCTCGGCGTGCCGCTGCCGCAGGTAAAGAGCGTGCCGCCTGTGATCACAAAGCTGGCCTTGGCGTCGACGGGCTTGTTGAAGGCGCTGACGAGAGTGCGTCCGCCCTCGATGCTGACGGTGCCGACTTCGGAAGCAAAGCCGGTGCCCTTCTTGCCGCCCTGGATGCCGTCCGCGCCGGACACGATCAGCAGCTCGCCGCCGCTGACGCGCACCGTGTCGGCACTGACCATGCCGTCGTCGGCCGATTGAACGGAGAGCGTGCCGCCGCTGACCGTCAGCTCGGTTTCGGCGGCGATCCCCTTGCCCTGCCGCGAACGAAGCTGCAGCACACCGTCGCTGATCGCAAGGCCCGCGCCGCTGCGCAGCGCGTGGTCGTCAGCCGTGACGCTGACCGAGCCGCCGGAGATCGTTACGCCGGTCTTGCCCTTGAGACCCTTGCAGCTGGCCTCGGCGGGATCGCCTTCGGCGGTCACCGTGATGCTGCCGCCGAGGATGCGCAGTTCGGTTTCGGCGGAGACGCCGTCGCCGCCGGAGACGACGGTGAGCGTGCCGCCGTCGATCTGGACAAAGCCCTTGTCGGCTTTTTTCGCGGAGCTGGTCTTGAGTCCGTCGTTGCCGGATTCGATATCCACTGTGCCGCCGCTCATCGTCACCGACTCGCTGGCGCGCACGCCGTTATTGATCCCGAAAACGAGGAGACGGCCGCCCTTGAGCTTGAGGTCGTCCTTGCAGGTGATGCCGTTGTTGAGATAGCCGAGCACCGTCAGCGCACCCTCGCCCTGGATGTCCAGGTCGTCCTCGGCGTAGATCGCGGCGCCCTGCCGCAGCTCGTTATAAGAATCAAGATCGGCCTCCGTGCCAGAGACGATGCGGTTTTCGCTTCCGGCAGCCAGCACCAGGTTCAGCTCCTTGGCCTGGAGCAGATATATGGCGCTGTCCGTCAGGCAGGTGATGTCCGCGCCGTCGAGGAAGAGCGTGACCTTGCCGGGCGTTTCCTTCAGATCGATGATGATGCGCCCGTCGCTGAGCGTGCCGCGGACGGTGTAGGCGCCCGGCGCACCGATCGTCACGACGCTGCCGCTGACGGCCACGCCGCGCGCCGCGCATTTGACGCTGTCGCCCTTGAGCTCGATGACGGCCTCCGGGGCCTGGGAGGATTCCGCGCTGATCGGCGCCTCCGCGGGCGCCTCCCCGATCGCGGGGTCGGAGCAGGCCGCAAGAGAGAGCAGCACCGCACACAGCAGGATGAGAGAAAGCAGTTTTTTCATAGCGCCTCCCGCCTCAAAGCATTTCCTTGTCGTTCATGCGCCCGCAGCTGACGTTCAGATTCCCGTTGCGGCAGCGGATCGCGTCGATGAACTCCTTCTTGACTTCGCCGTCTTTGAGATAGATGTCATAGCTCAGCTCATAGAGCGTGCCCATGTTGGTGGTCTTGACCTTCTCCAACTCATGGCGCGTGGTGTATTTGGCAAAGAGATCGTCGAACAGCCCGTCGTATTCCAGCGTTTCGGGGATGGTGATCTTCAGGTGGCGGTAGGAGCTGCTCACTTCGCCCATGCGAAGCAGGCTCAGCAGCAGCACAAAAGCGCCCATCACGACGAAAAACAGCGCCGCAACGCCCACATAGCCCATGCCGCAGGCCAGGCCGATGGCCGTGGCCATGAACACGCCGCAGATCTCCTTGGCCGTGCCCGGCGCGCTGCGGAAGCGCACCAGCGAGAAGGTGCCCGCGACGGCAAGCCCGGCGCCGATGCTGCCGTTGACCATCATGATCACCAGGGTCACGATCGGGGGCAGCATGGCCAAAGCCACATTCAGCGAGCTGCTGCTGCGGCTGCGGAAGGAAAAGACCAGCGCGGTCAGCACGCCGAGGACGATGGCGCCGCCGAGGCAGATCAGAAAGGCGGACAGGGTCAGGCTGGTGGAAATTACACTGTTAAACACAAACGATCACTCCGTTAAAAAATTTCTCAAGCAGATCCTGCCGGTAGCAGGTGCCATATTTGGAAAAGCTGGTGGGAAAGATCTCCAGCTCGCTGAGCAGATGGGCCAGCCACAGGGGCGCAGCCCCCGGGATCTTGATTTCCATCAGCACCTCGCCGTCCGGAAGCAGGGGCTCGCCGCCGCTGCCGGAGCTCAGATGCAGGTCGGTATCGCGCCAGCGGAGATTGCGGTCAAAGGTGATGCGCAGCTCCGGCTCCTCCCGGTCGACCCAGGCCTCGCGTTCGCAGGCGATGAAGGCCTTGGGCGAAACCTCATGGGTCTGCAGGAAAAAGTCGATCTCCCGCAGGATCTGTCCGTCCTCCGGCGGCCGCGACTGCCCGGCGAGATATCGCTCGGCTTCGACCGCGCTCATCCGCACCCGCCGCTTATATACGACGCCTTTGTATTTCTTTTTCAGCTCTACGAACACTTCGCCGTCCGGCCCGGGCACGTTGTAGCTGCGCAGACGGAGTTTTTCCTTGTAGACCGGCTTCTCCAGCGAGTGGCGGATCAGGGAAAAGTCGTCGCTGTCGTAGTAGATGCTGCACACGGTGCTCCGGTGGAAGAGATCCGGCACCAGATGCTCGCGCAGCCGCTCCCAGAGCAGCTCAAATTTCCGGGCGCTGAGCAGGTATTTTTTTTCGTAGCGCTTGAAGGTAAGGATGGTTTCCTGCATCGCTCTGCTCCCCATACAGTTTTGCATCTTATCATATCGCATTTCCCGCCTTTTTTCAATGTTTATTTCTTCCCGGCGCGCGCATTGCAAATGCCGGCGGCATTTGCTATACTTTTTAAGCTGCCTTGCCATATACTCATTGCAATGAGCATCGGGCGAATGATTCATAGAATCATTCGCTGCCAAACTTGTCGTTTGGCAGCGAAATCAATCGAATAATCGATTGATTTTGCCATCCGATGATCATTATACACGGAAAGGAGTGGGGAAGGATGCAAAAGCTCTATACGGCGGCCGGCGAGGCGCTGCAGGGCACGCCCTGGCCGGCCTATCCGCGGCCGCAGCTGGCGCGCCGGGACTGGCTGAACCTGAACGGGGACTGGGAACTGCTTTCAGTCAGCGGCTACGGGCATGCGCTGCGCTGCACGGTCCGCGTGCCCTTCTGTCCGGAAAGCCTGCTGAGCGGGGTGGAGCAGCCGCCGAAGATCGGCGACCGGCTCGACTATCGCCGCACGTTTATGGTCCCGGACGAGTGGTACGGCAAACGCGTCCTGCTGCACTTCGGCGCGGTGATGCGTCACGCGGTCGTTTTGGTCAACGGAAAAGAAGTCTGCCGTCACAAAAACGGTTATCTGCCCTTTTCGGCCGATATCACTGACACGTTATGCGAAGGCTTGAACGAGCTGACCGTCCGGGTGATCAACGACCTCGACCCGCGCTTCCCCTGGGGCAAGCAGAAGGTCGACCGGGGCGGCATGTGGTACACGCCCTGCTCCGGCATCTGGCAGACCGTCTGGCTCGAGCCCGTGCCGGAAACTTACGTCCATGCCCTGCACATCACCAACGGCGCAGACTGGGTCGAGATCGGGGCCGAGGGCGTGCGCAGGGGCGTGATCGCGCTCGACGGGAAGGAGTACCCGCTGCAGAACGGAAAAGCGCGGATCACGCTGGAAGATCCGCAGCTGTGGAGCCCGGAAAAACCCTACCTCTACCGCTTCACGCTGACGAGCGGGGAGGACCGCGTTTCGTCCTATTTCGCACTGCGCACGCTCACAACCGAGACCGTGGACGGCCTGCCGCGCCTGTGCCTGAACGGAAAGCCCTACTTCTTCCACGGCCTGCTGGACCAGGGCTACTGGAGCGACGGACTCTATACCCCGCCCACGCCGGAGAGCTTTGAGGAGGATATCCTCGCCATGAAGGCGCTGGGCTTCAACACCCTGCGCAAGCACATCAAAATCGAGCCGGAGCTTTTTTACTACGCCTGCGACCGGCTCGGCATGATCGTCTTCCAGGACATGGTCAATAACGGCCGATACCGCTTTGTGCACGACACCCTGCTGCCCACCCTGCGCATCCGGCGCATCAGCGACCGGCGGACGAATCCCGACCCAACGACGCGGCAGATTTTCCTGCAGGCGATGGAAGACACGGTGCGGCTTTTGGGCAATCACCCCTGCATCTGTCTCTGGACGATCTTCAACGAGGGCTGGGGCCAGTTCGAGGCGGACAAAGCCTATGAAACGCTCAAGGCGCTCGACCCCGCGCGCTTTGCGGACAGCACCTCCGGCTGGTTCCGCCAGACAAAGAGCGACGTGGAGAGCCTTCACATCTATTTCACACGCCTGAAGCTCGCGCGCAGCAAAAAACCGCTGTTGCTCAGCGAGTTCGGCGGCTACGTCTGGAAGGACCAGGCGCACAGCTTCAATCAGGACAAGACCTACGGCTACCGCATTTTCCGCGACCGGGAGAGCTTTGCCGAAGCGCTGCAAAAGCTTTATCGCAAGCAGCTGCTGCCGCTGATCCCGAAGGGCCTGTGCGGGGCGATCTATACCCAGGTCTCGGACGTGGAGGATGAGACCAACGGCCTCTTGACCTTTGACCGGCGGCTGTACAAAGTCAGCCCGGAGGAACTGCGGCTGATCTCCGACGAACTGAAGATATAAAGAACGGGAGGCGAACATGGGTATCCTTGAATTCTTTCCGATGATTCTCGACGTCAAAGACAGTTATCGTAGATTTCGTGAGAAAGGAGCAAATCGCGAGGAAGCGATCGCGAAAGTCCGGAGCGAGTTTGCGCAAGAGCTCTCGGATGCGGATGACGGTCCGCAGGTCTGGATCGGGCTGGCGGATGTTACCGGCCGAAGAAAGGAACTGACGGAGGATCTTCTTCAAAAAGCGGAAGCTGCTTTTGCGGCTCTGGAGGAATCCTGCCCCGAAGCAAGATCCGCACTTCGGGTGAAAAAGAAGACGGTATGCGATCCCTCCAAACTTGGCCCAGAGGCAAAATACCGCAAGAAGACGGCGTTTCTGGTGGACTGGCAGATCGGAGATACTTTCGCTTATCAGATCCGGGGAGAAGCCATGAAGAAGCACGGCCTGGACGGGTGGCACATCATCTGCCGCAAGGTTCATGAATTCGTCTACTCAGAAGACTGCCGCGCCCAGGGCATGTACTTTTCTCTGTGCCCGCCGGGAGAACTTCCTCAAACGGCAGAGGAACTGGAACAGCTGGGCTACGTCCCGCTGATGCAGACAGGAGACGACGAATACCTGTTTATGGGAGAGGTGTGGGTCACCTCCAAAAGCGCAGAGAAAAAAACATATTTTCAAAAAATCGGCAACTTTGCGGAGCTTGCTCCGCCCGCCTGTGATTATGGCAAGACAAGCGGCCCGCGCATCTGCAAAGCACAGATTGCCGGGCTTGGTGATGGCAGTTTTTTTCCGGATTTGGAACGTGACGTCCTGAAGGGTTTCCTAAAGATCGGAATCAAGCCGGCAGTTTCAAGAGATTGAAGTGACCCGTGCCAATTATGTGTGCTGGGGTGTTATGAACATGAGAAAACCGGCTCCCCAAATCGGGGAGCCGGTTTTCATGTGCGCAGCACCGGCAGCCAGACGGCCAGCGACAGCGCGAAGGCCGGCAGCAGGATCAGCAGGCGCGAGAGCGCGTCGGTCCCGGCCAGCAGCACCGCGGCCAGGCCCTGCAGCGAGGACAGGGCATAGAGCACGGCCACGGCCTGCTTCTGGCTCAGCCCCCAATCAAGCAGCCGGTGGTGGATATGCCCCCGATCGGCGTGAAAGGGGCTCTGCCCGCGCCGCAGTCTCCGGAGCACGGCGAAGGCCGTGTCCGCGAGCGGGACGGACAGTGCCAGCAGCGGCACGAAAAAGCTGACGAGCGTGTGAAATTTCAGCAGGCCCAGCACGCTCACGGCGCCCAGCGTGAAACCGAGAAACTGCGAACCGGCGTCGCCCATGAAGATGCGCGCCGGGCTGCGGTTATAGGGCAGAAAGCCCAGGCAGGCGCCGTTGAGCGCGGCCAGCAGCACCGCCACCGCAGGCGCCGAGACGGCCAGAGCCACCAGCAGCATGCTCAGCGAGCCGATGGCGGACACGCCGACGGCCAGCCCGTCCAGCCCGTCGATCAGGTTGACGGCGTTGGTGCAGGCGACGATCCACAGCACCGTCAGCGAGGCGGCCAGGGGATAGGGGAGGGCGATGCTCCCGCCGGAGAAGGAGGACACCGCGCCGAGGACGATCCCGCCGCGCACGGCGACGGCCGCCGCGGCCAGCTGCGCCAGCAGCTTGACGGCGGGCCGGAGATCGAAGAGATCGTCCAGCGCGCCCATCAGTACGATCAGCAGCGCGCCGCCGAGCAGGCCGGACACCGGCCCTTCGGCCGGGCAAAACGCGGGAGCCACCACCAGAAAGCCCAGTGAGATGGCCAAACCGCCCATCCGCGGCACCGGGGAGCGGTTGACGCGCCGGCCGCCGGGGCGGTCGACGGCGCCGAGCCGCAGGGCGAGCAAACGGACGGGCGGCGTGAACAGATGGCAGAGCGCGCCGGCGCCAAAGAGCGCCAGCGACATGCGCAGCCAGGATGGCAGATGACAGAGCATGGAGAACCTCGGGAAAATGCGGAAGACGGAGTTCGAAATTCGGAATGATTGTCACTTTCATTCCGAATTCCTCATTTCGAATTCCGAATTATTTTGCCACCAGACCCACTTTCTTGCGCACCTTGCGCAGGGTCTTTTCGGCTATGTAAGAGGCGCGCTCGGCGCCGTCGCGGCACATGGCCTCCAGATAGGCCTTGTCCTTGATGATGCGGGTGGCTTCCTCGCGGATCGGGCGCAGGGTCTCGACCACGGCCTCGCCTACGGCGGGCTTGAAGGCGCCGTAGCCCTTGCCCTCGAACTCGGCCTCGATCTCGGCGAAGCTCTTGCCGGTGACGGCAGAGTAGATGCTCATCAGGTTCGCCACGCCCGGCTTGTTCTCCGGATCGTAGCGCACGCAGCGCTCGGTGTCGCAGTCGGTGACGGCGCGCTTGAACTTGCGCATGATGTCGGCCGGATCGTCCATCAGGCAGACGCGGCCGTTGCCGATCTCGTCAGACTTGGACATCTTGCTGTGCGGATCGAGCAGATCCATCACGCGCGCGCCCACCTTCGGAATGAAGGGTTCGGGCATGCGGAAGGTCTCGCCGTAGAGGTTATTGAAGCGCTGCGCCACGTCGCGCGTCAGCTCCACGTGCTGCTTCTGATCCTCTCCCACGGGCACGTAATCCGGCTGGTAGAGCAGGATATCCGCCGCCATCAGCGCGGGATAGGTGAACAGGCCGCCGTTGATGTTGTCGGCGTTTTTCGCGCTCTTGTCCTTGAACTGGGTCATGCGGCTGAGCTCGCCGAACATCGTGTAGCAGTTCAAAATCCAGCCGAGCTCGGCGTGCTGGGGCACATGGCTCTGGATGAAGAGCGTGTTTTTCTGCGGGTCGAGGCCGCAGGCCACATACTGCGCGAGCTGCTCGAGCGTGCGGCGGCGCAGGTCGGCGGGATTGTTGCGCGTGGTGAGCGCGTGCAGGTCGGCCATGAAGTAATAGCAGTCGTACTGCTCGGCGCGCTCGGCCCAGTTCTTGATGGCGCCCAGATAGGAGCCGAGGGTCAGGTCGCCGGTGGGCTTGATGCCCGAGAGCATGACTTTTTTCTTTTCAACAGGAGTGTCCATATGCTTACCTCGTTTCTGCGGGTTTTCAGACGATGAATATATTAAATATAGCAAATCAACTGCATCTTGACAACGGGGTAAATGCAAAATAAAATAGGAAAGCTATCACAAACGACATTCGGAGGAACATTCGATGAAAGAGTTGACCTGGTTTGAGGACATGGAGAGCCGCATCCCGCATGGCGAGGTGCGCACCCGCTTCGCGCCTTCTCCGACCGGCTATATGCACGTGGGCAATCTGCGCACGGCGCTCTATACCTACCTGATCGCCCGCCACAACGGCGGCAAGTTCATCCTGCGCATCGAGGACACCGACCAGGGCCGCCTGGTCGAGGGCGCGGTGGACGTGATCTACAAGACCATGGCCGAGTGCCACCTCGAGCACGACGAAGGCCCGGACGTGGGCGGCCCCGTGGCTCCCTACGTGCAGACCGAGCGCCGTCCCTTCTATAAAGAATATGCGGAGCTGCTGATGAGCCGCGGCCACGCCTACCGCTGCTTCTGCGAGAAGACCGAGAGCGAGGAGGACAGCGGCCAGTTCGACCGCGCGGACGATCCCTGCCGCGGCCTGAGCCAGGCGGAGTCCGACGCGCGCGCCGCCGCGGGCGAGCCCTATGTCATCCGCCAGCGCATCCCGCACGAGGGCACGACCACCTTCCACGACGAGATCTTCGGCGATATCACCGTGGAAAACACCACGCTCGACGACCAGGTGCTCATCAAGCGCGACGGCCTGCCCACCTATAACTTCGCCAACGTCGTGGACGACCACCTCATGGGCATTACCCACGTCGTGCGCGGCAGCGAGTATCTCTCCAGCGCGCCGAAGTACAATCTCCTGTACGAGGGCTTCGGCTGGGAGATCCCGAAATACGTGCACTGCTCGCCGGTCATGCGTGACGCGCACAACAAGATGTCCAAGCGCCACGGCGACCCCTCCTATGAGGACCTGATCGCCCAGGGCTTTTTGACCGACGCGGTGCTCAACTACGTCGCGCTGCTGGGCTGGAGCCCGCGCGGCGAGCAGGAGATCTTTTCTCTGGACGAGCTGAAGGAAGTCTTCGAGATGAGCGGCATTTCCAAGTCGCCCGCCATCTTCGATATCGAGAAGCTGCGCTACTTCAACAGCGAGTACATCCGCGCCATGACGCCGGAGGCCTTCGCCAAGGTGGCCGAGCCCTGGATCCGCAAGGCGGTCAAGAATCCCGCCTATGACGCGGCGGCGATCGCCGCGCTGCTGCAGCAGCGCACCGAGGTGCTGACCGACATCCCCGAGAAGCTGGACTTCTTCGACGAGCTGCCGGAGTATTCCGCCGAGCTTTTCGTGCACAAAAAGTCCAAATCCGACGAGCAGAGCTCCCGCGAGGTGCTCGCGCAGATCATCCCGATCTTTGAGCAGCTGCCCACCTGGGACGACGAGAGCATCCTGAACGCGATGGTGCAGATGGCCGAAGAGCAGGGCGTCAAGAACGCGAAGATCATGTGGCCCGTTCGCATTGCCGCCGCGGGAAAAGCCGTCACGCCCGGCGGCGCGGTGGAGATCTGCCGCATCCTCGGCCGCGAAGAGACTCTGCGCCGCCTGCGCATCGGCCTCGAAAAACTGAGCTGATCCCGGGATTTACACATAGTATCGCCTCTGTTGGGAAAAATAAGTCCCAACAGAGGTGATTTTTTCATGTCCAAACGTAAACTGTCCCGCCGCGCCCTGGTGCGGACACTGAGCTTTTCCGCAGCGGCGCTGGTCGGGCTGAGCCTGTTTTCCGCCGTGTGCTGGGGACATCTGCAGGCCTACCGCCGTCAGACGGCCGTCGACGCCGACCGCGCCTTTGAGGAGACCGTCGGCGCGCTGAACGATCTGAGCGCTTCGCTCGAAAAAAGCCGCTACGCCGGGGATGGGCCCATGTGCGCCAAGGTCTGCGCCGAAATCTACGCCGACGCCGGGCGCGCCGGCACGGCGCTGTCCGCGCTGCCGTTCTCAACGGTGGAGATGGAGGAACTCAAGCGCTTCATCAGCCTGAGCGGCGACTATGCCTACACCCTCTGCCGCGAGGCGGCGGAGCAGGGCCTGAGCGAGGAGCAGCGCGGCAATCTCGTTGCGCTCTCCGATACGGCGTCGGAGCTGGCGGAGAGCCTGCGCGGCATGCACGGGGAGCTTCGCGACGGGATCCTGACCATGGACAGCCGCGAAAAGCAGGTGGCCAACATCCTTGACGAGGCGCCCAGCTTTCTGAGCGCGCGCCTGGGCGATTATGCGCGCAGTTTCCCGGCGGCGCAGGAGCTGAGCTATCACGGGCAGTATTCCGCGCAGGAAAAACAGCAGGCGGAGCCTGTGGATGAGGCGCAGGCGAGGGAGCAGGCGGCCGCGCTTTTGCAATGCGGCCCGGAGGAACTCGAGATCGCGGCAAGGGCCGAGGATCAGGGGCGGCTGCTGCTGACGCAGGATGGCAGGACCGTCACGGTGACGGCAGCCGGCGTCGAGAGCCTGCGGGATTCGCGCCTGGTCAGCGAGAGCAGGATCAGCGACGACGAGGCGAAGGCCGCCGCGGAGGAAGCGCTGCGCGCGCTGGGCTATGATGGCCTGCGCTGGGAAGAGAGCGCGCGGCGCGGGAACGTTCTGGAGCTGCGCGGCAGCGCCGAGACCGACGGCGTGACAGGCTTGGATCACGAGATCGCGGTCGGCATCGCGTTGGACGACGGATCGATCTGCGCGCTGGATCTGAGCGCCGCAGGCGGAGAAACGGAGACGGGCGAATGGCCATTCTCCGAGGAAGAGGCAAAGGCGGCGGTCCCGGAGGCGCTGCATCTGCGCCATGTACGGCGCGTGACGATCGCCGGGGCGGACGGGCAGAGCGTCGCCTGCTATGAGCTGGACTGCCTGGACGACGGCGGAAAACGCGTGCGCGTCTATGTGAACGCGCAATCCGGCAAACAGCAGGAAATTATGATCGGCTGAAAACAGCCCCGGTGAAACCGGGGCTGTTTCTTAACAGGGATTTCATGGGAAAAGGAGAGAATAAGACTTGATAATGGGGGGAAGATGCGGTAAAATGATAACTGTATTATTGTCTGATTTTTGACGAAGCCGGGAGGGCTCCGTCGGGAAGGGCGCCGGGGAATCGTGGAAAGAGCAAAAGTCAACATACACGGGATCGTCCAGGGCGTCGGCTTCCGGCCCTTTATCCATAAGCTGGTGCGCGAGTACCGGCTCAGCGGTTTCATCAAGAACACCTCCTCCGGCGTGGAGCTGGAGCTGGAGGGCGAGCGAGAAGAGCTTTCGCGCTTCGTGGCGGATATTCCGGCGCGCGCGCCGAAGCTGGCGCTCATCGAGCGCGTCGAGACGAGCTACAGTCCGGAGCTGAAGCATTTTCAGGGCTTTGAGATCCGGAAAAGCCGCACCGAGGAGCTGCGAAACACCCTCATCTCCCCGGATATCGGTATCTGCGACGACTGCCGCCGCGAGCTGCTCGATCCCGCCGACCGGCGCTATCGCTATCCCTTCATCAACTGCACCAACTGCGGCCCGCGTTTTACGATCATCAAGGATCTGCCCTATGACCGGGCGCGGACCTCGATGAGCGGCTTCCCGATGTGCCCGGACTGCGACCGCGAATACCACGACATCGAAGACCGCCGCTATCACGCCCAGCCGGACTGCTGCCCGGTCTGCGGCCCGCGGGTCTTCTATCTGGACGCCGAGGGGAAGGAAGTCCCCGGCGACGCGATCGAGCTTGCCCGCGCGGCCCTGAAAGAGGGAAAAATCATCGCGGTCAAGGGCCTCGGCGGTATGCACCTGGCCTGCCGCTGCGACGATCCCGCCATCGCGCGGACGCTGCGCCGCCGCAAGCAGCGCGACGAAAAACCCTTTGCGGTCATGTGCCGCGATACGGCCTGCGCCAGGAAACTCTGTTTCGTCAGCGAGGAAGAGGCCAAAGTGCTCGAGAGCTTCCACAAGCCCATCGTGCTGCTGCACAAACGCGCGCCCGGGCTAGAGCATCTGAGCGAAAACGGCTATCTCGGCGTGATGCTGCCCTATACGCCGCTGCATATCCTGCTGTTTGGCACGGACATCGACGCGCTGGTGATGACGAGCGCGAACCTGTCCGATACGCCGATCCTGTTCAAAAACGCGGAGGCGATCGAAAAGCTGCACGGCATTGCCGACGGCTTCCTGCTGCATGACCGCGAGATCCAGACCCGCTGCGACGATTCGCTCTGCTGGGTCCTGGGCGGGAAGGAATATTTCGCCCGCCGCAGCCGCGGCTATGTGCCCTTCCCGCTGCAGATGGGGCGGGCGCTGCGGCCGATCCTCGCCTGCGGCGCCGAGCAGAAGGCGAGCTTCAGCCTCTCGCGCGAGAGCAGCGTGTTTTCCTCGCAGCACATCGGCGATCTGAAAAATATCGAGACCTACGAGCACTATACTGCGCAGATCCGGCATTTTGAGCGCCTGTTCGATATCCGGCCGGCGCTGCTCGTCTGCGACAAGCACCCGGATTATCTCTCCACCGCCTATGCTCTCGAGCGGGGCGAGGCGGAAGGGATCCCCGTCCTGCCGGTGCAGCACCACCACGCCCACCTGGCCGCCTGCATGGCGGACAACGGCCTGACCCGGCCGGTGATCGGCCTCGTCTGGGACGGCACGGGCTACGGCGACGACGGCACGACCTGGGGCGGCGAATGCCTCATCGGGGACTATAGCGGCTATGAGCGCTTCGGCTCGATCCGGCCGATCCCGCTGATCGGCGGCGACCGGGCGACGAAGGAGCTCGACCGCGTGGCCTTCGCGCTGCTGACGGAATCCGGCCTTGACGCTTCCGCGATCCCCGGTGCTGCGCTATATGAAAAAATGCTCGCAGGCGGGCTCAACTGCCCGGAAAGCTCCGGCATGGGCCGTCTCTTCGACGGCGTGGCCGCCCTCCTCGGCATCAAGAGCCTCGCCTCCTATGAGGGACAGGGCGCTGTGCTGCTGGAGGCTGCGGCGGCGGAGACGGAGGGCGAGTACCCGATCGTCCTTGAGGGCGAGCCCCTGCGCTTTGACTGGCGGCCGATGATCCGCGCGATCGCAGCGGAGCGGGACGCGCTCGTGCCGACGGCGGAGATCGCCGGGCGCTTTCACAACACCCTCATTGCGATGGCCGTCCGGCTCTGTCTGGCGGCCAGGGAAAAGACGAAGATCTGTGACGTTGCGCTCTCGGGCGGCACGTTCCAGAATATGATATTGATGACGAAGCTGCCGGCGGCGCTCGAAAAAGAGGGCTTTCGCGTCTGGCGGCATCAGAGAGTTTCGGCCAACGACGAGGGCCTGTCCCTCGGCCAGCTGATGATTGCCGAAGCTTATTTGGAGGAAACGGATCATGTGTTTGGCGGTCCCGCTGAAACTGATTGAAATCAAGGGCAAAGAGGCCGTGGGGGAGTCCCTGGGCATGCGCCGCGCGGTGCGGGTGGATTTCATTGAAAACCCGCAGATCGGCGACTATGTGATCGTCCATGCGGGCTTTGCCATCGAACGGCTGCCGGAGGAGCAGGCGCTGGAGGACATCGGCGCCTGGGAGGAAGTACGCGATGCCCTCTGAAGCGGAAGTCTGGCTGGAAAAGATCCGCGCGCTGCCGCGGATGGACGTGAAGCTGATGGAGGTCTGCGGCACCCACACGATGTCGATCGCCCGCGCGGGGATCAAATCCCTGCTGCCGGAGGGCGTGGAGCTCCTGAGCGGCCCCGGCTGCCCGGTCTGCGTGACGCCGGCCGCGGCTATCGACGCGGTGCTCGCGCTCAGCAGCGAGCCCGGCGTGATCGTGACGAGCTACGGCGACATGCTGCGCGTGCCGGGCAGCCGCCCGGGCGACAGCCTGGCCCGCCGCCGCGCCCTGGGCGCGCAGGTGGAGCTGGTCTACTCGCCGGTCGACGCGGTGGAGATCGCGCGGCAGAACCCGAAGAAAGAAGTCGTCTTCCTCGGCGTCGGCTTTGAGACCACCGCCCCCGGCACCGCCGCCGCCGTGCTGACGGCGCGGGAGCAGGGCGTGACGAACTTCTCGGTCTGGTCGATGCTCAAAACGGTGGAGCCCGCGCTGCGGGCGCTGCTGCGGCAGGAGGACTTTGCGGTGCAGGGCTTCCTCTGCCCCGGCCATGTGGCCACGATCATCGGCGCGGAGGCCTTCCGCTTCCTGCCCGAGGAATACCGCATCCCCGCCGTCGTGGGCGGCTTTGAGCCGGAGGAAATTTTGCACGCGATCTATCTTCTCCTGCGGCAGCTCGCGGAAGGAAAACCGCGGCTGGAAAACGCGTATCCGCGCGCGGTGAGCGCCGCGGGCAACCGCCTGGCGCAGCGCGTGATGGCGGAATGCTTCGAGCCCCGGCGCGAGCTCTGGCGCGGTCTCGGGGAGATCGATGCCAGCGGCCTCGGCTGGCGCGGGGAATTTGCCGCCTTCGATGCGGAGAAAAAGTTCGATCTTCGCGTCGAAACCGCCGAAGGGCCTCCGGGCTGCCGCTGCGGCGACGTGATCTGCGGCCGCTGCCGTCCGGACAGCTGCCCGCTGTTCGGCAAACGCTGCACGCCGGAGGATCCGGTCGGACCCTGCATGGTGTCCTCGGAGGGCGCCTGCGCGGCGGCATATAAATATCAGACGGTGTAACATGGACGAAATCATTACGCTTGACTATGGCAGCGGCGGCAAAAAGACCGCCCGCCTGATCGAAAACAGCATCCTGCCCGCGCTGGACAATCCCGCGCTGCGGGCTTTGAACGACGGCGCCGTGATCCCCGGCGCGGAGCAGCTGGTCTTCTCCACCGACAGCTTCGTGGTCGATCCCGTCTTTTTCCCGGGCGGGGACATCGGCAAGCTCGCCGTCTGCGGCACGGTCAACGATATCGCCATGTGCGGCGGCGTGCCGAAATATCTCAGCTGCGCGCTGATCCTCGAAGAGGGCTTTCCGATGCGCGACCTGGAGCGCGTGCTCGATTCGATGCGCCTGGCGGCGCAAAAGGCGGGCGTGCAGGTCGTGACCGGCGACACCAAGGTGGTCGAGCGCGGCCGCGGCGACAAGGTCTACATCAACACCGCCGGCATCGGCTTCCTGAAGTATCCCGGCCTGGAGCCCGCGGCTATCCGTCCCGGCGACAAGGTGCTGGTCTCCGGCACGGTCGGCGACCACGGCACGGCCGTGATGCTCGCGCGCAGCGGCATGATGCAGGGTAATTTGTGTTCCGACTGCGCTGCCCTGAATGGCCTGGCGGAGAAAATCCTCTCCAGCGGCGCGAATGTGCGCGTGCTGCGTGATCCGACGCGCGGCGGCGCGGCGACGACCCTGTGCGAATTCGTGGAGGGCGGCGCGCTGGGCGTGGAGCTGGAGGAGGCGCGGATCCCCGTGCGAGGCGAGGTCAAGGCCGCCTGCGAGCTGCTGGGCCTCGACCCGCTCTACTGCGCCAATGAGGGCAAGCTCCTGTGCGTGGTCGCGCCCGAGGACACGGATACCGCGCTCGCTGCGATGCGCGCCTGCCCGGAGGGTGAAAATGCTGCCGTCATCGGCACCGTGACCGACCGTTTCCCCGGCAAGGTGACGCTGCGCACGCCGCTCGGCGGCCGGCGGATCCTGCAGAAGCTCAGCGGCGCGCAGCTGCCGAGAATTTGTTGACAGGACGTTCGCGCTCTCAACAGAGCGCCGTCGATAGAGAGCAAGAGTTAAATTGTTAATAGAGAGGTGAAAGGAATGCAGGAGAACAAGGTAACGCAAATCACCCGGGACGAGATCGTCCCCCTGGCCGAGCGCATGAAAAAGGCCGGACGTTATCTCGTCATGATCCACGGCTATCTGAACAAGGACGGACAGCCGGTGGTCAGCTGGGACTACTCCGTGCCGCCCGCCATCGAGAGGTATCAGGTCGTCGGCGAGACGAAGCTGCCCTCGATCAGCGAGCTCTATGACACGGCGGCCAGCTGGCCCGAGCGCGAGCTCAACGAGCTGTTCGGCATCGAGTTTGAGGGGCTCGACATGTCCAAGCGGCTGTTTCTGCCGGAGGATATGCTGGAGACCCAGGGGAAGGGCCAGATCATGGTCATGCCCCTGAGCGAACTCGTGGACAACATGAAGAAAGTCAAGGAGGAGGAATGAGATGAGCTATATCGTTCCGATCGGCCCTTACCATCCCGCTTTGGAGGAGCCGATCCACGCCAGGCTGATCACCGAGGGCGAGGTCATCAAGGATGCAGAGGTCTTCGTCGGCTATAACCACCGCGGTATCGAGAAGCTGGCCACCGAGCGCAACTGCATCCAGACCCTGGTGCTGGTCGAGCGCGTGTGCGGCATCTGCTCGCACTCCCACGCCTTCACCTACGCCATGTGCGTGGAGGACATCAACGGCATCGAGGTGCCCAAGCGCGGCGACTATATCCGCGTCATCACCGCGGAGCTGGAGCGTCTCCACTCTCACTTCCTCTGGATGGGCATCGCCTGCCACATCATCGGCCATGACAGCATGTTCATGCACATCTGGGACGAGCGCGAGCTCGTGATGGATCTGCTCGAGCGCATGACCGGCAACCGCGTCAACTACGCGATGGTCACGATCGGCGGCTCCCGCCGCGATATCGACGACGATCTGCGCCGCGACCTGCTGGCCGCCATGGACAAGCTGAAAGCGCCGCTCGACCGCATCGTGGACATCGTCCTCAACGACAGGACCATCGCCATGCGCACCAAGGGCGTCGGCGTGCTGACGACTGCGGACGCGCTTCGCATGGGCGCCGTCGGCCCGCATGCGAGAGCCTCCGGCGTCGATATCGACGTGCGCCGCGATTCCCCCTACTCCGCTTACGGCGATTTTGAGTTCAACGTGCCCGTCTGCTCCAACGGCGACGTGTTCGACCGCGTGGTCGTCCGCGCGCTCGAGTGCTACGAGAGCATCAAGATCATCCGCCAGGCGCTGGAGAATCTGCCCGAAGGCCCGATCAACCTCGGCAACAAGCTGGTGAAGATCAAGGAAGGCGTGGCTGTGAAGATGCACGAGGCCCCGCGCGGCCAGCTCAGCCATATGGTCGTCGGCGACGGCAGCTTCAACAACCACCGCATCAGCGTGCATGTGCCTTCGTACAAGAACACCCCCACCGTGCCGCACATGCTGCGGGGCAACACTGTGGCCGACGCCGGCCTCATCATCGCCAGCATCGACCCCTGCTTCAGCTGCCTCGACCGCTGATGCACGAACTGTCCATTGCCCGCAGCATCATTGCGATCGTGGAGCAGGCGGCCAGGGACGAGGGCTTTGAGCGGGTACTGGAGATCCGCCTGAAGATGGGCGAGTTTTCCGGTCTCGTGCCCGAGTGCCTGCGCGAGTTTTTCCCGATCGCGGCGAAGGATACGCCCGCCGAGGGCGCCGCGCTCGTCATGGAGACGGTCCCGGCCGCCTTCCGCTGCCTCGACTGCGGCTATGAAGGCCCGGCCGACCGGAAAAACGCCTGCTGTCCCCGCTGCCGCGGCACCGCTCTGCGCATGACGCAGGGACGGGAATTCTATGTGGAAGATCTGAAAGTCGAGTGAACCCGGCTTCCCCTTGAGGGGAAGCTGTCAGCCGCCGAACATCTGCGAGGCGGGTGATTGATGAGGTGTCGAGCCGTTGACCGGCGCCGAAAACACCTCATCCGGCCCTGCGGGCCACCTTCTCCTCAAGGAGAAGGCTCCAAGGAAAAGTTTTTTGAAAAAGGAGATGGTTCCCCTTGCGAAAGACAAAAGCACCGGCTGTTATCGCCACCTTTGTCGTCTGCTTTCTCTTCTGGCTGCTGCTGACCTGGTCGGTCAAGCCCCAGGAGCTGATCGCAGGCGCTGTGGTGAGCCTGGCGGCGGCCCTGTTCTCCGCGCGCTTCTTCATTCATGAAAAAGCGTTTTGGTTTGCCAATCCGGCCAAGCTCTTCACAGGCCTGTTTTACTGGGTCTGCGTGTTCCCGGGCGAACTGATCAAGGCCAACCTGCATATGGCCAAGCTCGTGCTGGGCGGCTGCAAAAACCTCAAACCCGGCATCGTGAAGATCCCCTCGAGCCTGGAGAGCGACTACGGCCGCGCGGCTCTGGCTAACTCCATCACCCTGACTCCCGGCACCATCACCATGGAGATCGTCGAGGAAGAGGGCAAGCCCTGGTACTACGTCCACTGGATCGAGGCCGAATCTGACGGCGAAGAGGCCGGCGAGGCCATCAAGGGCCGGATGGAAAAATGGATCAGGAGGTTCTGGGAGAAATGAATACTGATCTGATCGTTTTTGCCGTGCTCTTCGGAGCGCTGGCGGCCGTGGCGATGATCCGCCTGGTCAAGGGCCCCACCGGCGCCGACCGCATGGTCGCCGGCGACGTGGCCGACACCCTGATCTGCTGCGCGATGATCCTCTTCGCCCTCTACAGCGGCAGAGGCATCTACCTGGATATCGCCATCATCGGCGCCATGCTCGGTATCGTCGATACCATGCTGGTCGGCCGTTTTCTGGAAAAGGGAAGGAGGGAGAAACATGCCGATGTGGCTGAAGATTCTCAGTGATGTACTGATCGCCTGCGGCGCGTTCTTCGCTCTGGTCGGCGTGCTCGGCATCCTGCGCATGCCCGACACCTTCTGCCGCATGCAGGCGAGCACCTGCGTGTCGACCCTCGGCGTGATCGGCGTTGCGCTCGGCGGCCTGCTTCACGCGATCTTTGCCATGGGCAGCGCTTCCACCGCCGTGAAGATCGCCGTGATCTGCCTGCTGATCCTGATCACGAACCCCGTCGGCTCGCACGCCATCGCCAAGGGCGCCTACAAGGCGGGCATCCGCCCCGAGACGCCGATGGAAACTGATGATCTGGGGAGGGACAACGAATGAGCACCTGGATAGTCGTACTAAACGCGCTGATTCTGATCGGCCTGATCGTATCCGCGATCCTGGCCTCCGTATCGGAAAAGCTGTTGTCGTCCGTGATCGCGCTGAGCGTGACGGGCATCTTCGCCGCGGCGGAATTTCTGCTGCTGCATGCGCCCGACGTTGCGATCTCTGAGGCAGCCGTCGGCGCCGCGCTTGCTCCGATGATCTTCATCGTCACCCTGAGAAAGCTGAAAGGGGGCGGCGACAAGTGAAAAAGTTTCTGACCTGGGTCTGCCTCGGGCTGATCCTCTTCGCCGGCGTGTTTGCCAGCATCAACCTTCGGGACATGCCCCGCACCTACCGCGGGCAGAATGCGCCGAAGTCCGTTTACGAGCTGTGGCAGGATCCCGAGAGCGCCGATGAGGACGCTCCGGTCGACGGCGCTGCCGCTGCCATCGTCAACCAGAACCTGAAGAACGCCCGCGCCGTCAACGACGTGACCTCGATCGTCTTCGACTTCCGTGGCTATGATACCATGGGCGAGGCCTTTATCCTGATCACCGCCGTGGCCGGCACGATGGTCATCCTCTTCAACAAGAAAGAAGATAAAAAGAAGGAGGATGAGCAGGCATGAAAAACGGCATTACCGTGAAAAACGTGATCCAGCCCTGCGGCGTGGACACGATCCTGCCCCTGGCGATGGTCTACATCTGCTATATCATTCTCCACGGACACCTGTCTCCCGGCGGCGGCTTCCAGGGCGGCGTTCTGGTCGCTGCGGTGATCGCGCTGCTGACGCTGGCCTACGGCTATGACGCCGCTGCGAACACCTTCAGCTTCGGCCTGATGCACCACGGCGAGGGCCTGGCCTCTGTGTGCTATGTGGCGCTGGCCTTTATGGGCGCGGCTGTCGGTGCGCAGTTCTGCCAGAACATCCTCTACACCCACGGCGCCATCGGCGACCTTTACAGCTCCGGCACGATCTTCTGGATGAACGTGACCGTCGGCGTCAAGGTCTTCACCGGCATCAGCTCGGTGTGCCTGCTGATGCTCGGCGTGCTGCGGGACATTGACGAGAAAGAGAGGGACTGCAAATGATTCTGATGAACTACATAGCCGCCTTCTTCCTCATCGTTCTCGGCCTGTATACGATCGTCACCAAGTATAACCTGGTCAAGACGGTCATCGGCCTGAGCATCATGGACTACGGCGTGAACCTCCTGATCGTCTCGATCGGCTTCAATCCCGGCGGCACCGCGCCGATCTTCACTTTCAGTGAGCTCAACCCCTCGAGCTTCTTTGTCGACCCCATCCCCCAGGCGCTCACGCTGACGAGCATCGTCATCGGCGCCTGCGTCACCGCCATGTCCCTGTCGCTCGTGATGAAGATCTATGAGCAGTACGGGACGATGGACACCCGAGAGGTAAGGAGGCTGAGAGGATAATGAGTATGCTTTCTTATCAGCATTTCCCGATCTATGCGATCATGCTCTACTTCCTCGGCGCGTTCCTGATCGTCCTCTTCGGGAAGAATAAAATCGCCCGCCACTGCCTGGCGCTGCTGAGCGTCACCGGGTCGCTGGCGCTGCTGGTGTCTCTCGTGCCCCGTGTGATGACGGGCGGCGAGATCATCACCTACTGGATGGGCAACCGCGCCTATTCCGGCGGCTATGCCATCGGCATCGCGCTGGAGGTCGACGCGCTGAGCCTCTTCTTCGCGCTGCTGGTCGCGGTCGCGGTCTTCGTCTCCGGCGTCTACTCCATCCGCTATATGGAGCATGACGACAACATCCCCCAGTATTACACCCTGTTCCTGATGCTCGCCGGCGGCGTGATGGGTCTGGTCCTCTCGGGCGACCTGTTCAACATGTTCATCATGGTGGAGATCCTCACCTTCGCCGCGGTGGCGCTGACGGCCTTCCGCAATACCGCCCGCGGCGCGCTGGAGGCGGCCTTCAAGTACCTCGTGGTCGGCTCCATCGGCTCGACCTGCATCCTGGCCGGCACGATCATGCTCTATGCCCAGGTGCACACGCTGAACTTTGCCCAGCTGAGCGGCCTGATCCCCGGCCACATCCACGGCGCGACCCGCGTGGCCTTCGCGCTGCTGTTCGTGGGCTTCAGCACCAAGGCCTTCCTGGTGCCCTTCCACCCGCTGGCGGCGGACGCGCACGGCGCGGCTCCCGCCTCCGTCTCGGTGCTGATTTCCGGCGTGCTCACCAAGTCCGGTATCTACGGCATCATCCGTCTGGTCTACTTCCTGTTCCAGACCATGAATCTGCGCCCGATCCAGTTCATGCTGGTCTTCGTCGGCAGTGTGAGCATGTTCGTCTGCGTCACGATGGCGCTGGCGCAGCATGACTTCAAGCGCCTGCTGGCCTTCCACAGCATTTCCCAGATCGGCTACGTGCTCACGGCGGTCGGCCTGTCCACCGCGCTGGGCATCTCCGCCGGACTCTACCACGCGATGAACCACACCATCTTCAAGGGCCTGCTGTTCCTTGCTGCCGGCGCCGTGCTGCACGAGACCGGCACCACCGACCTGGATCGCCTCGGCGGTCTGTCGAAGCGCATGCCCCATACGACGGTGCTGTTCCTGATCGGCGCCGCCTCCATCAGCGGCATCCCGCCCTTCAACGGCTTTGCCAGCAAGTGGCTGATTTACCAGGCGGCCTACCTGCGCGCCGTGGAAACCGGCAACATCGGCTACCTGCTCGTCACGATCATCGCGCTCGTCACCAGCACCCTGACCCTGGCCTCCTTCGTCAAGGTCAGCCAGTCCGTCTTCTTCGGCCGTCTGCCCGATGAATTCAAGGACGTCAAGGAAGTGCCCTTCGGCATGCGCCTGGCGATGAGCCTGTTCGCCATCCTCTGCGTGCTGACCGGTCTGCTGCCCGAGCTTGTCACGAAGGTCCTCACCGGCCCCGCGGCACAGGCCGTGCTCAACCCGGTCCGCTACATCGCCGCTGCCCGCGGCATCGAGGTTCCTGCCGAAACCGCCGCGCTGCCGCAGGCTGTCGGCGCCTGGAGCCCGATCAACTGGCTCCTGCTGCTGGGCATCTCGCTCTTCGCCATCACGCTGGTCGCCCTGCTCGGCAAGTACGACCGCGTCAGCGAGAACGCCTCCGGCGAGAAGATCCCCGCCAAATACGACCTCTTCTTCAGCGGTGAAAAGAGCGTCTATTCCCAGGTCGGCGGCGGAGACCTCTTCTGGGGCTTCAAGCACAACTGGCGTCATTATTTCAGCTTCATGCATGATCTTCACAGCGGCGTCGTCAACGACTATGCCCTGTGGGCGGTGGTAGCGCTGGCGCTGGCCATCGCGTTCCTGCAGATCGTTCTTTAAGGAGGTGGGAAGTATGTTTACACCTGCGTTTTTCACAACGGCCCTGCTGTACCTGGGCTATATCCTCATCTTCCCCGGCTTCCTGTTCTGCTTTGTGGTCGGCCTGCTGCTGTGCGGCATCGACCGCAAGGCGGTGGCCCGGATGCAGAAGCGCGTGGGGCCTCCCATCCTGCAGCCCTTCTATGATTTCTTCAAGCTCTGCGGCAAGGAGACCATCGTTCCCGCCGCGGCCTCCCGCACCACCTTCATGCTGGCGCCCCTGGTAGGCCTGGCGGCGCTGGTGGTGATCCAGCTGTTCATCCCGGTGTTCAACTTCCGGGTCTTCCGCAACCTGCCCGAGGTGGCCGACATGATCGTCATCCTCTACCTGCTGCTGATCCCGGCGGTCTCCGTGATGCTGGGCGGCGCCGCCACCGGCTCCCCCTATGCAGGCATCGGTCTGAGCCGTGAGATGGTCACGGTGCTGGCTGTCGAGCTGCCGCTGGTGATGGTGCTGCTGAGTGTGGCCAAGGCGGTGGGCAACGAGCTCGGCACCGGCCTCGTATTCTCCCTGAGCGGCGTGGTCGATTACCAGGCGGCCCACGGCAGCCTGATCGGCCATGTCAGCATGATCCCCGCTGCGCTGGCGATGCTGCTGATTATCCCCGGCGAGACCGGCAACCACCCCTTTGACGCAGCCGAGGCCGAGACCGAGATCTGCGAGGGCCTGCTGGCCGAGTACAGCGGCGCACCCCTGGGCATCTACAAGCTCAGCCACGCCGTCAAGATGCTGACTCTGACGAGCCTGTTCGTGGCTCTGTTCCTGGGCGGCATCGGCACCGGCGTCGAGCATCTGGTCGCCGCCATCGGCCTGACCGGCGGCGTTGCCGCGGCGCTGTCGCTGATCCTGCAGGTGCTGATCCTGGTGCTGCTGTGCATCGTTCTCACCCTGGTCACCATTTCCTTCGTCCACGCCGTCACGGCCAGACTGAAGATCGAACAGCTCTTCAAGTACTACTGGACCGTGGTCACCGGGCTCGCTCTGATCAGCCTGGTGCTGGCCTGGTACGGATTCTGAGGAGGCGCGATATGTTTAAGAAACTGATCGAAGAGAGCACCGGCAAGTCCCCGTGGCTGTTCCACATCAACGCCGGCTCCTGCAACGGCTGCGACATCGAGCTCGTGTCCGTGCTCACCCCGCGCTACGACGCGGAGCGCCTCGGCTTCAAGCTGTCCGGCACGCCCCGTCACGCCGACATCGTCGTCGTCACGGGCCCTGTCACCCAGCAGTCGCTCAATCGCGTGCTGCGCACCATCGAGCAGGTCCCCGAACCGCGCTGCATCGTGACCATGGGCTCCTGCCCGCAGAGCGGCAACGTCTTCCGCGGCAGCTACGCCATCGCAGGCCCCCTGTCCAAGTACGTCCATGTGGACGTGGACGTCGCCGGCTGCACGCCCAAGCCCGAAGCCGTCATCGACGGTCTGGTCAAGGCCACCGAGATCCTGCGTGAGAAGAGGAGGGCGATGAAGTAATGGATTTCCCCTTTGTCAAAGAAGCGATCTCCTCGCTGTTCCAAAAGAGCAGCTGTGACATGTACCCGGTCAAGCCGAGCGAAGCCGCGCCCAACTACCGCGGACGCATCGTCTTCCATCCGGACAAGTGCATCAACTGCATGATGTGCGAGCGCGTCTGCTCCGGCAACGCCATCACCCACACCAGCGAGCAGACCCCCGAGGGCGAGCGCATCACCCGCACCTTCTACCTCGGCTCCTGCACCTTCTGCGCGACCTGCATGGACTTCTGCGGCCACGGCGCCATCGAGTTCACGCGCGATTACCACATGATCGCCACGAAGGAAGAGGATCTGATGGTCTCCGGCACCTTCCTCAAGAAGCCCCCGGTGAAGAAGCCGAAGCCGGCCGCGCCCGCCGCCCCGAAGGCGGAGGCCAAGCCCGCTGTGGCTGCCGGTACGGTCATCAAGCCCCGTGACGACGGCAAGCCCGTGCAGGTGCCTTCCAAGTGCGTCTACTGCACGATCTGCGCGAAGAAGTGCCCGGCCGGCGCCCTGACGGTGGACCGCGCCGCCAAGACCTGGACGCTGGACGAGGACTCCTGCGTGGGCTGCGGCACCTGTGCCGAGGCCTGCCCGAAGAAGGCCATCCTGATGCCGGGCGACGAGCCCGTCACCGTGGAGGCCGCCGCGCCCGCCGCTCCGAAGGCGGAGGCCAAGCCCGCACCCGCCGCCGCGCCCGCGACCATCGGCCGCGAGGACGGCAAGCCCGTGCAGGATCCCGACAAGTGCGTCTACTGCACGATCTGCGCCAAGAAGTGCCCGGCCGGTGCGCTGGAAGTCGACCGCGCCGCCAAGACCTGGAAGCTGGACGAGGACTCCTGCGTCGCCTGCGGCACCTGCGAAAGCGTCTGCCCGAAGAAGGCGATCGTCTGCGGCGTCCAGGATGCACCCGCGGCTCCGGCTCCGAAGGCGGAGGAAAAGCCCGCAGCGCCCGCTGCCGCTCCTGTCGAAGCGCCGAAGGCCGATGAAAAACCGGCCGAGCCGCTCAAGCCGCGCGACGACGGCCGCCCGCTCCAGGATCCCAGCAAGTGCGTCTACTGCACGATCTGCGCCAAGAAGTGCCCCGTCGGGGCGCTGGAGGTCGACCGTGCGGCCAAGACCTGGAAGCTGGACGAGGATCTCTGCATCGGCTGCGGCACCTGCGCCGCCTCCTGCCCGAAGCAGGCCATCCTCTACTGATTCCCCAATTACATCCAATCACCGCCCGTCGAAGCCGACGGGCGGTGAATTGTTTACTTCGGCGTAATGATTTGTTTAATCTTGCCCCTTGCGCCCGCTGCGGAAAAATGTTAAGCTATTGCCAACAAGGAAAGGAGTGTGATCCGCTTGGTCAAGATCATCATGGGTCTCAAGGGTTCCGGTAAAACGAAGCGTCTGGTGGATATGGTGCGAGAGGCGGTCAACCTGCAGCATGGCGACGTGGTCTGCATCGAAAAGGAGAAGAAGCTCACCTTCGACATCCCCTATCAGGCCCGGCTGATCGACGCCGGCGCGTACGGCATCGGTTCTTATGAACTGTTGAAAGGCTTTGTCTGCGGCCTGCACGCGGGCAATTACGATATTACGCACATCTTTATCGACAACTTCTTCAAGCTGGCCGGGGACAAGTCCGTGGACAAGCTGGACGAGTTTGTCGCCTGGCTGGAGGACTTCTCCGCCAGGGAAAACGTTGAGGTCGTGCTGAGCGTCTCCGCCGAGGCCGAAACGGCCGGCGAGCGCACGAAAACGCATCTGATCTGATCGAAGAAACCGCAACAGCCGGGCTGCCTGTGCAGCCCGGCTGTTTTTCTGTGTTTGGAAAGCGCTCAGGAGATCGTGCTGAAATCGACCATGTCGAGGATCGCGTCGACCTCCGCCTCGCTCAGACCTTTGGGCTGCACGATATGCAGCGTCACAAAGGAATTGTCCAGATAGACGTAGGCGAACATGTCGGTGCCGTTTTCCAGCACGGTCAGCACCGTGCCGTCGGGCGTGGTGTGCGTCCTTTCGCTGAAGGAAGCGATGTCCTTCACACCGTCGAAGATCTCAGTGCCGCTGGAGAGCGTCCCGTAGGGGGAGTTGTAGAGATAGCAGCTCGTGCCGAGGTTCGACAGCTCATCCGTGGTGAAGAAGCTGACGGCGAAGGTGCCCTCGTCATAGAAGTAGAACTTGTCATAGCCGGTGGGCTCGGTGCGGAAAAAGCTCTTCCCGCCGGCGCAGATCTGATCGACGGCCGCGGTGATCTCCTCGCGTTCGTAGCCGTTGTCCACCTCGCCGATGTTCTGCCACATCAGGCTCATCTCGTGCCGCAGCTTCAGGCCGTGCTTCACGGCGATCTCCTCCAGCTTGTCGGCCATCTCCTGCGTATAGACGTGGTAATTGAAGTCATAGCCGGAGAAGCCCTTGGCGCGCATCTCCCAATAGGCTTCGAACTGCGCGTAGTCCTCGCCGGATACGACGCGGCGCTCGATCTCCTCTTCTCCGCGCAGGAAGATCATCGTCACGGTTCCGTCCTCGTTTTCCTCGACCATCGAGCCGTTGCTGCCTTCCGGGGCTTTGCAGCTTTCCGGCTCGCGCGGCGCGTTTTCCGCGCACCAGGCGCGCCATTCCGCCCAGGCGGCGGCGGAATTGTCGATCTTCTCGCGCACAGCGCTGCCCATCTCCTCCGGCACGTCCTGCGGCTGGGTCATGGAGAAATATCCGTCGCCCGGTTCGGCCCGCTCGGCGAGAGAGCCTTCCGTGATCTGCATGGCCCGCAGGCCGAAGAGGCCGGCCGCATAGGCCGCGGCGCCCAGCGCCAGAACCAGCGCTGCCGCCAGCGCAAGGGTGAAGATCCGTTTCTTTTTCATGCTTACGATCCTTTCCGAGGAGCCGGATGCAGCCTCGGGCACAGGACGGTACGCTTCGGCGACGAAAGCTTCGTCGATCTCGCCGACGGCCTTTGACAACAGTTCCCGATTCATACAAGCAAGCCCTCCTTCATCAAATGATGTCTCAGTTTTTCGCGGAGACGGAAAAGACGGACGGAGATCCGGTTGGCGCTGCCCTTCGTCAGGGCGGCCAGCTCCGTCACGGAATCCGCGTACCAGTAGCGCCGGACGAAGAGGAAGCGGTCTTCCTTGCTCAGGCTCTGCAGAAAGCGGCTGATCGCCGCGCCGAGCTCCTTTGCCTCCAGTTCGGTTTCCACGTTCATGCCGGAGGGGATGCACTCCTCCAGCTCGTCGAGCACCAGCTCATAGCCGCCGCTGCGCTTCTGCGCGGTGTTGGCGTGGTAGCGATTGACGGCCAGGTTGCGGACGATCCGGCAAACATAGCTGGCCAGCGCCTGCGGGCGCTGCGGCGGGATCGTGTTCCAGACGCCCAGATAGGCGTCGTTCACGCATTCCTCCGCGTCCAGCCGGTCGCACAGGATCCTCGCCGCCGTCTTCTTCACGGCGGCGCCGTATTTCCGGTCCAGCTCCTCAATGGCCTGTTCCGAGCGCTCATAGAACAGAGCAATGATTTGACTGTCCTCCAAGGGCGTCACTTCCTTTCCGCTTCACCCTGTAACTAAAGATCGGCGGGCAAATCTTACATCGCTTTTTAAAAATCATACCATAAGCTGCCAAATCCGGCACAAAAAAAGAAAACCCGGCCGGACGCTTGTTTGACGGACGAAATTATGGTATAATCTATAATCACGGTTTGTGCCATGTCAGAGGGGCAAATGGAAATCGAGAACCGGCGCGCAGGCGCCAAGAGGTTTTTATGGCTCAGAAGAAGAAAACAAACAGGAAAAACGGCGCCGGGCGGCTGCTCGGCCGCGTGCTGCTGGTCGTGCTGGAAACGCTGCTGCTGGTGGTGATCGGCCTGTACGCGGTGATGCTCGTGCTGGCGCATGGCCCCTCGCCCCGCGCGGGCCGGGAATTTGCCATGACGATGCGCGAGACCAGCGCCCTGAAATTTGTCGCGCGTATCTATTTCAGCGAGGAAGAACTCCGCGAGATGGAGCAGAACAAGGGCGCCGGCGACTACGCCGAGACCGACACCTCACTCATCACCATCCCCTCGGAAAAGCCGGCGGCCGATCCCGTCCAGGGTCCGGCGGCGGACGCCTGGGGCCTTGTGGACGACGACGGCGACGGCATCGTGGTCGAGCGCGTCAACGGCCAGGGCTTCAACGGCTATATGATGGTCGTCTATGACGCAAGCCGCGTCGTGATGGGCTGCCAGCCGACGTATTTCGGCCGCCAGGGCTTCACCGTCGAGCAGATGGTGCAGCACTACGACGCCGTGGCCGGCATCAACGCCGGCGGCTTTGACGATCCCGGCGGCATGGGCAACGGCAGCGTCCCCGATACGATGGTCGTCTTCAACGGCGAGATCTACTACGCGGGCAACGGCGTCGGCAACGGCTTTGCCGGTCTGGACGGCGACCACATCCTGCACGTCGGCAAGCTCAGCCGCCAGGAGATCGAGGCGGCGGGCATCCGGTACGGCGTCTGCTTCGGCCCGGTGCTGGTCGTCAACGGCGAGGCGGCGGACGTGAGCACGCTCGGCAGCGGCCTCAACCCGCGCACGGCCATCGGCCAGCGCCCGGACGGCGCGATCCTGCTGCTGGTCATCGACGGCCGCCAGGCCACCAGCGCCGGCGCGCGCTACCAGGACCTGGTGAACATTATGCTGGCCTACGGCGCGGTGAACGCCTGCAACATGGACGGCGGCTCCTCCTCGCTGATGTACTATAACGGCGAGTATCTGAACAACAAGGCCTTCGTCGTCGGCGAACGCACGATCCCGACCACCTGGCTTGTGCTGAAGGAGGGGGCGAGCATCGATGGCTGAGAAGAAAAAACGCAGGCTGGACGGCTTTCGCGCCTTTCTGCTGATCTACGCGCTGATCTTTCTGGCGCTGCTGCCCGCGCTGCTGCGCCCGCTGTGGAATTATCTCGCCGAATACGAGCAGAGCGGCCCGGACAAGGCCATGGAGCGCTATCTCGATTCGATGGACGAGGCGCATATCCGCGCCCTGTCCGCGGATTTCCTCGCGGGGCTGAATCTCCGCTATCAGGATGGGGACCAGGCCTTCGCCGCGGTGCAGAAGGTGATGACCGGCGAGCTGCGCTACGCGCTCAAGAGCGCCGACACCGACCTGCGACACGCGGAGTACAACATCCGCAGCGGCAATCAGCTGCTCGGCAGCGTGCGCATTGCCAAGGGCGAGGATCCGCGCTTCGGCTTCGCGCCCTGGGAAGTGGAGAGCGAGAGCTACGACTTCAACTGGCTCCTGGGCGACGACGAGATCACCGTGCCCGATTTCTGGACCGTGCTCTGCAACGGCACGGTACTCGATGAAAGTGACCGCGTCGGCGAGCCGATCCCCTTTGAACTGCTGAAGGATTTCTACGGCGACAGCCGCTTCGACCTGCCGGCCTATGTGACCTATCGCGTCGAGGGCGTGCTGGGCGAGGCGCCCTTCACGATCCTTGACCGCGAAGGCAGGGAAATTCGCCGGGACGCGCAGCCGGAGGAGATCCAGCTGCTCGCCAACTGCAGCGCGGAGGAAGAGGAGCAGATCAAAACCCTGCTGGACAGCTTCCTGCAGCGCTATATCGACTGCCTGTCCAACGCCAGCCGCAATGTGCAGGGCAACTACAACGCCCTCAAACCCTACATCGTCTCCGGCAGCGACATCGACCGCCGCGTGCGCGACAACATGGAGGGCCAGGCCTGGGCCCATAGCGGCGGCGACACCGTGACCAAGCGCGAGGACCTGCTGCTGATGAACATGGGCAAGGGCTATTATCTCGCCGAACTGGACTACACCCTTGATACGATCGGCAACAAAGGCCATGTGGAGTCCGTCAACCGCGTCATCGTGCTCATGAGCCGGACGGACAGCGGACTCAAAGCGATTGAAATCTACAGCCTCTGAGGAGGAAAGCACCATGACAGACCATTCAAACTGCCTGGAACAGCTGGCGATCATCCTGCCCTCGCTGGATCCGGACTATAAATTCGACAAAGTGGTGGAGGGCCTGGTGCAGGCCGGCTTCCGGCACGTCGTCATCGTGGACGACGGCAGCGACGCGGCGCATCAGGAGCATTTTGAGAAGGCGGCGCAATATCCCTGCTGCCGCGTGATCCACCACGGCGTGAACAAGGGCAAGGGCCGCGCGCTGAAAACGGCCTTCCGCTATGTGCTCGACGAGCTGCCGGAGGCAGCGGGCGTCATCACCATCGACGGCGACGGCCAGCATCTGCTGGAGGACATCATCGCCTGCGGCGAAAAGATGCTCACGCTCGAGCGCACGGTGGTGCTCGGCTGCCGCGACTTCGACGCGCCCGGCGTGCCGCCGCGCAGCGTCTCCGGCAACAAGACCACCAACCGCATGTTCAAGCTCTTCTTCGGCATCACCATCTCCGACACCCAGACCGGCCTGCGCGCCGTGCCGCGGGAACTGCTGGAGGCCTTCTGCGCCATGGAGGGCGAAAGGTTCGAGTACGAGACCAACATGCTGCTGATGATGCAGCGCCAGGGCATCCCCTTCGTCGAGCAGCCGATCGCCACGGTCTACGACCCGGACGATTACAGCTCGCACTATAACGCCATCAAGGACTCCTGGCGCATCTTCAAGATCATGGCAAAGGCCAGGTTTGGGAAGAAATGAAAAAATACTGGCAGCTGATCAAATACTCGCTGGCTTCCCTGAGCTCCTTTGCGCTGGACACGGGCCTGTTCTACCTCTTCAAGCGCTTCGTATTCGGCCCGCTCGGCGCCTGGGCGGATCTCGCCTGCACGGTGGCGGCGCGCGTGCTGTCCTCGTTTTACAACTTCAACGTCAATAACCGCCTGGTCTTCGGCCATCGGGGCGAATACGGCAAGGCGCTGGGACGCTATTATCTGCTGGCCGTGCCGCTGATGCTGGCCTCGGCGGGCTTCGTCACGCTCCTCGACCGCAGCCTCGGCGTCACCGCACCGGGCCTGTCGACGGCGATCAAAATCGGGGTAGACACCGTCCTCTTCCTTGCCAGCTACCTCATCCAGAAAAAATGGGTGTTTAAAGAGAAAGAAGAAACATAAAGAAAAGCCGCGATTTCTGAATAACAGAAATCGCGGCTTTTCTTTTGTTCCGTTTACCGGATGACGAGCTCCCCGCCGTCCACGTCCACGGTCAGGGTCGTGCCGGCGGCGAGATCGCCGGAGAGGATGCGCCGGGCCAGCAGGGTTTCGACGCTGCTCTGCAGATAGCGCCGCAGCGGGCGCGCGCCGTAGAGCGGGTCGAAGCCGCGCTCGATGACGAGCGCCTTGGCCGCGTCGGTCATTGCCAGCTTGAGCGAGCGGTCGGCCAGACGCGCACGCAGCGAGGACAGCATGATGTCGATGATGCCGCCGAGGTCGTCCTTCGTCAGCGGGTGGAAGAGGATCGTCTCGTCCAGGCGGTTGAGGAACTCCGGCCGGAAGGCGCGGTGCAGCTCGCGGCTGACGGCCTCGCGGGCGTCGGGACTGATCTCGCCCTTTTCGTCGATGCCGTCGAGCAGGTACTGGCTGCCGAGGTTCGAGGTCAGGATGATGATCGTGTTCTTGAAGTCCACGGTGCGGCCCTGCGAATCGGTGATGCGCCCGTCGTCGAGGATCTGCAGCAGGATGTTGAACACGTCCGGATGCGCCTTCTCCACTTCGTCGAACAGCACCACGCTGTAGGGGCGGCGGCGTACGGCCTCGGTCAGCTGTCCGCCCTCGTCATAGCCGACGTATCCCGGGGGCGCGCCGATCAGCCGCGAGACGGAGAACTTCTCCATGTACTCGGTCATGTCGATGCGTACGATGTTGTGCTCGTCGTCAAAGAGGCACTCGGCCAGGCTCTTGGCCAGCTCCGTCTTGCCCACGCCCGTGGGGCCGAGGAAGAGGAAGGAGCCGATGGGCCGGTTCGGGTCGGCGATGCCGGCGCGCGAACGCAGGATGGCCTCGGTGACCTTTTGCACGGCCTCGTCCTGGCCGATGACCCGCTTGTGCAGGATCTCGTCCAGATGCAGCAGCTTCTCGCGCTCGCCCTCCATGAGCTTGGCGACCGGGATGCCGGTCCACTTGGCGACGATGCCGGCGATCTCCTCCTCGGTGACCGTGTCGCGCACCATGGTGTCGGCCTTGCGGTTTTCCGCAGCGGCCTCGGCCTCCTGCAGCTTCTTTTCCAGGGCGGGCAGGTCGGAGTATTTCAGGCGGGCGGCCGTCTCGTACTCATAGCGCAGCTGCGCGTTTTCGATGTCGGCGTGCATCTGCTCGATTTCGCTCTTGAGCCGCTTGACCTCGTCCACGCTGTTCTTCTCCGCCTCCCAGCGGGATTTCATCTCGTTGAAGCGGTCGCGCGTGTTGGCCAGCTCCTCGCGCAGCGCGGCCAGGCGCTCCTGACTGAGCTGATCCTCCTCCTTCTTGAGGGCCATCTCCTCAATCTCCAGCTGCATGATCTTGCGGCGCACGTCGTCCATCTCCGCAGGCATCGAGTCGATCTCGGTGCGAATCATCGCACAGGCCTCGTCCACCAGGTCGATGGCCTTGTCGGGCAGGAAGCGGTCGCTGATGTAGCGGTGGGAGAGCGTGGCGGCGGCCACCAGCGCGCTGTCGTGGATGCGCACGCCGTGGTAGACCTCGTAGCGCTCCTTTAGACCGCGCAGGATGGAGATCGTGTCCTCCACCGTCGGCTCGTCCACCAGCACCGGCTGGAAGCGCCGCTCCAGCGCGGCGTCCTTTTCGATATACTTGCGGTATTCGTCCAGCGTGGTCGCACCGATGCAGTGCAGCTCGCCGCGCGCCAGCATCGGCTTGAGGAGGTTGCCGGCGTCCATGCTGCCCTCGGTCTTGCCCGCGCCGACGATGTTGTGCAGCTCGTCGATGAAGAGGATGATGCCGCCCTCGGACTTCTTGACCTCCTCGAGCACGGCCTTCAGCCGCTCCTCAAATTCGCCGCGGTATTTCGCGCCGGCGATCAGCGCGCCCATGTCCAGCGAGAAGATGGTCTTGTCCTTGAGCCCCTCGGGCACGTCGCCGCGCACGATGCGCTGCGCCAGTCCCTCGGCGATGGCGGTCTTGCCGACGCCCGGCTCGCCGATCAGGACGGGGTTGTTCTTCGTCTTGCGCGAGAGGATGCGGATGACGTTGCGGATCTCGGTGTCACGGCCGATGACCGGGTCGAGCTTGTTGTCCCGCGCGCGCTGCACCAGGTCCGTGCCGTATTTGGCCAGCGCGTCGTAGGTGCTCTCCGGGTTGTCGCCGGTCACGGGCGAGGTCTTCACCTTCGCCAGCTCCGCCGTGAAGGCAGCCTTCGTGATGCCGTGGTCGGCAAAGAGGCGCTTCATCGCCGGGGTGGCCGCGGCAAAGAGGCCGATCATCAGATGCTCGACGGAGGTGTACTCGTCGCCCATGCTCTTGGCGGCCTTTTCGGCTGCGTTCAGGGCGCGGTCAGCCTCGGGGGAGAGATAGACCTGCGTCACCTGGCCGACCTTCGGCAGCGCGGCGATCGCGCTGTCCAGCTCCGAGAGCAGGGCGTTGGCGTCCACACCCATGCGGCCGAGCAGGGAGGGGATCAGCCCGCCGTCCTGATCGACCAGCGCGTAGAGCAGGTGCTCGGGCGCAATATAGTTGTTGCGGTTCTCCTGCGCCATGGCTTGGGCAGTCTGCACCGCTTCGAGAGATTTCTGCGTATAGTTTTGAGCGTTCATAGTTTTCTCCTTTCTGCGCCCTTGGCCTCCCTTCCGTAGAAGGGAGGTGCCATCCGCCGCTTTCCGAAAGGCGGATGACGGAGGGTTTTCCTGATCTGCCGTCCGGCGGAGGAACCCTCAGGCGCTTTGCGCCAGCTCCCTTTTGCGAAAGGGAGCCAGCCGTCAGATATGCACCGGCGCGTTGATGAGGTGAGAATAGTAGGCGGCCTCGACCTCGTGCGCGTCGAGTCGGCCGCTGAGATAGCTCTTCATCAGCTTGTCGAACAGCTGCACATAATCGGAAATGGCCGCGGCCAGCTCCTCCGCCGTACAGTTCTTGTCCGGCGCGGCGAGGCTGCGTTCAAATTTGCCCTCGTACAGGGCATAGCTGAGCCGATGCCCGATCAGCGGCGCAAGGTGCGTGTCCTCCAGGCGCTTCCACAGCCGGAAAAACTCGGTCATCGCGGCCAGCAGCGGCGCCGACTGCGTGCGGAAGACGACGCTGAGTGCGCCGATCGACTCGCCGCCGCTGCGGTAGAGCTCCACCTCGTACTTGATGGTGGGGCGGTACTTGTATTCCAGCGAGCTCTTGAGCGACATCGACAGGCTGTTCGGCGCGAAGAAGGGCACCAGCTCCCGCGAGGGCGCCAGCAGCTGCTCGACGGCGGACAGCACGTCGCTGATGCGGCGCTCGGGCGTGGTGTAGCCCACGTACTCGGCCAGGATCTGGTTGATGAGGCTGGAGCGGTTGGTGCCCATGCGGTGGGCCATCGCGTCCACCTCACGGACGACGTCCTCGCTGAGCATCAGGCTGTACAGTGTCTTTTTCATGTCCCGGATCATCTCTTTTCTTCGGATTTCATAATCCTATCATAGCGCAGCATCAAAACTTTGTCAATAGATTTATATAAATTTATAATCGGATTATATGAACGAACTGAAAATATTTGCGGGGAAAAATTGTGAGTCCCGGCTTGATTTTTCCGGCGCGATTGGGTATAATGGCACAGCAAGTGAATACGGACAGGTATCGAAGCGGTCATAACGGCCCTGACTCGAAAACGTGTGACCAGTTTGGAAGCCTCTCCCGAAAATGTCCTGATTTTTCAAGGCTTCCGAGGCATCGTGCCGCAGAAAACTTTCCGGTTTTCTCTCCTCGTTTTCTCCCCAAT
>CACYWG010000001.1 GCA_902778115.1 Oscillospiraceae bacterium | reverse complement strand
ATATCACAGCGGATATCCTTGCAGATTTCTCTGAGATCGCGATCCAATGCTTTCATCCTCCTGCTATTTAATTAAATAGTTTAACTAAATCCAGTTTACCGCTATATACGGAAAATGTCAATATTATTATTGACAGAAAGCAAAGGCAAGGCTATGATAGTTTCCAAAGTTTAATAATTCATGGGAGGAAGATCTATGAACAGCAAGCCCTTTTCCCCGGTCTATGTCCCTGTCGGTGTGCCGACCTTTCATCTGGAAAGCGCGCAGGATCAGTTCGAGCGCAGCGTAAAAATGCTCAGAAGCGTGGACGAAAGCTTCGTCTGCCCGGAGGAGATGCTGCTTTCGCTGGACAAGCTTCGCGCATATCTGCAGGAGCTGCAGCCGAGCCTGATCGTCTTTCAGAACCTGACCTTTGCCAACGCCGCCTACATGTCCGAGGTGCTGCGCCGCTTTGACTGCCCGGTGCTGCTCTGGACGCTGCGGGAGCCCGTGATCGACGGCGGCCGTCTGCGCCTCAATTCCCTGACCGGTGCCTACTCCGCCGCCAATACGCTGCGGGCCTTCGATTACCGCCCCTTCTCCTATGTCTTCGGCAGCCCCGAGGAAGAGGCTGTCATTCGCGCTGTCCGCGCCTGCACGGCAGCCGCCCGCGTCAAGCATGCCATGCGTCAGCTCAAAATGTCCGCCGTGGGACATACGCCCCAGGGCTTCGGCTTCGGCCGCGCGCTGGACAGCGAGCTGATGAACGTATTCGGCGTGGAGCTGGAGGCCATTGAGGCCAGGGAGCTCATCGATATGGCCAAGGGCTATACCGACGAGGAGTGCGCCGAGTACCTGAACAAGACCGCCTGCATGACCTGCGGCCTGGACAAGACGCCGGAGCACAACCGCCTGGATCATGCCAGACTGTACAAGGCCTATACCGAGTACGTCCGCAGCCATGGGATCGGCGCGCTGGCCTCCCGCTGCTGGCCGGATTTCTTCACGGCCTTTGGCACTCCGGTCTGCACCGTGCTGAGCCTTCTCAACGACGACGGCGTGGCCGCCGCCTGCGAAGCGGATATTTACGGGGCGCTGTCCATGTGGATCGGCATGCAGCTTTCGGGCGAGCCGGTCTTCTTCGGCGATCCCGTGTCGCTGGACGAGGGCGAGAATACCGTGACCTTCTGGCACTGCGGCGCCGCCGCCTGCGGCCTGGCCCGGAAGGACACCGGCGCCGAGATCGGCGTGCATCCCAACCGCAAGATCGGCCCGGCGATGAACTTCGGCTGCGAGGCCTTCCCTGAGGCCACGGTCTTCCGCATCGGCCGTGAGCCGGACGGCAGCTTACGCTTCTTCATCACCGAGGGCGAAGCGCTGGACAAGCCCCGGCAGTTTATTGGGACCTCCATCGTCGTCAAGACCGATTCCGACAGCCGCAGCGTTGTCGAGAAGAGCGTGCTCGACGGCTTCGAGCCTCACTTCGTCGTCATGAAGGGCCGCCACGCCCAGACGCTGGAGGCGCTGGCCGATATGTTCGGCTTTGAGGTCTGCAAATACTGAACGGAGATACTGTAAATAACGAAGCGGGAGAGAAAGCCCATGAAAGAATCCAAGCTGAAAACCGCGCTGGGCGCTGTCATGGACATTGTCTATGTCGGGATCCTGTGGCTGCTGTGCTCGCTCCCTGTCCTGACGCTGGGGCCGGCTGCCACGGCGCTGTATTATGCGACGGTCAAGCGCATCCGGCACGAGCGCGGACAGCTGACGAAGGTGTTTTTCACAGGCTTTCGCCGGAATTTCCGGCAGAGCTTTCTGGTGTGGCTGCTGTATCTGGCCGTGTTCGGCCTGGCGGCGTTTGATTTTTACGCATACAGGCACATGGGACTGCCTTCCGGCGGCGTGCTCTCCGCTTTCAGCGGGATCCTCTCGCTGCCCGCGGCACTGAGCTTTCCCTGGATGTTCGCCTATATCTCCCGCTTTTCCAATTCCTTCGTCGGAAGCCTGAAATTCGTCTGCTTCCTGACGGTGCGGTATCTGGGCAGGACGCTGATCCTGGCAGGGGAGCTGGCGCTGTTTCTCGCCATCAGCTGGCTGCTGCCGCAGATCCTGCCGCTGCTGCCCGGCGTGTTCGCGCTGCTGATGAGCCTGACCATCGAGCCGGTATTCCGGATCTATACCGCCGGGCAGGACAGCGAAAACAAAGACGCCTGGTATAATGAATAATCTGTCTTTGAGAGAATAATAAGGAGATCGCCATGTTTGAGATTCGTCCCGAAGGGAATGCCGCCGTCAGCCTTTGGCTGGATGGCCGTCTTCTGCTCCGGCACAGCCCGGAGGCGCCGGCGCTCTTTTGCGGCCGCGGCTGCGAGAATATCCGCATGTACCGCGGTAATTTTGATATCCGTGACCGGATCGACGAACGTCTGGCCCTGCGCCTGACGTCGACGGAAGGGGGATGCCTGCGCTTTTCCCATCCGGATCTGGCCGGAGAGCTCTGCCTGAAGGCGCAGGAGCGGGACGGCCTGCTCTTCCTCACGCTGCAGCATGCCGACCCGAGCGCCAACCGCCTCTGGATCCGCCTGGCGGCGGAGGAGGGGGAGCACCTGACCGGCGGCGGCGAGCAGTTTTCCGCCCTGGATCTGCGCGGACGGCTCTGGCCGATCTGGACGCGCGAGCAGGGCGTGGGCCGCAATAAGCTGACGGAGGTCACGAGACTCGCCGACGCGCTGGACGGCAGCGGCGGGGACTACTACACCACCTTCTTCCCCCAGCCGACGCTGATTTCTTCCAGACGCTTCTTTGTCCATCTGGAAAACTATGAGTACGCCGAGCTGGATCTGCGCGAGCCGGACTTTCACGAGATCGCCGTGTGGAGCAGCGAAGCGAGGCTGGTCTTCGGCGCGGCCGACAGCTATGAGGCGCTGCTGGAGAAGCTGACGGCTCATCTCGGCCGCCAGCCGATGCTCCCGGACTGGGCCATGAAAGGCCTGTGGCTGGGCGTACAGGGCGGCACCGAGCGTGCGACGGCGCTGGAAAAGCGCTGCAAAGACGGCGGCATGGATATCTCGGCGGTCTGGATCCAGGATTGGGAGGGACGCCGCGTCACCTCCTTCGGAAAGCGTCTGCAGTGGGACTGGCGCTGGAACCGCGAGCTGTATCCGGAGCTTGACCGCGTGATCGCCGAGGATCGCGGCACCGCCTGGATGGGCTATATCAACCCCTATCTGGTGGAGGGCGGCGTGCTGTTTGCCGAGGCCCGGGAGAAGGGCTACTTTGTCCGCAGAGCAGACGGCAGCGAGTATCTGTTCGATTTCGGCGAATATGACTGCGGCGTCGTGGATCTGACGATGCCGGCGGCCTTTGACTGGTATAAAAACGTCATCAAAACCAACCTGATCGGCCTGGGCTTTCGGGGCTGGATGGCGGATTTCGGCGAATACCTGCCGGCGGACGCCGTGTGCTTCGGCGGCAGCGGAAAGCAGCTGCACAACGCCTGGCCCATGCTCTGGGCCAAGTGCAACCGCGAGGCGGTGGAAGAGGCCGGGCTGCTGGGCGACTGCGTATTCTTCATGCGCGCCGGCGCCGCCGGGAGCCAGAGATACTCCACCCTTACCTGGGCGGGCGATCAGTGCGTCGACTGGTCGGAAGACGACGGCCTGCCTTCCGTGATCACGGCGGCACTGAGCCTCGGCATGAGCGGCTTCGGCCTGCACAGCTGCGATATCGGCGGCTATACAACGCTTTTCCACTTGAAGAGAGATAAGGAGCTTCTGCTGCGCTGGCTGGAATTTGCCTGCTTCACGCCGGTCATGCGCACCCATGAGGGGAACCGGCCCGACAGCAACGTGCAGCTGTATGACAGCGAGGATCTGATCGCCGCTGCCGCCCGGCTGACCCGTATCCACGATGCGCTGCTGCCTTATCTGCGCCACTGCGTGCAGGAAAATGCAGACAGGGGACTGCCGGTGATGCGTCCGCTGTTCCTGGCGGCGCCCGATGAGCCGCGCGCCTATGATCACAGACTCTACAGCTATCTCCTTGGCGAAGATGTGCTGGTTGCTCCGGTGGTCAAGCCCGGAGAAGAAAGCCGCAGCCTTTGGCTGCCGGAGGGTGACTGGATCCATCTGTGGAGCGGGAAGCGGTTTTCAGGCGGCGAGACCAGCGTCCCGGCTCCGATCGGACAGCCCCCGGTGTTCTGGCGCGAGGGATCGGACTGGAGCCGTGTTTTTCAGACAGTCGCACAGGAAATCTGATCAAATTCGACAAAAAGTCAGAATGATTTTTATCATTCTGACTTTTTTGTTCGTCAGTTTGCCTAAAAAAGATGGCGGAAAATCTACAAATACACGCTATGTATTTGCTTTACAAATTTGAAACATTTCCCTATAATATACACAAGCTGCATTTTTTTGTGGCAAGTTGATTAACAACGTTAATTAAAAAGGAGAATGGAAATGAAGAAACTGATCGCACTGCTTCTGGCTCTGGTTATGGTTTTTGCTCTGGCCGCCTGCGGCCAGCAGGCTGCTCCTGCCCAGACCGGCGAGATCGTCATCAACTTCCCCAGCATTTGGGTCGGCACCGACTCCAAGGCTGAGTACATGGGAAAGCTGATCGAGGCCTTTAACGCCGAGAACGCCGGCGCCATCAAGGTCGTCGTCGAAGAGCAGACCGACTATCAGGCCTACCGCGACAAGATCCGCACCACCATCACCACCGGCTCCGCGCCTGACGTCTGCATCCTCGATACCACCTTTGATATCAAGGCCTATGCCGAGTCCGGCAAGTTCATGGACCTGACCCCGTATCTGGACGCCGGCTGGGGCAAGAACTTCACCGACGGCGCCTTTGACGCCTGGAGCGTGGACGGCAAGGTCAGCATTCTGCCCTTTGAGAGTGCTGTGTTCACCCCAATCTACAATAAGACCCTCTTCGAAAAGGCCGGCTGGGATCATTTCCCCGCCACCTATGACGAGTTCTTCCAGTTCTGCGAGGACTGCAAGGCCAACGGCATCAACGCCATGGGTCAGATGGCCGGTGATAATGCCTGGTCCTCCATGCTGTGGTACTCCCTGATCGTTGAAGCCATCGGCGGCAAGGACGTCTATGCCAACGGCCTGAAGGATCCCGCCTTCGTGGAAGCTGCGAAGGTCCTCAAGCAGATGTATGACTACACCTTTGACGGCGCCGTTTCCGCCACCGCCGGCGACGTGAACGGTCACTTCATCGGCCGCGACACCGCCATTTACCTCAACGGACCCTGGTGGATCGCCAACTTCTATAAGGAAGACAACGCCGTTGACGGCAAGCTGCTTGCCGACGAGTGCGAAGTCGCTGTCAACCCGAGCTACGGCGATGGCAAGGGCAACGGCGGTCTCGTGACCACCGTCCAGGGCTTCCTGGCCGCTGCCAAGCAGGACGATCCCGCGAAGGAAGCCGCCGTCGTGAAGTTCCTCCAGTACGTCACCGACCCCACTCACGTCTCTGAGCTGGCCCTCTCTTCCGGCGCTATGTTCTTCGTGAAGTACACCCCGTCCCCCGACACCAATGTCATCTCCCAGAAGGTCACTGAGGTCGCCAACAGCGCCGAGTTCACCATTCTGCATGTGAACGGCGCCTTCCCGACCGCCTTCTCCACCGAGTTCCCGGCTGCGGTCTCCGCGCTGGTCCTGGGTGAAGTGGACGAGCAGGGCTTTGTCGACATGCTCCAGACCGCCATCGACAACGCCGCCTGATCTGAACAACAAGCAATCTACAGGGTGCGGTTCCATACCGCACCCTGTTGCGTAATACTCACAAGGAGGTGACAGCTTGAAACCGACACGTTCTGACCGCAGCGCCCTTGCCGCGTTTATGGCGCCAGCCCTGATCATTATGCTGGTATTCTTTGTGATCCCTGTGATATATGTGGTTGTGGTCAGCTTTTTGAAGTGGAACGGCATTTCCACTGCCTCATTCACCGATATCCAGAATTTTGCCAAGCTGTTCAATGATAAGGCTTTCGTCCGCTCGGTGATCAACAATGTCATCTGGGCATTGGTGGCCGGCTTTATTCAGGTGCCGCTGGCGATGGTCATGGCGATCATCCTCTCCCGCAAGCCACGCGGCTGGAAGTTCTTCCGTACGGTCTACTTCTTCCCGCAGGTGATTTCCGGCATCGCGCTGGCCACCCTGTGGCGCGCAATCTACAGCGCTGATACCGGCCTGCTCAACGGCCTGCTGCGCTCTGTCGGCCTCGGCAGCGTCGCCAGAGACTGGCTGGGCACCGTGGACACGGCCTTCCCGGCGGTGCTGATCTACTGGGTGTTCTATGTGGGCTACTATATGGTCATTATGATGGCGGACATCACCACCATCGACACCTCCTATTACGAGGCCGCCACCATCGACGGCGCCTCCGATTTTCAGCAGGCCATTTATATCACCATCCCGCTGATCAAGCGCACCTCTCTGCTCACCTGCATCACGCTGGCGAGCGTCCTCGGCCTGCGCCAGTTCGAGCAGGTCTACATGCTCACCAACGGCGGCCCGGCCAACACGACCAGCACCATGGTGCTGTACATGTACAAAAAGCTGCAGGACACCAACTACGGCATGGCCAGCGCTTCTGCGGTGGTCCTGATCATCGTGGGCGTGATCTTTATCGTCTGTATCCGCGCGCTGTTCAACATCGGCAACGATGAGGTCCGGGCGCAGAAAAAAGTGAGGAGGGCTGTGAAATGACGGAAAGCCGCGTTCATCACAAGCTTTCTCCCAAAGAGATCATCGTGGGGATTTTTCGCTGGTTCCTGATCATTTTCTTCGCGGCCTACACGCTGTTCCCGCTGATCTGGCTGACGATCTCCTCGCTGAAAACGAACTTTGAGTTTCTGGCCCTGTCGCCCTTTGCGCTTCCCGCCGTACCCCAGTGGCAGAACTATGTGAACGCCCTGTCGGTGGCGGGCCTCGGGCGGATGCTGCTCAACTCCGTGATCGTGGGCCTGCTGGCAACCGTGTTCAACGTGATCGTCGCCAGCATGAGCGCCTACTGCATCTCCCGCTTCCGCTTCAACGGGCGCGAGAAGATCTACACGCTCTTCACCGCCGGTATCCTGGTGCCGCTGAACGCGCTGATGGTGCCGTATTTCGTGATCATCAACAAGCTGGGCCTGTACAATACCTACGGCGGCATGGTCCTGCTCTACTGCGCCATCGGTATCCCGATGTCCACCTTCCTGATCCGCGGCCTGATGGATTCCATCCCGATGGATCTGGAGGAGGCCGCCTACATCGACGGCTGCGGCTTCTACGGACGCTTCTTCCACATCATCCTGCCCCTGAGCCGCACGGGCATCGTCACGGCCGCAACCTTCGAATTCCTCACCTGCTGGAACGAATTCGTCTTCGCCAACCTGATCGTATCGTCCGAAAAGCTGCGGACCATCCAGGTCGGCATCCGCTACTTTACCAATCAGTTCTCCACGGACTATGTTTCCATGTACGCCGCCATCGTGATCTCCATCGTCCCGTCGATCCTGGGCTATATCCTGTTCCAGGAGCAGATCATCAGCGGCATGACCAGCGGCGCCGTGAAGGGATAACAGGCATTCAATTCCAGTCAGAAAAAGAGTATGCGATCGATTCGCATACTCTTTTTTCAATCGCCTTCTTCCATGTACCCTGGAAGCATGATATAATTTCTTCAGTTGATGGAGAGAAAACGAAGCAAAACAGTATCAGCGCAATATCTGCGTGCAAGGAGAGGGGAGTACGCCATGATCTGCGACGCGAAAAACGGACGATTGCGCCTGCCTTTCGGTGATATGGATTACATCCGCTTCGGCATCGGTGCACGAGTGCTCGTCATGCTCCCCGGCGTGGGCGACGGACTGAAAACCGTCCGTGGCATGGCGCTGCCCCTCGCGCTGTTGTACCGCTCGCTTGTCAAAGACTTCACCGTCTATGTTTTCAGCCGCAGGGCGGAGCTTCCGGCGCATATGAGCACCCGGGAGATGGCGGAAGATCTGAACGCCGCGTTGGAAACGCTGGGGCTTTACAAAACTGCCCTGGTCGGCGTTTCCCAGGGCGGCATGATCGCGCAATGGCTGGCCATCGATCACCCGGACAAGGTCGGAAAGCTCGTGCTGACGGTCACGCTGGCGCGCCCGAACAACACCGTGCGGCGGGTGATCGAAACCTGGACGGATCAGGCCAAACGCGGGGATTACCGGGGCATCATGCTTGACACGGCACGGCGCTCTTACTCCGAAAAGCGGCAGAAGACGGCACGGCTGGAATATAGCCTGCTGGGTAATCTCGGCAAGCCGAAGAGCTTTGACCGCTTTCTGACGCAGGCGGAGTCCTGTGTCACGCACGACGCCTATGACGTTCTTGACCGCATCGCCTGTCCGACGCTTGTGATCGGCGGGACGGACGACCGGATCGTGACCGCAGATGCGTCCAGAGAGATCGCGGCAAAGATCCCGGGCAGCGAGCTGTATTTATATGAAGGACTTGGCCACGGACTCTATGAGGAGGCGCCGGACTTTCTCCGGCGCGTGTCGGACTTCTGTCGATAAGGAGGGAATCGCATGAACCGGGAACTGTTCTGGAAAGCGATGCTGAAGTTTTTCAGCGGTCTGCTGCTGGTCGGACTGCTGCTGTTTCTGCCGGCGGGCAGCTTTGACTACTGGCAGGGCTGGCTGCTGATCGGCATCCTCTTCGTGCCGATGTTTGCGGCGGGTCTCGTGATGATGGCCAAAAATCCGGAGCTGCTGCGCAAACGGCTTAACGTCAAAGAGGAGCAGGGTGAGCAGAGACAGGTCATTGCGTGGAGCGGGATCATGTTCCTTGCGGCCTTTATTCTGGCCGGACTGAACCGGCGCTTCCGGTGGCTGATGCTGCCGGACTGGGCGGTGTGGATCGCCGCGGCGCTCTTTCTTCTGGCCTATCTGCTGTATGCCGAGGTGCTGCGGGAGAATGCTTATCTCTCCCGGACGATCGAGGTACAGGAAAACCAGAAGGTGGTCGATACGGGGCTTTACGGCATCGTACGTCATCCGATGTATGCGGCCACCGTGCTGCTGTTTCTCTCCATGCCGCTTGTGCTTGGATCACCGATTTCATTCGCTGTCATGCTCTTTTATCTGCCGCTGATCGTCAAGCGTATCCGCAACGAGGAAGAAGTGCTGAAGCAAGGCCTGGAGGGCTATGCCGACTATATGAAGCGGGTCAGATACCGCCTGATCCCCGGCGTCTGGTAATCACACAAGAAGGCAGTCTGTCCGTGCGGACAGACTGCCTTCTTGTGTGAATCGTTGCGGCACATTGGGAACTGTGATATAATCATTTCAAATAGCGGAAAAGGAGAATCGCCATGAACGCAAGAAAACTGAAACAGATTTTCAAGGATACGGACTTCGTGCACCGCAGCGGTACCGCCGAGGAGCTGCAGGTTGCCGAATACCTGAAGGCCCAGTGCGAGAGCCTTGGCGTTCCGGCACGGCTGGAGGCCTTCCGCGTGCCGATGGGCGAGATCGACGAGGCGCGGGTTTTAGCCGACGGCAAAGAGATCCCCTGCAAGGGCTTCTTCTGCTGCGGCAACGGCACGGTGGAGGGCGAACTCTACTATATGCCCGGGCAGGACAAGGTTTCCGTCGCCGGGGCGAAGGACAAGATCGTGCTGCTGGACACCCAGGGCGTCGGCTTTTTCACCTATCACGATCTGGTGGAGGCCGGGGCGAAGGGCATTCTTTTCCAGTACGGCAACATGTACTACCCCAACAAAGATATCGACGAACGGGACCTGCGCGAGCAGGTTGTCGGCGAGGAGAAAAAGCTCCTGTGCGCGATGCTGCACGCCTCCACGGCTGTCGATCTCGTCAAACGCGGCGTCAGGCGCGTGCAGATCACGATCCGGCAGCGTGAATACGACGGCGAATCCCACAACGTCATTGCGGAGATTCCCGGCAGGCGGGATGAGTGGATCACGCTCAGCGCCCACTACGACACGACCGCCCTGTCCCACGGTTCCTATGACAACATGTCCGGCTGCGTGGGCCTGCTCGGCGTGATGGAGGCGCTGCGCGTCAAAGCGCTCAATTACGGCCTGCGATTTATCTTCTGCGGCAGCGAGGAACGCGGCCTGCTCGGCTCGAAGGCCTTTGTGCGCGACCATGAGGCGGAGCTGCCAAAGATCGCGCTGAACATCAACCTCGATATGATCGGCACGATCATGGGCAAATTCATCGCCTGCGCCTCCGCCGAGGAAAAGCTCAGCCATTACCTCGAATACATGGGCGCGGAGCTCGGCTTTCCGGTGGCCGCCCGCATCGGCGTCTATTCCAGCGACTCCACGCCCTTTGCCGACAGGGGAGTGCCCGCCGTATCGCTGGCGCGTATCGCCGGCACGAACGTCGCGCCCATCCACGGCCGCTATGACCGGCCGGAGCTTTTGAGCATGGAGCAGCTGCAGAAAGATATCGCCTTCATCACGGAATTTACGCGCCGCATGGCAGACGCGTCCTGCTGCCCCGTTTCCCGGGAAATCCCCGACAAGGTCAAAAAGGAGCTGGACGAATATCTCTTCCGCAAGAGGAAAAACTGAGGATCAGATATAGTATTCCGGATGGCTGCTGAGGCAGAAATAGGTATAGCCGTAGGCGCTGCTGTAGAAGTTCAGATACTCGCCGCCGCCCTGACGGAAATTGGCCTGAAAGACCACCTGCGGCTCCATCAGCCGATCGCCCTGCAGCAGCCGAAGCGCTGCCTCTACGCTCGCCTCGTCCGGGTCGAGCAGGTCGCGGAAGGCGTCACAGTCCACGCCTGCGTACTGGCCCGGCTGAAAGATGACCTCCTCGATGCTGTTCGGAAACTCCGGCGAGGCCACGCGGTTGAGCACCACCTCTCCCACGCACATGCGCCAGTCGAGCCCGATGCCGCTGCTGCCGGCCTCATGCTCGATGATCTTTGCCAGCCACAGCAGCTCGTCAAAGTCCAGACGCGCGGCGAGGGAATGGCGGTCGTCCAGCCACTCGTTGTAGCAGATCGCTGCGGCGCGCCCCGCGTCCCTGTCGCCGCAGCAGGCAGCGCGAAACAAGATGTCCAGATAATTCTGCTTGGGATCGTAATCCGCCGCCGCGGCGGCCGCCGGGAGCAGCAGCGCCGCCAGCAGCGCGCAGATCCATCGTTTCATGCTTCTTCTCCTCCTCTCATGCTTTATCCCCAGTATAGGGGAGCAGGGAGGCGAAGAAGGTCGAAAGCGGCGAGTTAGCCCTACAGAAATGAGATTCTTTTGCGATGTATCGGAACCATATAGAAAAATGGAGTGAGATATGTTGAACGCATGGAAATCCTGGCTGTTTCTTGTCATTCCAGTTCTGCAGGATATACTTATTTTATTTTTGATAGTCTACGGCTTTCTGCAGCGCAGAGAACGGCGGGGGGCTCCAAGTGCCCGTTTTGTCTCGCTGAACCAGCTACTGCTCTGGGTTGGATTCCTTACCGGAGGGATCCTCAGCGTTCCCGTAACCTTATTTTCACCAGACACGATGTCCAAGAGCGTGTGGTTCATTCTGGAAGCGTGTGTGCTCCTTGGCCTCGTCATGCTGCTGGCTTACTGCAATCAAACTGTTTCCTACGACAAAGATGGCTTTACAGCAGGGAGTTTGTTGGGGATAAAACGCCGCTATGCCTACGGAGACATTACGGGTCTGGCCCGACGGGGTCACGACACGGTTCTCTATTGTGGGCGACGTCGCATCTTGCTGGATTCGATAGCAAAGGGAACCGATTCCTTCGTCAACTATGCGGATCAAATGCGAAGAAAGCAGACGGGAAAAGGGATTCCACTGCGCGAGCGTAGTTATGACCCGATGAACGGCAACCTCGACACGCCCTGGCTGTATTTCATCATTTACTTCTTGCTTTTTGCCTTTTCTGTATTTTTTATTCCTTTTCTCATTATTAATGTTTTGATGCCCGCTGATGGAAAACTACCGACCGATACAACGGAGTTTCGGACGTCTTTCATCTCATGGAACATTACGAGAGATTCTTCCGGCACTCTGCTGCTCTATGCACCGGATGACGAGATGCCTTTTTCGATTGACCAACTGTACGGTTTTGAGGTACCTCTTCCTGAACCGGACAGCCTGTGCAGCGGAGAAAGCTATATCGTTGTTGCCCGAGACGGAGAAAAAGAGCATTTTGTTTATACGCTTGCTTCTGATGACGGAACGCCGATTCTTACTGCCTATGACTGCGATGTTGCTTACCGAAATACACAGCGGGGAGCGTCTTTCATAATCATTATTTTTCTGGTTCTTTTTATCTTGACTGGTATTTTTGGTATCTTGGTCGGGCGAAATCCAGAAAGCTATCCCCACTGGTTCCGTAAGCTCTTTTATCAGGATTGGGCTTGGATTTCCAGCAGGTCCGCCGGCTATATAAAGCGCAGGAAATAAAACAAGGCCGCCGCGGGAGAAACCAGAGCGGTATAACCGGGAAAAAATAAAATCAGGGCTTGGAGAATCGCCCCGATTGGTATATAATAATAGCGCTCAAAATATAAATTGGAGGACACGCTCTATGATTATGGATTGTTCCAAATACGTGGGACCCTGCAGCTGCGGGAAGGACCACGAGCTGGAAACCAAAATGGTCGTCGTCGAGTACGATGCGCTCAGCCGCTTTGAGGAGTACATGGCCGCTGTCGGCCTGGGCGACAAGCGCCGCACGGTCGTCTACGACAGCAACATCTACGCCCTGACCGAGGGCAAGCACGTCAAGGCCGATCAGGAGATCGTTCTGCCCGCGCAGGGCCTGCGCTCCGAGGACGTGCTGATCGAGGCCATGATGAAGGATCTCGACCGCCCCGAGGTGATCGTGGCCTTCGGCGCAGGCACCATCATGGACTTCGGCCGCTATCCCGCCTACAAGCTGGGCATCCCCTTTGTTGCGATCCCGACGCTGGCCAGCTCCGACGGCTTTACCGCCAGCATCTGCTCTGTCATTCTCAACGGCCAGAAGAAATCCATCCGCATGAAGGCTCCCGCCTTGGTCGTGACCGACCTGGACATCATCAAGGGCGCCCCGCGGCGTCTGGTGAGCAGCGGCGTCAATGACATCCTGGCCAAGTACATCTCCCTGGTCGACTGGAAGATCGCGACGCTCGTCTCCGGCGAGGACTACTGCCCGATGGTCGCCGGCCTTGCGCAGGAAGCGCTGGACATCATGCGCGCCGCCGCCGATAAGATGGCAGCTACCGGCGAGATCGACCATGAGGCCATGACCATGGCGCAGATGAAGAGCGGCCTGACCATGCAGCTCTGGAGCGACTCCCGCGCCGCCTCCGGCGCCGAGCATCTGATGGCCCACCTGGTCGAGATGAAACCGCCGCGCTTTGAGAAGGCTGAGGGCATCCACGGCGAATGCGTCGGTGTCGGCACCTTCGCCTGCGTGAAGGAGTACCATCGTTTGGCCAAGCTCCATCCGACCGCCAAGGCCTTTGAGCCGCTGACCGGCGAATGGGTAAAAGAAAAGTTCGGCGAGCGGCTGTACGACGGCATCATGAAGGAAAACGCCAACGACGTGCTTGGCACCTTCGATCCGCAGAACATCGTCGATCACTGGGACGAGATCGTCGCCCTGATCGATACCATCCCCTCCGTGGAGGAGATGGAGGCCCTGTACAAGGGCTGCGGCTGCAAGTACCTGCCGGAGCACATCGGCATCGATCCCTCGCTCGAGAGCGAGATGCTCGATATCTCCGCCGCCATCCGCAACCGCCTCACGCTCATCCGCATGAAGCGCGTGCTTGACTTCGGCGAATAAGCAACAGCAATAATAAAAAAGTCACCGGCCAGTGCCGGTGACTTTTTTAACTATTCAAGAATCAGTAGTCATAGGGTTCGACTGTGCAGCCTGCGTCGCTCAGCAGCTGGACCAGCCCGGCTTCGTTGGCCATGTGCGCAGCGCCCACGGCGAAGAATACGGTTTTGCCGTCCGCCAGATACTCCAGCGCCCGGTCGCGCATGCCGAGGTTGCGCTCGTCGAGCAGCTTGCGGTTGTAGTCCTCGATCAGCGCGAGCTGCTCCTCCGTATAGTCGGCGCTCTCTTCCTCTTCTTCTTCGCCCGCCAGCAGCGCCCAGAAGGCCTCCCGGTCGCCGGAGAGCCACAGCTCGTACATGCTGCTCAGATCCGCGCCGTACGAGTCCGCACTGTCGAGCGACGACTCGATGAGCAGCAGATACAGCTCGTTGTCGAAGCTGTTGAGCAGATTCATCTGAAACTCGGAGGATTCCACATCCAGCACCGGGATCGCGCAGTCGTACGCATGCTGGATCAGCAGGCTGTCCATACCTTTTTCCGTGTCAAGCGTCGTATACTGCATCAGCATCGCCGAATCGATCAGCTGCGACCACATGGCCAGATTGTATCGGCTGAACAGCGTGGGATACAGGCCGACCGCCTGCAGCAGCTCGGAAGCGCGCTGATAGAGCTCCTCCGGCATGTAGTCGGTGATCGAGCTGCCGTCGGTGAGCACATACTGCGCCATATCGTTCATCGCGCGCTGAGTGTCCTGCTCGTAGGCGAGGGTGTCAAATTCGACTGCCAGTGCGTCGCAGTAGTCCAGCACCTGGGAGACACGAAACAGCACGGCCTCGTTGCGCTCGTCGCCCACGTGGATCGTGCCGAAGAGATAGAGCGTGTGTCCATCCGCATCCGTGACCTTCCACATCAGCGGCGAAGAGGAATCGGAAAGGGCTGGAGTCGCGGCCGGCGCAGGTGTTTCTGCAGCTGCGGGCACATCTGTCGGAGCGGGCGTTTCTGTCGGAGCGGGCGTTTCCGTCGGAGCAGGGGATTGAGGCAGAGCCGTTTCCTCCACAGGGGGTTCAATTTCCTGCTTCTGCGGGTGGCGCGTGCAGGCAGTCAGACTGAACAGCATGATGACAGCCAGCAATAATGCGGTCAAACGTTTCATATGATATCTCCATTCCCGGCCGCCTGAGTCCCGGCGGCCGATGCTTGATTTCGGCGCGATTATAGCACAGCAGCAGGAACGGCGCAAGTGCGGTCCGTTTTCGAGTCCCGACGAAGAGAGATGCAACGCGCCCTTTTGGTGACCCGTACGGGACTCCCCGCCTGCGGGCGGGCCAGGGCGCGGCTCTGACATGCCACCGGCATGTCATTCACTCCCGCGCCCTTCGAGTCCCGATGAAGAGAGATCAAAAACGAAGCAGCCCACCTTGCGGTGAGCTGCTTGTTTTTGGTGACCCGTACGGGACTCGAACCCATGTTACCGCCGTGAAAGGGCGGTGTCTTAACCACTTGACCAACGGGCCAGATAGGGCGCGATCAAATGATCGCGCCTCTGGTAGCGGCACCTGGATTCGAACCGGGGACACTTCGGGTATGAACCGAATGCTCTGGCCAACTGAGCTATGCCGCCATGTGCTGCCGAAACAGCATACGGATTATATCAGCCGACGGCCCAGTTGTCAACAGTTTTTTTCGATTTTCAGACTTTTTGGATTATCCGGGCAGATATTCGCCCGGGTCGACGTCGCGGCCGTTCACCTGGATGGCAAAGTGCAGGTGAGAGGGCTGGCCGATCTCGCACAGCGCGCTGTGCCCAACGGCGCCGATAGCCTGTCCAGCCTCGACCCACTGACCTTCAGCGACGGCAGGGGAGTCCTCCAGATTGGCATAGATGGAGCGGATGCCGTTTGCATGCGCAATGGTGACGACGGTGCCGAACATGTCGTCCTGGCGCACGCTTTCCACGGTGCCGGCACTGGAAGCCTGCACCACGGCTCCGCGTTCAGCCAGGATGTCGATGCCTGCGTGGCTGCGCCAATCCTGCATCGTCACATCGTAGCGCAGGCGGTCGCCGCTGTGCCCGCGATCCAGCTCACCGCTGAGCGGCCAGTCAAAAACAGGCGCGGCGGCCTCGACGGGCGTGCTGTCGATATTGTCCACCGGCGCTGGGACTTCGGCCGGGCCCTCGTCGGATACGGCGGGCGCCTCTGCCTCCGGTTCCGGTTCCAGGGGCGACTCCTTGTGCGGGCGCGCAGGGATGATCACGGTCTCCACGCGTTTGTCTTCGCTGCTGTTTACGCTCGTCTGCAGGGCGTCGTTGTTCATAGTCTCATTCCCGGCCGCCATCATCCAGGCGGAAACGCCGATCACCGCGGCACACAGGAAAAGGACTATGTAGAAGCCCTTTCCGGAAAGAAAACCCTCCAGCCGACGGCCGGAGCTGCTGCTGTTCATAAACATACCTCCGTTTACGAAAATTGGTTTGCAAGCCTATTCTTTCCCGCAAACGGAGGATTTATACACTACAATTATAAATGTAAACCTGAGCCGGGTTACATAACACCGGAAAGAAGAGAAACAAGCCCGAACAAGAGGGAAATATCTCAAAATGATTACTTGCATAAACAAAAAATTGTCATAATAAATCTTCTTTTTTCATTGACAGCGCGGGTGAGCTGTTATAAAATGTCTTTGATGTAGTGGGTGAACTATGTCCAGTTTTCATATAGTCAGTTTTTACCATTCACCCATCACAGCGCTGAATTTGTACACCATTTTTCCTGAAAAGGGAGGAATTTGAAGTGAAGAAATCCATGAAGAGAACCCTGTCCCTGCTCCTGGCACTGACGATGGTTCTGTCCCTGGGCCTGCCGGCCTATGCCGTCGGCGCGCCTGCGGAAGACGCTGTCGTGATTGCCGACGAGGAGCCTGTGGAGCTTCCCGCTGAGGAACCCGTCGAGGAACCCATTGAGGAGCCTGTGGAGAAGCCTGTCACTCTTCCGATCGGCGCCGGCAAGAAGATCGGCTTTACCGAGGAAGAGGAGATCGTCTCCGAGGACCCGATCGTTGACATTGTCAGCGAAGAGTCGGTCGTCGAGGAGGAAGCAGCTCCTGCCAAGGACTTTTCTTACAGCGAATCCGCGACCGGCTTCTCGGTCGAGGTCTCCGCTCCCGCCGGTGCTCTGCCTCTGGGCACCGAGATGGTCGTTGACCGTCTGGTCGACCTTTCGTCGGTCCAGAACGCGGTTGACAGAGCCGAGAACCTGAACGGCAGCGTGCAGTTGGCTGCCGATATCAGCTTCTGGCTGAACGGCGAAGAGATCGAGCCCGCCGAGGGTACGAAGCTCTTTGTCCGCATGAGCGCGCCCGAAATCGAAGGCATTGCCGAGCCCATCGTCATCCACGTTCCCGACGGCGAGAACGCCGTTCCCGAAATCGTGGAGCAGATGAGCGCCGGTGACATTGCCATGGCGGACGCAGTCTCCTTCGAGGCGTCCAGCTTCTCTGTCTACGCGATCATTGATCCTGAAGACGATGGCCCGGTTCGCGCGACTTATTACTTCCAGAATGCCGACGGCTCTCAGTACTTCTTTAAGAACACCGCCGGTCAGGACGTTGACAACCAGATCGTCAAGGACGGCGAATATCTGGAAGACGTCGGCGCTCCTGCCATCGCCGGCAACCAGACCTTCCTTGGCTGGTTTGTCTACGAGAACAACGAGTACGGCGAGCAGATCAAGTTCGGCGCTGAGAATCCGATCTCGATCACCGCGGAAGAGGACTATGACGTGATCGTCCGCGCCAAGTACGAAAACGTCCTGTATGCGACCTTCTTCAAGGAAGCGGACGGCGGCGTCGTTCTGGATCGCCAGCAGATCGTTACCGATGAAAACGGCAAGGGTTATGTCGACATCAAGAACATGACGGCCACCGCTCCTCTCAGCACCCAGGCCTTCGTCGGCTGGGCGACGACTCCCAATGCCACCGAAGAGATCAAGGACAGCGAGCTGACGGACGGCAAGTACGAGATCACTGCCGATACCGATTTCTACCCGGTCTTCAAGGACGCTCACTGGATTCGCTTCTGGGCTTCTGAGCGCGGCGCCGGCGCGACCTATACCGGCCCCGCCTTCGTTCTGGCCGAGCATCAGGCTATCGAGGGCAAGCCCGAGAAGAATCCCACCTGGTCCGGCTACGTGTTCAAGTACTGGTCCGAGACCAAGCCCGAGTACGACGACGAAGGTCACGTGACCAACGGCGCGGAAGAGTTCAACTGGAACCAGGAGTTGACGAAAGACATCACCCTGTACGCGGTCTGGGAGTATGCCGTCGCCAAGTACACGGTCATGTTCTATCAGCAGGTCGCCACGGATGACGCCGGTCTGGAAGACAGCGCCAAGCATTATGAATACTCTCATTCCGAGACCCGCGAAACGGTAAAGGGCAGCACGGTCGAACCCAGCAATGCCGACAAGACCGCGCCGGAAGGCTTCGTCTTCAATGAGAACAAGAGCACCGCGTCCGCGATCGCGGAAGCGAACGGCACCACGGTTCTTGAAGTCTACTACGACCGTATCGCTTATACCTTGGTTTTCGTCGTGGAGGGTTCGAGTTATCAGGATTACGTTCTTGCAAATGACAATAACGGGACTCAGTATGCCTATGTGGATGGTGAGTATAAGGAATTGACACGTAAGTCTGAGACTAATACTGAGTATTATCTTGGAAGGTATCAATACTATGATGATGAATATACTGGCACCGTTTACGACAGTAGTGGCAACGTAGTTCAGCCGCCATATGATCATTCTCAAACATACTATAGAGATAACCGCCAAAGGAACCAACTCTACTGGAAAACCAGATCTGAAACCACGTATACATGGGAACTTGACGGTGAGGAATATACGGGCGCCCGGTATAAGTATCAGAACACTTCCACTCACATTGTAAAGAGGGTGGAGGCGCTCTACGGACACAGTGTCAAGGATGAGTTCCCCATTGTTGGCGAGGATGGCACTTCTTATGAAGGATGGGCCTGGACTGACAGCGGCAACCCCAAGGTGTATAACTATGTGCTGCAGACCATTGAGACCATGCCGGCGGCAAACGTCACCTTCGTCGGCTCTCGGGGAAGCGCAGTCAAGACCATCTATTACTACGTTGAGGTCGTAAAGGGCGAAGATCTGACGGGCGTTACGACAAGAGAATTCAATAACAAGACCTATAAGCTCTATAAGACCGTTACCCACAACTTCAACTTCCTGACCTATGACGAAGAGTATCATCCCATTACCGGATTTGAACGTGATCGTTCCCACGCTCAGCCTGCATTTGGCGACCCGAGATATGTTCCCGATGGTTATAGTTGGACTACAAGAACAGACGAGAATATTGCTCCTATTCCCAATTATGCAAGTTACACCAGTTATGGTACTTTGTATGTCTACCATCATAATAATGGCTCAAACTTTACTCAGGTTAGTTCTAGCCAGTATGGACTTTATGCAAACGAGTGGGTCAACTACCTGTACTACGACCGCATCTCCTACAAGCTGGAGTTCAAGGATTCTCTGACCAACGAAAACCTGAGCCAGTATGAGACCGGAAGCCCTGAGTTCAACCCGGTCAAGACCGTTCAGTTCGAGGAAAGCCTGGCCTCCTATGAGCCGGATGCGGCTGTCCGTCCTCTCTCCACCATCCCCGGCAAGGAATTCGCCGGCTGGTTCGAGGACCCGGAATGCCAGACCCCGTTCGACTTCAGCTCTACCATGCCGAACCATGACCACGTGGTCTACGCCGGCTGGAAGGACGTCTACTATCTCGTTAAGGTCGATCCCAACGGCGGCCAGCTTGACCCGAGCGAATCCACCTTCTTCTGGCTGACCTACGGCAAAACGGTGAGCGAGTACGGCGGCATCAAGCGTGAGTTCGTCGAGGTTGATGATGGCACCGGTACCTATAAGTACACCAACAATACTTACGACAAGCTCCATGCGGATCTGGTTGCCGGCACCTACTCTGAATCTCTCGAACCCATGACCGAAGAAGAAGCGACGGCCTATATCTGGGATCACTACAAAGAAGTTGACCGTTCCGCCATCTATGAGGAGGATTCCACCGGCACTTATAAGCCGGAAGCCAACGCATACGCTCTGATCGGCTGGTACAACGTCAATCCCGACGGTTCTCTCGGCACTCCTTACGACTTCGACAACGAGGTCAACGCTGATGTTTCCATCCGCGCCATGTGGCGTCGCCTGGGTGACTTCGGTGTCGTGTACGATTTCGGCGCCGTTGATCGTGATGGCAACAAGCTTTACTACAAGGATACCGAAGGCAATCCCACGACCGAACAGGTTCAGGCTGCGACCGTTCCCGGCGACAGCAACCGCTATGCCGACCAGTCTGATTCTTCCATGTTCGAAAAGGCCGGTTCTCCTGCCGCTGACAAGTACGTCTTCGTCGGCTGGTACTATGACGGCAAGATTTACAATCCCGGCGACGTTTATATCATTAACGCCAAGCTCGCGGATGAAAGCAAGAATATCCACATCCAGCCTGTCTTTGACGAAATGGAAACGGTTCCTGTCCGCGTCACTCATATCGACTGGTATGCCAATACCATTGACATTGCCGGCAATGAGCTCGATGAAGATACCTTGACCAAACCTGATGATGCCATCCAGAAGCGCGACGGCGAGGGTTGGTACGTTGAAGATGAAAACCTGCAGATCAACAAGGGCTATGATATCAGACCGGCTGACACCTACAGCTATGGCTCTTATGAATTCCTTGGCTGGGCAAAAACTGCCGATGCCACCGAGGATCAGATCTTCCTGAAGTATAATAAAGATGATGGTTTCTTCTATGCTGAGAAGGAAGAGGGCAATGGCGTATGGGATGTCAAAGTCTCTCAGGTCGCTGCTGATGAGAATCAGCCTTACGATGACCTGTACGCGATTTGGGGCGGCGATTTCAAGGTTGTTTACACCGGCCAGCCCAATGCAATGTCCGATGATAACATTCAGGTCTATCATCTAAGCAGAGCTTTCCAGTCTTTCAACCTGCTTGTGAAGCATGACACCAGAGCTGGTGAGGAAGAGAGCGCAATTCATTCTGGTTACCTCTACGGCGGCTATTATACGGCAGCTCCCACGACCAGTACGGAAGCTTACGATGGTTCCAACTGGACCTTTGCTGAACCTCAGACTCAGGACGGTGCTGCGATCAAGCCCGTTCCTGGCACGACCTACTACGTCAAGGAAGTCCCGGGCAACGTCGGCATACTCGATAATCCTAAGTTTAAGGATTACCTGGCTCCGAAGATCAGCTACACCTATTATTACAAGAATAACCAGAAAGAATTTGATAAGATCGGTTCTGTCTTCCTTGTTAGTATGATCGATGATGCGGTTGGTACTGCATATAAGGAAACCGGATTCATCATTGATGGTACAAGATATAAGGCTGATACGATCAAGAATTTGACGATTGAAGCTCTGGATGATTCTGCTAATCCTAAGGCGAACATTGAATATTCAGCATCTGGTACTAACGGTTTGATTTCTTATTTGCTTGTTTTCGACAGACCGGATAGAAATGGTGAACCCGACACGGAAAAGACTATTCTCAAGAATAATCAGTCGGTACAGCAGTACTGGATTACAAACGACGGTTATCTTGTTGTCGGCTATACGACGAGAGTTTACACAAATCTGGATGCTTCCGGTTCGAAGCCGAATACGATGATTGCCAGTTCTGAAACCAAATACACCGATCCTGTGCTTGCCACGCCTTGAGTTTAGGTATCAGTGATATTGTGAGGTGTTATTATGAAGAGAAATAGTTTTTCTGATCCTCTTGTTTTATTGACGGTTGCTTCGCCTAATGCAGGCGGTCATGGATCTGGCGCTGAGGATGAATCCATCAAGCCCATTCCGATGAGCTATGAGGAGTGGCTGCAGTCCCGCTGGATCGGCGAATATGACCAGAACCCCGGCGTTGATTTCGAGGACTACGCCAATTGGTTTGCCAGCAAAGATTTCGGCGGCAATACCTGGGACAGCTTCAACCCCGGCGTTGTCAATGAAAACGTGAGCAAGTAATGATTCAATGATTGCTTAAGAAGAATAGCGTGGGGGTTTGCTCCACGCTATTCTTCATGTATGAGGTTTTTATGCAGATATATCAAGCGAATCTTGCAGGAAGGTCGATCCGCTATTGTTTCCACTACCCCAATACTGCCAGGCGTTTTCGCTCATGGCTGCACCCTGTTGAGGGTGATGAGTACGATGTGATGGTATCCGACGAGGATATTTTAAGAGCATATCCTGATTTGTTGACCGGCAGCTATGAAGATCGTGCCGAATATAAGTCATTGATCAGACCGACATCTCTGTTCTTGCTGCGTACGGATTGCTGTATCTTTCATTCTGTCGCATTTCTTTGGCGAGACCGCGCTTGGCTTTTAACAGCGCCGAGCGGAACGGGTAAAAGTACTCAGTTTTTGAATTGGCGGAATCAATTCCCCAGCGAAATCATCATGATCTGCGGCGATATGCCGATTCTGGAACGCAGAGAGAATGACAGCATCTGGGTGCATCCGACCAGTTGGACTGGCAAGGAGAATATTGGCAGCTTCACTGCTGCGCCTCTCGGCGGTGTCGTATTGCTGGAGCAGGGCAAAGAAAACCTCATTTCTCCCATGCAGCCGCGTGAGGCGATCCCTCCGCTGTTTGATCAGTTTTGCGTTTACCCCGAGACTGAGGCTCAGATCCGGAGCCTTTGCGGAATTTTGGATTTGATGCTGCGTAACTATCCGGTCTGGAAATTTGTCAACCTCGGCGACGCCGCGTCGACTGAACTGCTGCGAAAAACGCTCATGCAGAAGAGTGGAGGAGAAGATGGAACGATATAAGTGCAGGGACGGGGTCGTCATGACCCATGTCTGCGGAGAAACGCTTCTTGTTGCTGCGCGCTCACTCAGCGGGCAATGCCCGTATGTAACCATCCTGAATGACAGCTCTGCTTTTCTATGGGAGCGTCTGAAATCTGGAGCAACTGCCAAAGAGTTGGAAGAAGCTGTCTGCGATTCATATGAAGTCGAAGATCCGTCTGCGATCCATGGACTTATCGAAGCTTTTTTGAAACAAATGAACGAGCATCATTATCTGATCGTAATGGAACAAGGAGAATAGAATGAAACATTTCAAGTGTCTGATGGCTTTTCTGCTGATCGTTTGCTTTATGTTTACTCTGACCGGCTGCCAGAAAACGATCGGAAATGATGTTGATAGTGCGACGCAGATCGAGGAGTCAGCGGATTCGAATCTGGCGGCCCCCCAAGCAGATGATCAGGAAAAAATGGAGAATCAGGCAGATAGTCCTGTTGAAGGTATCGTAGATGCTGAGTCCCCGGTACCTGAATCTGCCGCTTCGGAAACAGTGGAGCAGGAAAATGAACCTGAAACGGATGCCGAAGAAGACAATACCGACGAAATCATTGTTCCATCTGATATGGGAATCGGTGACGAATGATTCCCATGACAGAGCAAAACAAGTCTTTTCTTGAGGTCTTGAGCGCTGCATTGCGCGGAGAGTTTTGTCCGAAGCCAGAGGAAACACAAATCCTTGAGAAGGCGAGAGTGAACGGCATCAATCCGCTGATTGCCAACGCTCTGCTTCCAAACGGCTCGCTACAAAACGACTATGTTGTGCTTGCGCGTCAACTGACTGTTGGTCAGGCACAACGCACGGCTGATTTCCTTCTTCTCCTCAAGCGCCTGGAAGCGTGCGGGCTTCGGCCTGTTGTTGTCAAGGGTATTGTATGCCGGAGCCTTTACCCCGAACCGGAACTTCGCCATTCGGCGGACGAGGATCTTTTGATCCGTCCAGATGATCTTGCGCGATATGCTTCCGTTCTTGAGAACGAAGCTTATCTTCCCGAAATGGAAATAGATGATCAGGCCGATGAGTATGAATATAAGTTCCGCGGTAAAGATACTCAACTGCTGATCGAGCTGCATACGAGTCTGTTTCCCGTTGAATCAGGAGCGTACGGTGACTGCGCACGCTTCTTCACAAACGCCTTAGATCGCGCGGTGGATATGACAATTGAAGGTCTGCATGTCCGCACGCTCGCGCCGACGGATCATTTACTTTATCTTCTTTGTCATGCGTACAAGCATCTGCTGCACAGCGGGATCGGTATCCGTCAGGTTTGCGATATTGCGCTAATGTCGGAAAAGTACCGGGACGATATTGACTGGAGTTATATTCGCGCATCCTGTGATTCGCTTCATATCACTTGCCTGTGCTCCGCCTTGTTTCAAATCTGTGAAAAGCATTTCGGATATCGCGCTCCGGAATCCTTTGCTGATTGCAAAGTGGATGAAGAGATGCTGCTTGATGACATTCTGAGCGGAGGCCGGTACAGCGATAGTCATCTCGACCGGGCGCACAGCAGCACGATGACGCTCGAGGCGGTCTCGGCCGATCGCGGCAACCGGCGCCGGAAGGGCGCGCTGCACTCGGTCTTTCTTCCGTTGGCGTCCATGCGGGGACAGTTCCCGTATTTGCGGAAATACCCCTGGCTGCTGCCGGCGGCCTGGACGCAGCGGATCTTCCGTTACCTGACCAGAAAGGGTCGCTCCGATCCCGTAAATCCCGCCAGAAGCGTTCAAATCGCCCGTGAGCGCATCGAGCTTCTCCGGGAATATAGAATCATCCGATAGGTCAATCTATAAAAATAAAGTTATTAGGCGAAAACCACCTAAAAGCGGCCCTGATTTCAGGGCCGCTTTTCTGTATTTTCTTATGAATTTCGTTGAACTTCCTATTATTTACTGTAAATCAGATTGTTTCTTGTTGCTTTTTATTGCTTAAAATTGTATAATCAATAATTGGATTGATATGCTCATTTATACTGGGTGGAGAAGCGGCATGGAAAAACCAAACGATGACAACAAGGCGCTTTTTCAGTCGCTGCATATTTTGAGAAGCCGCTGGAGGGAAGGCACCTTCGGTGAAATCCTCGACGATTGGCGCTGGATCTTCAGTTACAGTAAGCGTTATAAGGCAGCGATCCTGTTTTATACGCTTCTCGGCGTCTTCAGCACGACCTTTGGACTGGTGGCCAGCGTCGCAGGCAAATATGTGATCGACATCATCACCGGTTATGAGACCAGCAAGCTTGGCACGATGATTGCCGTTATGCTGGGCAGTGCGCTTTTCAGCCTGGCCTTTTCCAACCTTATCAACCGGATTTCCACCAAACTCAGCATTGATATCAACAATGACATCCAGGCGGATATTTTTGACCAGATCATTGACGTCGACTGGAAAGCAATCAACCAGTACAGCAGCGGCGACCTGCTCAACCGCTTCAATAACGATGTCAGCACGGTCAGCAAAAACGCCATCAGCTGGCTGCCGTCCATCATTATCGCCGTTTATAATTTCATCGTCACTTTTGCCTTGATCTGGCATTATAACAGAGTCATGTCCCTGCTGGCCTTCGCCAGCGCCCCGATCATGCTGCTGATGAGCAAGTTCTTCATCAAAAAGCAGCGGGAATATGCGCGGAAGGTCAAAGAGACCGGCAGCGAAATGATGGGTTTTGAGGTCGAGACCTTTTATAATTTCGACACCATCAAATCCTTTGGGATCATGGAAAACTACGGGCGCAAGCTGCGCGCCTGGCAGCGGAAGCTGAAATCCATCACTCTCGACTATAATCTTTTTACGATCAAGACGAATATCTTTATGTCGATCCTCGGCATGATCGTGCAGTATGCGGCCTTTGGATACAGTCTGTTCCTGCTCTGGTCGCACCACATCACTTACGGCACCATGACTCTGTTCCTGGAGCAAAGGGGACGTCTTTCCAACGCATTCAACAGCGTCGTAGGCATTATTCCTTCGTTTCTGACAAGCTCCGTCTCCGCGCACCGTATCCGCGAGCTGATCGAGCTGCCGCGCGAACGGCATCTGCCGGAGAGCGAACAATTACGTGAACTTGCCGACAGGGGATTTGAAGTGCGGATGAGCGATCTGAGTTTTTCCTACGTCGATGGAAAGACTGTGATCGAGGATTCGCAATTCCGCGCTTGCCCGGGGGAGATCGTTGCGCTGGTGGGTCCTTCCGGAGAGGGCAAGACCACCATGATCCGCCTGATGCTCGGCCTGATCCGCCCGGAAGAGGGGAGAGCTTTCCTCCGCGCCGCCGACGGCAGCGAGGTGGAGATGAACGCGGACAGCCGCGGCCTGTTCTCCTACGTGCCGCAGGGCAACACCATCCTCTCCGGCACGGTGGCGGAAAATCTGCGGATGGTCAAGGAGGACGCAAGCGACGAGGAGCTGGTCGAGGCGCTGCAGATCGCCTGCGCCTGGGACTTTATTTCCAGGCTGCCGGACGGCATCCATACGCGCGTCGGCGAGCGCGGCCGCGGCTTTTCCGAGGGACAGGCTCAGCGCATCGCCATTGCCCGCGCTGTGCTGCGTGACGCGCCGATCCTGCTGCTGGATGAGGCGACCTCGGCGCTCGATGTAACGACGGAGCGGCAGGTGCTGCGCAATATCATCCGTCAGCGCCCGAACAAGACCTGCATTGTGACCACGCACCGGCCTACGGTGCTGAACATGTGCCAGCGGGTCTACCGCGTAATGGAAAAACGTGTTACTGAGTTGAGCGAGGAAGAATCCAGCCGCATGGCGATGGACTTTTAACAGACCGAGCAAGGAGATCCCTGCATGATAGATATTCACAGCCACGTTCTTCCCGGCATTGACGACGGGTCGGCTGACCTGGAGATGAGCCTGGATATGCTGGCCATGGCGGCGGACAGCGGCGTCGATACGCTGGTCGCCACGCCTCATTGCAATATTCCCGGCGAATTTGAGAACTACCTCTCGCGGGAACTGGAGGAGCTTTTCCTGGAACTGCAGCGCGAGGCCGGACGGGAAGAGATCCCGGTGCGTCTTTGCCGCGGGATGGAGATTTATGCCACGCCTGAGCTTCCGGAACTGCTGAGCGGGGGACGTGTCTGGACGCTGAACGGCAGCCGCTATTTTCTGACCGAATTCAACTTCGGCGAAAATCCGGATTTCTGCAGCCATGTGTTGAAGCAATGCACAAGGCTTGGGTTTCATCCGATTATCGCGCACCCCGAGCGCTACTATTTCCTGCAGCGGGATCCGGAGCTGGCCTATGAATGGTGCACGGTCGGTTACGGGCTTCAGATCAACAAGGGCAGTCTTTTGGGACGCTTCGGACAGCAGGCCAAACAGACAGCAACGCTGCTGCTGGAACACGGTCTGGCCGCCTGCGTCGCCAGCGACGCCCACCGCCCCTATGAACGCACGACGCATATGGGGGAGGTCAAAGAGTATCTCGACAGAGTGTACGGCGAGGATTACCGGCGCTTGCTGCTGGAGGAAAACCCATCCCGCATTCTGGAGGGACGCGAGCTTCTTGGCTATGAGCCGATCCCGTTTTATTAATGCATGACAGTAAGAGGAATGAGCTATGAGCATTAAGACTTTCAGAACTCTCATCACGGTGTTTTTCCTGTGCGTATTTACGGTTTTTGCCATATATCGTGTGAGACTGTATCTGGCATCGGATTCAAAAGCGCCGGTGATCACTGCCGACACGGATACGATCGAGGCCAGCGTTTCTGTCACGGACGAGGAGCTGCTGGCCGGCATGCGCGCAGAAGACAATATGGACGGCGACGTGACCGGTTCTCTGGTCGTCGCTTCCAAGTCAAAGTTTATCAAAAAGGGTACGCTGAACGTCAATTATGCCGCCTTTGATAAAAACAACAACGTCGGCGTCTATACGCGGGAACTGACCTACGTCGACTATGAGTCGCCGAAGTTTAAGATCACCCAGCCGCTCCGCATCCTGACAGGGGACACGCGCGCGAACCTCCTTGAACATATCACGGCGACGGATTGCCTCAACGGCAATATCACCTCCCAGATCATGTACACGCTGGGTGACAGAACCATGACCGGCGACAGGGCAAGCATCCAGACGATGAACCTGCAGGTCACAAACAGCGCCGGCGATACGGCCACGCTGGAACTGGAACTGGATTATGATGATTTCAACACATACTATACGCCGGCGCCGCAGCTCAGCGATTATGTGATCTACACCAAGATCGGCGAAGTTCCCAATTACCGCGGCCTGCTGATCGGCATCTGGACCGGCGGCGTGACGCGCGCTTTCTCCGGAAGCGATTATGACGCATCCGACGTGCAGATCAACAGCACCCATGTGAATGTCAGAGAGCCGGGCACCTATCCCGTATACTATCGCCTCATCAAAACAGCCAAAGACGGGACCCGTGAAATGCTCGGCATTGCCAAGCTACTTGTGATCGTGGAGGAATAAGTCATGGAAGATAAAAATGGAATTTCCTCCATTATGGATCAGCTTGACCTGTACGGTCTGGTCCACGATGTACTGAAAAATATCGTCTTTATCCTGCTGGCTGCGCTCGCGGCGTCGATGATCGCGGATATCGTCGTGCGAGACAATTATCATAACTCCTATACGACCACGGCGACCTTCGTCGTCACCAGCAAAAACTCCAGCAACTATGCTTACAGCAACTTGAACGCGGCTTCCTCCATGGCGGACAGCTACAGCAATATCCTCAACAGCAGCCTGCTTAAGAAAAAGGTGTGCCAGGATCTTGGCATTTCCACTTTTGACGCGAAGGCCAGGGCTCGCGTGATCGCCGACACAAACCTGATGACGTTGAGTGTGACCTCCAGCACCCCTCAGAAGGCGTATTTGACGATCCGCTCGATCATGCGCACGATCAACGGCCTGACCGGCTATGTCTCGGAAAACATGGTCATGGAGGTCCTGCAGGAGCCGCAGGTGCCTACAAAACCAGATTCGACGGTCTCTGTCACGCGGCAGACGCGGCGTGCCTTTGCGCTCACCGCGCTCGGCGTCATGCTCGTCATTATGTATCTGTCCTATCGGCGTGATACGGTCAGGAGCGAGGACGACCTGAAGGAAAAGCTGGACGCGGAATCGCTGGGTGTGCTGTATCATGATCCGGTTTATCATTCCGCGGGTGATTTCTTCCGCCGCAGCAAGAGCAAGCATCTGGTCACGGATCTGAATGCCCGGTTTGAGTTCGTGGAGCGCAACAAAAAGATTGCCGCCATGATTTCCGGCATTGCCCGAAAGAAGGGCGCGAAGACGATCCTTATCACCAGCGTGCGCGAGCACGAAGGCAAATCCACCTTTTCTGCCAACCTTGCCCTGACTCTGGCCAGACAGTCGGTTTCCGTGCTGCTGATCGACGGCGATATGCGCCGTCCGACCCTCAACAAGATCTTTCTCAAGCGCGGAGAAAAGCTGGACGCCAGCCTGGGAGATATGCTGCAGGGCAAGGCAAGCATGACAAATGCGATTTACAGCAATCAGGATTATGGCGTTCAGATGCTCCTGAACGACAGAGACTACCCGAACTCCACGGATATCGTCTCATCTTACTATATGGAGCGCCTGATCGAGGTCGCTTCCGCCAGCTTTGATTATATCATCATTGACTCTCCGCCGATGTCAATCATGGCAGACGCCGAGGTCCTGGCCGGGATCGCCGATCTGAGCGTCCTTGTTGTCGGTTATGACAACGTCTTCGTTCCGGATCTGAATGACGCGATCGATTCACTGCGCGACTGCAAAGCGGAGTTTATCGGCTGCGTTCTCAACAACGTGCGCACGCTGCCCGGCGCGTCCCGGACGGTGGGCGGCTACGGCGGATATGGCGGATACGGACGCTACAGCCGGTATTCGCGCTACCAGCGTTACGGGAAATATGGCGGCTACGGCCATTACGGGGATAAATCCAAGTAATACGGTCCGGGAAGGATACAGGTATGAACGAAAACACGAGCAATACGACAGCTAAGAGCGAGAATACAGAACGCGCGGAGCTGAGTTCACTTATCTGGGATATGCTCCACCGGCTCAAGCGCTTCTGGTGGGTGATCGTGCTGCTGACGGCGATCGGAGCGGCTTTATTCTACTATCACAGCAGCAGCTCCTATTCTCCGCGATATGTGGCGGAAGCAACGGTCTCGGTTGAAATTGTCAACGGGGGCCAGTATGCCAACCAGAATACCGCCGAACAGATGGGCAATGTTTTTCCCTATATTTTGACCAGCGGTGCGCTGTCTGATGTGATCTCCGCTGATCTAGGAACGAAAGGCGTGCCGGGCACGATCTCGGTTTCCAGCATCCACGGGACAAATCTGCTGACCGTCAGCGTTTCGGCCAACGATCCCAATGTGGCCTATGCCGTTTTGCAGTCGGTGCTGAAAAACTATCCGGAGGTCGCCAAGTTTGTCGTCGGCCAGACGTTTCTGGCTGTGATCGACGACAGCGGCGTTCCCACGGATTCCGGCCGCAACACGGTGCTGCGCGGCTCACTGCGGCGCGGTGCGCTGATCGGCTTTGTGCTGGGCTTGCTCCTGCTGCTGGCCTATACCATCAATACGCGCACGATCCGCAGCGAAATGGAGCTCCGCCAGCTGCTGAATATTCATTGCCTGGGGTCTCTTCCGCTGATCAAGCGCAAGCGCCGTACATCCTCGGTCAGCATGGAGATCAACATGCTCCATGACCGTAACTGTGACAACTATATCGAAGCGATGCGACTGGTGCGCACCCGTCTCGAGCGTCAGCTCGGCGATAAAAAGGTGATCATGGTCACAAGCTCCATCCCCGGCGAAGGCAAGTCCACGGTCGCCGCGAACCTTGCCATTTCCTTTGCGCAAAAAGGGAAAAAGGTCATCCTGGTCGACTGCGACCTGCGCAATCCCTCTTCGGCAAACATTTTCAATATCGAAGGCGAGCACCCCGGGCTGGCTTCTATTCTAAAGGGCGAATCGAAGCCGGAGGAGTCGATGGTCGAGATCATGTATAAGGACGAGCCACTTGGCCTCACGGTGCTCTGCGGCGGCGAGCAGCAGACGCGCTCGGTCGAGATCATGGGCGGTGAAGAAATGGGCCGCCTGATTGCCAAGCTGCGCGAGCGGGCCGATCTTGTCATTCTGGATACGCCGCCTTCCGCCATGCTGGTCGACGCCATGTTCCTTGCCCGCCATGCCGACGGCGTCGTATATGTGGTCATGAATGATTATGCCAAGCGGCGCTTCATCTTCAAGGGTATCGAAGAGCTGCAGGAGAACTCCGTCACGGTTCTTGGCTGCGTTCTCAACGGCGCGCATGGCCGTACGGGCCGGTATGGGTATTACGGCCATTACGGCAGTTACAGCCGGTACGGTTACGGCTACGGCAGCAAAGATTACAAGAGCAAGGATCAAGATACTGTAAAGACCTGATTTTGAGCTTTCACCTCTCGGATCGTAAGATCCCGCGCATCAATAACCCCGGCGAGATCGTCTGTGTCGATCTGCTGCCGGAGAAATGAGGATTCCATCGCATGCCATTTTATAAAAACGGACTCAAGCGCGTGATTGACTGCGCGATCGCTGTGCCGGCTCTGCTGGTTGCCGCGATTCCGATGGCACTGATCGCGATCGCCGTTAAGCTTGACTCTCCCGGCCCTGTGATCTTTCGCCAGCAGCGCCTCGGCAGGGGCGGAAAAATATTTGACATGCTCAAGTTCCGCAGCATGTGCCTCAATGCCGAACACACGGGCAGCGGCGTTTACTCCGAAAAGGGAGACAAGCGCGTGACCCGCGTGGGGAAGTTCCTCCGTGCCACCAGCCTCGATGAGCTGCCGCAGCTGATCAACATACTGCGCGGCGACATGTCGCTGATCGGACCCCGTCCGCCTTTGACCTATCATCCCTGGCCGCTTGAAGAATATACCCCGGAGCAGCGAAGAATGTTCGAGGTGCGGCCCGGCATCACCGGCTGGGCGCAGATCAACGGCCGTAAGGCTGTCGAATGGCACCGCCGGATCGAACTGAACGTCTGGTATGTTGACCACGTGTCATTTTTGCTTGATGTAAAGATCTTTTTTCTGACAATCATGAAGGTTCTCCGCAACGTAAACAATGTCAATCAGGGTGTAACTCTAAAAAAATAAAAGGAAGTTGTCGTCATGGCGCTGAAAATGATGTATATTACAAAAGATCCGGAGATCGCGCGCATCGCTGAAGAAGCGGGCGTGGACCGCATCTGGGTGGATCTGGAGTATATCGGCAAGGCCTTGCGGCAGGGCGGTCTGGATACCGTCCAGTCACATCATACCATCGAAGACATCAAAGTCATTCATGCGGCCATCAACCGTGCGGAGCTGCAGGTTCGGGTCAACCCGATCCATGAAGCCACCGCGGACTACGGCGATTCCCGCTCGGAGATCGAGGCGGCCATCGCCGCCGGAGCGGATCGGCTGATGCTGCCGTACTTTAAAACGGTGGAAGAGGTCGAGACCTTTTTGCGTCTTGTCGGTGGGCGCGTGAGAAATAACCTTTTGCTCGAAACGCCGGAGGCGGTCGAGCGGGTTGACGAAATACTGGCGCTGCCCGGGATCGACGAGATCCATATCGGCCTCAACGATCTGAGCCTCGGCTATGGCAAACCCTTCCTGTTTGATCTGCTGGCCGACGGGACGGTGGAACGCCTATGTCTCAAGTTCCGCGAGGCAGGCATTCCTTACGGTTTCGGCGGCGTCGCCTCTCTGGGAAGAGGCCTGCTGCCGGCGGAGTATGTTATTCGCGAGCATTACCGTCTCGGGTCGACCCGTGTGATCCTCTCCCGCAGCTTCTGCAACCGGGAACTCAATGCCGATCTGGACGAAGGTCGCATCGCGTTTACGTCCAGAATGCGCCAGATCCGCGCCTTTGAGCGCGAATGTGAACAGCATGCCGCCTTTTTCTGGGACAGCCGCAGGGAGGCGGAACGTGAGATCCGCCTGATTTCCGAGAAATTTACCAGGGAGGGGAAGGCTTGAATCTGCTGATCTGTGGCTCCTGGCAGGGCGCCAACGACTATTTTGACGAGATCCGCGCCATGGGATACGAGATCGCTTTTCTGCAGCAGGAGCGGGACGAGCTCCCGGTCGAGCCTGCCTGGGTGGAAGGCGTGATCGGCAACGGCTTTTTCCTCTATCACCCGATTCGGGATCTTGTGAACCTGAAATACATCCAGGTCATCAGCGCCGGTCTGGACCGCGTCCCTGTGGACGAGGTGCGGCGGCGCGGCATTACGCTGAAAAACGCGCGCGGCGTTTACAGCGGCCCGATGGCGGAGCACGCCGTCTGGGCGGCACTGACTCTGTATCGCCAGCGCGCGTATTATATGAACAATCAGGCCGGACATGTCTGGAACAAGCTGCGCGCCATTCCGGAACTGGCGGGAAAGACGGTCTGTATTCTCGGCTGCGGCAGTGTGGGTGCGGCCTGCGCCGAGCGCTTTGGCGGCATGGGCTGCCGCGTGATCGGCGTCAACCGCACGCCGCGTGAGAACGCTGCCTTTGAGAAGGTCTTTGCTTTTGTCGAATTGGCGGCTGCACTGGGCGAAGCTGATATTGTCGTCGTGACTCTGCCGCTCAATGACGAGACCCGCCATCTGATGGATGCGGAGCGTCTGGCGCAGATGAAAGACGGCGCCATTCTGATCAACATTGCCCGCGGCCCGCTCGTTGACACGGAGGCGCTGCTGGCAGCGCTGGACCGTCGCCTCGGCGGCGCGGCGCTGGATGTGTTCGAGACCGAACCACTCCCGGCGGACAGCCCGCTCTGGGAGCATCCCAAGATTCTTCTTACTCCGCATAACAGCTTCATGGGCGAGCACAACGCCGACCGTCTGAATGCGGTGATTATAAGAAATCTGCGGGAGTCAGATAATTAGCTTATTTCAGAAAGAGTGATACCTATGGCCAGTATTCGAGCAATTTTAGATCAAAATGAAGATTTAAGAGAATTCCTGTTTATCAGGGGCTTCCTTGTAACTGATAATCCTGATGTACAGCGGGATGGCTTTCCATTCTACGGAAGATGGAACTGTGAACAGCATGGTTCATTCTATTTCTGGAGACATCCGAAAACAGGGCTCCATACCTTTGAAGCGGAAGGAAAGACTTTTTTTCTGCTTGGGCATGCCTATAATCCGTTTACGAGGGAAATTAGCGAGGAGCGGATTCTCGCTCGTATCGCCGATCATTATGGGAAATCGGATTACTATGACTATGTCAATGAACTCACTGGTATTTTCGTTTTTGGTGTGATTTCCGAAAGTGGGATGGAGTATCTCGCTGATCCGTCTGGTATGCAATCTGCTTGTTCCGGCGTGGTTGCCCCATATTTTTACCTGTCATCCCATGCACAGCTGATTGCTGATTTGCGTGGTCTTACGATGGATCCGTTCGTTGAACAATTGGTCTCATATAAATGGTATCATCGTGTCATGGGCGGATATCTGCCGACAGATCTTACTCCTTTTTCTGCATTAAAAAGAATAGTTCCGGACCAGAATTACATGTTTGAAAAAAAGCGGAAATCTATTTCCCATCAAAGGTTCTACCCACTTAAGGATCTATGCGAATGCCGAAATGAACAGGAATACTATGATACGATCCGTGAGGCAGCCGATATTCTCAAGAATAACATGGAACTTGTTTTGGAAAAATGGGAACGCCCATGGTTATCGCTGACAGGAGGAATTGACAGCAACACGGCTTTCGCAGCTGCTAACGGTCACTATGACAAATTGCATACCTTCAGCTATGTTTCGGCAGAAAAGGAAACCATTGATGCAGATGCTGCCAAGAAGATTTCTGAGCATTTCCATGTGCCTTGGTCTCAATTTATTATTCCGGAAGACCCGAATGAATTGGATCGCTATGAGGAACGCGCAGCGATCATCAATCATAATGACGCATATGTAGCGATGACGCCGGCCAATGAGATTCGAAAAAGGATTATTCTACAGCGCGATTGCCCGGCGGAAATTGAAATAAAAAACTGGGTATCTGAGACAATCCGCGCTTATTGGTATAAGCACTACGGCAGGAAGACGATGCCTGAGCTTTCGGGCAAACTGTTCCGGAATCTATATAAGATTTTCTTGCTTAACAGATCACTGGCTCATATACTTGACAAGCTATTTGATTCGTATATCGAAGAATTTGAGTATCGAAAAATCCCGGCACAGTACCCTCCGGCCGATATGCACTTTCATGAAGTTACATGGGGCAGCTGGGGCGGAATGAATATCAGCCAAATGAAGTATTGTTACGACATTACTATGATATATAATAACCGCCGTTTTCTTGACCTGATGTTTAAAATCCCATTGGAAAAAAGAATATCCGATCAGCACCATTTAGATATGAAAAAATACCTCAATCCGGAACTATTTGATATGGGAATTCGTGTTGTCAATCTCCGGGAGACTGGTCTCAGAGCTTTTCTTTTAAATATAGTGTTTACTGTAAATACAATTCTTCCGTAAGGATTTGAATATGAAGATCCTGTACGTAGCCACGGTGCTCAGCCATATCTGCCAATTCCATCTGCCTTATCTGCGGATGCTGAAGGAGCAGGGGCATGAGATTCACGTGGCGGCTCATGATAATCTGGCAATGAAAAACGGCCTGCAGCTTCGCTATGCGGACCGTCATATCGAAATTCCCTTTGAGCGTTCACCCTTCGACCGCAGAAATATCAAGGCGTATCGCCGGCTGAAAGAACTGATCGACAGAGAAAACTATGATCTGATCGTCTGCAACACGCCCGTTGGCGGCGTCCTGACCCGTCTTGCGGCGAAGAAAGCGAAGAAGCGCGGGACCAAGGTCGTTTACATCGCCCACGGCTTCCACTTTTTCAAAGGTGCTCCGGTCAAAAACTGGCTGCTGTACTATCCGCTGGAAAAGCATCTTTCCCGCCTGTGCGACGTGGTTGTCACGATCAACGAGGAAGACTATCAACTGGCGAAGCGCTGCTTCCCCGGGCGTGTGGAACACATTCACGGCATCGGCGTGGACGGCGATCGTTTTCATCCGATGTCGGAAGAAGAACAGCTGGCACTGCGCCGGGCTGAGGGGCTCTCTGAAAAGGATTATGTTGTTCTCTGCACCGGCGAGTTGAACGAGAACAAAAATCAGAAAACTTTGATCGCGGCGGCTGCTCTTTTGAAGGACAAAATTCCGAATCTGGTAGTTCTCCTGGCCGGCAACGGCCCGAAGGAACAGGAGCTGAGAATGCAGATCCGCAAACTCGGACTGGAGGAAAGCGTCCGTCTGCTCGGTTATCGGACGGATCTGGAGCACATTGTTCCGGCAGTTGATCTTGTAGTTTCCTGCAGCAGGCGCGAGGGGCTGCCACTGAATATCGTGGAAGCGATGCTGTGTAAAAAACCAGTTGTTGCCTCTGTTAACCGTGGCCATCGGGAACTGGTGAAGGACGGGACCAATGGCTTCCTGCTTTCTCCAGAAAGCGAAGAAGAATATGCAGAGCACATTTTCCTTTTGAGCCAAAACAATAAAATTGCCCAATCCTTTGGTGATAGTGGCTTCAAAATAGCTCAGAAGTATACATTTGAATTCGTCCAGACAGAATTGAGTCCTTATTTTTTTATATAGGGAGGCTTTATGGAAGAATCAAAGAAATATCCTATTCGTGAAATCCAACTTTGTGAGTTGGAAATATTAAAAGAAGTAAAAAGAGTATGTGAAAAATACAATTTTACGTTCTACTTGGGAAGCGGTACTTTACTTGGCGCCGTCAGACACAAGGGGTTTATTCCTTGGGATGATGATATTGACATTGAAATGCCATACCCTGACTATGCTCGTTTTCTGAAAGTTGCTCAAGATGAACTGGGAGAAAACTATTACGTACAGTGTTCTGAAACTGAGGAACAGTTAGGAAGATTATACACAAAAATTCGTAAGAACAATACGGTCTTGTTGCTGGCAGACGAGGTGCAGAATTCAGGGCATCATGGCGTTTGGATTGATATTTTTCCACTGATTCACATTAATAATACTACAGAGTACCGTGTTAAGCGTATACTTGTCAGCATCTACTCATATTTGACAATGGGAAATGATAATTATGCAATCGCTCGGAGGATAACGAGAGAAAAGAAAACTACAATTTCTGTTTATCTGAGAGATCTGATTAGATTGCTTCCTTTGGCTATAAGATTAAGGATAGCAAAACTATTAAAGGGCATTATTTTTCGTTCACATGGATCAGAAATATCTTATATCTGGGGCAATTTATCTTCTCCAATGCCGGAAAGCATTTACGGAGCGGGAAAAGATGTAATGTTTGAAGGAGTATTATTTCGTGCCCCGGTTGATTGTGATGCATATTTGAAATTGACCTATGGTAATTACATGCAGTTTCCGCCGGAGAACGAAAGAGGCGGCCATTGGCCTAAAATAATTCAGTTGGATAAGCATTATACAGAATCATAGCGAAAAAGGAACTTGTCATGTTGCTTCAAACTAAATACTGACAACAACTTTGGCATTGTGTTTCCTGATCTGAAAGGACCAGTTGTGCCGGAAAGAGTTTTTTTATTTGAAGAGAGTCATCACGTACGGGACCTTTGACCTGCTGCATTACGGTCATATCAATCTGCTCAGGAGGGCGAAATAATATGGCGATTATCTGATCGCAGAGCTTCCCACCGATGAATGCAACTGGCGCGAGAAGCAGAAGAAAAGCTACTTCAGTTACGAGCAGCGCTTCCCGCAGTTTCTCGCGACGATCCCTTATGTCGATCTGGTCATTCCGGAAGAATCCTGGAATCAAAAGCGATCTGACGTCAAAGAGTACCATATATACCTTCGTCATGGGGGACGACTGGGAAGGAAAATTCGACGATCTCAAGAATCTCTGCGACGTCGTTTACCTCCCGCGTACGCCCGAGATTTCAACAACACAGATCAAAAAGGATTTAAACGACCGGATCTAATTGATTATCAGCAAAGGAAGAAAAACTACATGGACGAAACGCAGAAAAAGCTTTGGGAGACAGAACAAGAGATCCTGGACGTCATCCACGATTTTTGCAAAAATAATAATCTGCGTTATTCTCTGGCCTATGGGACGCTCATTGGCGCGGTCAGGCATCAGGACTTTATCCCCTGGGATGACGATGTTGACATCATGATGCCCCGAGAGGATTATGACAGGCTACTCGCTCTGTGGGAAAGGTCTGCGCCGCGCGGGTATCTGCTTCAAACAGATGCGATGACGGATGATTACGTCAATAATTTCGCCAAGATTCGAAAGGATCATTCGACTTTCATCCAATATGAAAGCGAACGGAAGGAAAAACACCACAAAGGAATATTTGTCGATATTTTCCCTCTGGATCGCTGCGCCGAGGGCTTCTTGTCCGCGAAGATTCAAAATGCGCTCTTTGCGTTGAATCTGCTGTATAACCGCGGTTATACCAGCGGCCGCGGCGGATGGATAGGAATGTCTGAAAAGCTTTTACTGAAGATCGCGCCGAAAAGCGCTTACCGCAAATTGAGCGTTTTCTTCGGGCGTCTCAGCCGTTCGTGGAATAAAAACCGGTCAGCAGAACTGGTCTCTCCGTGTACGTTTTACGATTTGAAACGCTGTTATCCGGCCGACCTGTTCGATACATGTACCGAGCTTCCTTTTCACGGAAAAAACTATCGCGCGGTTCAGCAATATGATACATTTTTAAAGACCTGCTACGGCGACTATATGCTGCTTCCACCTGAGGAAGAGCGGGTCTGGAAGCACCGGCCACTGCTGATCGATTTTGAACATAATTATGAGGAACTGTCAGATCGACAGCCTTGATTCATCTATGAGATATTCCGTAATCATACCGGTCTACAATGCAGAAAAGACGCTGAATCGCTGTGTAGACAGCCTCCTGGCTGAAAACTATACAGACTGCGAGATCATCCTCGTCAACGATGGGTCGAAAGACAGAAGCGGAGAAATCTGCCAGGCCTATGCCGATCGCTGCGCCAATGTCGTCTATATTGAGAAGGAAAACGGTGGGGTTTCCACGGCGCGCAATGCGGGACTGGATCACGCGCACGGCGAGTTTATCGTTTTCGTCGACAGCGACGACTATGTGATGCCAGGCTTTTTTGAAGCAATGGATTCAGAACGTGATAAAACCGATGCGGATCTGGTCATGTTCTCTTATACAAAGGATTCCGGAGAGATCAAGGCGGTCTCTGAAGGATCATCGACTCTGCTGAGCGGGCGGGAAGCGCTGATGCCTGCTGTCAATGATGCGATCTGCAGGAAAACGATCAATATGCCTTGGGCCAAAAGATATAAGCGGTGCATTATTGAAGAAAAATGTCTCCGTTTTCCCGTGGGTGCGTCGGTCGCAGAAGACCGCGTCTTTAATATCTGCTATTCATTCTATATTAATAATATCCAGATTTCTAATCGGACTGTATACTGTGTTAATACGGAAAATGAGAATTCCCTGTCCCGTAAACGCCATGATGATCTGCAGGAACAGTTTTTAGTCACGCGGAGGTATTTTGAAAACGCTTTGGATGAAGCGCCGATCCCCGAAAACGAGAAGGAACAGTACCGGCGCGCGGTCAATTTTGGCGATTGCCGATATATTTACCATGAAGCGAAACTGTTATTGGCCGATCAGGTTGGTTGGCTGGAACGGCAGAAGAAATTGGGCAGAAAGTGCGATGCGATTAATCGCAGACACATGAAATATCCCAGCACGCGTTATTGCACCCTAATCACGCTTCCGGTGCGTCTGCGCCTGACCTGGGTGATTGATGTGATCGCCTGGAAACTGACGCACTAAAGGGAACAGGATATAAACGGTTTATGAAACGTTGTTTGCAGATAACGGCTTCGCTTCGTATCGGCGGGGCGGAAAAGGTTGCCAGGGACATTGGTCTAGAAGCCCGTCGGTTGGGCTACGAGGTCGACTACCTTGTTTTCGGCGACGAGGTATGCGGTTACGAGCGGGAGCTGGAAGACAACGGCTGCCGCATGATCCACATCCCTTCACCGTCAGAAAACTACCGCCGGTATTTTGGGACGCTGAAGCAGCTGATGCGGCAGAATAAGTACCGTGTCGTGCACGCCCACACGATGTTCAATATCGGCTGGGCCATGTTGGCGGCCAGGCAATGCGGCGTTCCGATCCGCATCGCGCATGCTCACTCGGCACTGAATAACGGTCACGGATTGAAAAAAATGATATATGAGAAGCTGATGCGCTCCTTGATCCTTCACAATGCAACCGATCTGGTCGCCTGCGGCAATGCCGCCGGGATCCGCCTCTTCGGGCGCGAGGCCTACGAAAAAGCCGGAAAATGCATTCTGAACGGCATTGACGTCGACCGCTTTTCATTCAGCGAAGAAGCACGGAACAGGATCCGGGAAGAGTTGAAGCTCGATGATGCTTTCGTCATCGGGCACGTCGGGCATCTGGCGCCGGTCAAAAACCAGGCTTTTCTCATCCGCCTTCTGCCGCAGATCATTGAGAGAAGACCGAATGCTAAGCTGCTGTTGCTGGGCGACGGAGAAGACCGGGAGAAGCTGAAAGCATTGATTATGAAGGAGAAGCTCGAAGACCGGGTGATTATGACGGGGAACGTCCGCAATGTCCCGGACTTTCTCAGCGCCATGGATGTGTTTGCCTTTCCCTCGCTGTTTGAAGGAATGCCGCTTTCCGTTGTGGAGGTGCAGGCCAACGGTCTGCCATGCGTCCTTTCGACCGAAGTTCCGCGTGATGTATATTTGACCGACTTGCTCCGGCCTGTTTCCCTGGATGATCCGGTCCAATGGATCGAACTTATCTGTGATGCAGAAAGAATTGAGCCTCTTCGTTATGCATCAGAGCTTCAAAAGAAGGGCTTCGACTGCGAAACGGTCATGAAAAGGTTTATGTATTTATACGAGAGAGAAGAAACAAAGAGCTGATACTACCGCCATTGTCTTTGCATATGAAGCGCGGAAAGAGCTTGCAAGAGTGAAATCAATAATCGAGCGGCAGCAGATGACACGTGATAGTAGTAGGAGTTAAAAATGTTGAAAGAGACGAGAGCAAAACGAGGCTTTGTCACCATTGCCACAGGAAAGGATCACTATTACCGGATAGCAAGGAATCTTCTTAGTTCCTATCGGCTTAACGCCGGAAAATACCCTTTCGCTGTGATTTGCGACCGTGAAAACAAATACACCGCAGCCTTTGACGAGGTCGTCCTCTTGAAGGACCCAAGCTACAGCTACCTGGACAAGCTGAGGCTCTTTGACTGCCTCCCTTTTGATGAAACGATCTTTATTGATGCAGACTGTTTGGTATACGGAGACATAGATCGATGGTGGGATCTTTTTGAACAGGCTGACGACTGTTCTGTATTCGGTTGTGCATATGAGGATCTGTCAACGAACAAGGGCTGGTTCCAGACTGATGGTATGGGGAAGTATCGCGACAGGATCCACTATGTTCCCAGCTTCAGCGGCGGCGTATACTATCTTCGAAACACAGAGAAATGCAGACAGGTTTTTGAAATCGCAAAAGAATCGGCTGCGAACTATCACGATTACTCTTTCGCATTGTTTAAGAATCCCGCTGACGAGCCGGTGATCGCGCTGGGCATGGCGGTGATGAACTGCCGTCCCATATCATGTGATGATGTCGCTATTTATACTTACAAGCGATTTACTCGGGCGGATATTGCTGTGCCTCAGGCCGAATGGAATACTAAACATGGATGGAAACCAGTGATTCTTATCCATTGGGGCAACTTCGGGACCATGAAGGCCTTTTACCTTTCTGAGGTTGCCAAGGTCCGGTGGAAGCTTCAGGGAAAATCAACTACCGGTTTGCTGTGGATGATTCTGTTCCGCGGCAAGCTGCTGTATTTCATTCTTCATGTTTGCGATCTGGTTACGCTGTGGAAAAGGGTCAAACGCAGAATCAGAAACAGGCTAAAGAATCGGCGGCGGTAAAACATGCTGAAAATCCTCTTTTTTATTGAAACCCTTGACAGCGGCGGAGCAGAGACTGTACTGCGCAATCTTGTCAACCATATGGATCAGTCAGAATTTGCCATTACGGTCCAGACGGTCTGGCCCTGTGACGCGGGTAGCCTCCTTGCGCCCGGGATTCGCTATAAAACAACATATCCGGTGAAAAACAGATTCAACCAACTTCGTTATCGCGCAGAGGCAGAACTGGGGAGCCTTTATCGTTTGCATGTCAAAGACGACTATGATATCGAATGCGCCTATCTGGAGATGGGTTCCACGAAAATCATGGCCGCATCAACGAATCAAAAGGCAAAAAAACTCGCCTGGATCCATTGTGATCTCTCAAGGGCGATCTCCGATTATGCGTCATATACGCAAAGAACCATGGGATGGTATGAAAAGTTCGACCGGGTCGTTTGCGTATCGCAAAGGGTCAAAGCGTCTTTCGACCGCCTGTATGAGAATCGCTTTTCCAGCGACGTCGTATATAACGTCGTGGATTCTGACCGGATCAAACGCTTGGCTGCCGAGCCGCTTTCTGATGTAAAAAAGCGCAGACTGACTTTGCTTGCTGTCGGAACGCTGTACCATGCCAAGAATTATCCAAGGCTTTTGAAGACGCATCAACGGTTGTTGGCGGAAGGCATCGATCACGATCTGTGGATCCTGGGGGACGGTGTGCAGAGAGCCGAGCTCGAAGCATATATCCGCGAAAACGATCTGTCTGACTCGGTGACTATGTTTGGCTTCCGGGACAATCCCTATCCGTTTATGACTGCGGCAGATGTGATCGTATGCTCGTCCAATTATGAAGGATTCAGCACAGTCATCACAGAGAGCACCGTTCTCGGAAAAGCAATTGTAACAACAAATTGCTCCGGAATGGAAGAAATCCTGGGAAACAGTGAGTTCGGGCTGATCACCGAGAATTCTGACGAAGGCTTTTACCGTGGCGTAAAGGAGATGCTGACGAATCCGGAACTGCGAGCGCATTTTGCCGAGCAGGCAGCAATCCGCGGTGAGCATTTCTCAGCGAATGAGCTGACAGAAAAAACACAAGACTATTTCAAAGAGCTTCTCAGTTTCCAGGACTGATTTTGCAGGATATGAATTAACGCGTTATTTGTCAGGCATCAGGAGGACTTTTGCCTGGCGAATAACAAATGAATGATTGAAGAAATAAACGGGGTTGTTAAGTTGACAATTTATCATTGGCTGGTCATTCTCCTTGTCGTCTTTGCGCTGCTTTTCCGCGGATGGCAAAAGGGAAGCAAACGATTTATTCTGATCGCCTTCGTCTTGATGTTTTGCATTCATGGGCTTCGGGACAATGCAACGATCGGCAACGATTCCCGTACCTCCTATCGCTGGGAGTTTTACAGCATGGAAGGCAAGTCCTGGGACAGTCTGGGCGGGATCCGCGATTGGATGCATTTTGGTCAGGAAGGAGAAGATCTCTCCGGCAGAGACCGAAATTTCGGAACTAAATGGCTGATGAAGGCGGTATACGACCTGACGGACGGGGATTATCAGTGGTTCCTGGTCGCTGTCGCCGTGATCATTTTGGGTTCTGAATCGGTTTTGATCCTGAAATATTCCCCCTCACCGCTGCAAAGCGTCCTTTACTATTTAGGCCTGCTGTATTTTTCTTTCCATATGTCTGGGACAAAGCAGACCCTCGCTATGAGTCTGGTCATCCTTTCGTTCATGGCGATCGTAGACCGCAAACCGGTCCGCTTTGTTATCCTGGTTTTATGCGCGTCGTTTTTCCACTTCCCGGCGCTGGTATTTCTCCCGGCCTACTGGGTTGCTAATATGAAATTGGAGCGGGGATATCTGATCTTTCTGAGCGGACTGCTGATCCTGACCTATCTGTTCCGCGACCGACTGATTTCTTTGATGACAGAGGCCTATTACAGTTCTGAAATGGCGACGACCTCTCAGCTTCGCTTTTTGGCAAACAAGGTGATTATTATGCTGATCATCATTGTCGCAGCGCTGGTGATCCGTCCGCCGCGGGAAAACGACCGTCTGTACCGCGTGCTGCTGCACTTGATGGGCATTGCTGCCGTGATACAAACATTTGCCGGATACAGCAATGTATTTGAACGCCTTGCGGACTACTACTTTCAGTTCGCTGTCATTTTCATCCCAATGGTTTTTGAAGGAGTCCGTACAGAACGGCGCTATCTGGACACCGCCACAACTCAGCTGGTCTGCAGCTTTGGACCTTATATCTTTGGCTCGTTTGCCATATGGCGGTTTCTTGATACGATTACCAGCGACGGCCATTTTGTCCCGTTCCGCTTTTTCTTCCAGTAAGAAACATGCAGCAGCGTCATAGTCCCATTCTTGTCAGAATACTTGCGAAACTTTGAGAAAGGCGTACGATCCGGTGGATATTTCTGTGATCATTCCTGCATATAACTGTGCGAAGCTCATAAAAGAGGCTGTGGATAGTATTTTCAAGTCGCAGTTGTCAGCGGCAGAGATCATCATCATCAACGACGGCTCTTCAGATGATACCGGAACTGTTGCAAAAGAGCTTTCAAAGAAATACTCAACGGTTCGAGTAATCGACCAAAATAATACCGGCGTTTCTGCAGCTCGGAATCGTGGGATCCTGGAAGCATCAGGGGAGTATCTGATGTTTATGGATGCCGATGACGCTTTGGAGCCCGGCAGTTTGGCGGATGCGGACAGGATCCTGGGGGAATCCCGCCCCGATATGCTGCTGTTTGGATTGAGTTTCGATTATTATCATCGCTCCCGCTGCTACAGAAGCGAAAAGCTTGTTTACCCGAAAAGTGGTTTGATGAGCAGAACAGAATGGGGCGCTGAGCTGACCGGTCTATATCGCGCCAACATGCTTTCTCCCGTGTGGAATAAGCTGATCCGCAGGGAGTTGGTGATCGACCATGCGATCTCCTTTCATGAAGAAATGATCGAAATGGAGGATTATCTTTTCTCTGTCGCGTGTCTCGCACGTTGCGGGAATATTTATCTGCTGGACAGGATTGTGTACCGCTATCGTCAGGCGGAAAATGAAAGAGGCACATATAACCGTCTTTGGAGAATCAAAAGTCTGTCCGACTATGTGCGGCCATTTTACGATGCTGCGCAGCTGTTTGGATCGGAGGCGCCTGAAATCGTCAGGATCGCTGATCAGATCTATTCTGTGCTGTTTTGCGAACAGATTCGCTTTGCATCAGTACGGCAGATCCGTTTGGCTGCAGAGGACATGCTCTCGGGATGCCGCCGGCATGTGATCGAACGCTTAAACCCGAGACTGTATCAGGATTTGAAGAATAAGAAGTATCTGTATGTCTGGGTAAAACGTACGGTAAGCCGGATTCGCCACCGGGCAGCGGTTTACCTGAAGTATAGAAGGAGTTTGAAAAACAAGGGATGAAACCCGGAGGTCTGTTCAGCAAATTGTTTATGGGGTCGTATTTTTTTACGATCGCATTGCGTGAAAAAACACCGCAGAGCATTATGGATAATCGGTCGTTTCATGCGCAAACGATCATGCCTGCGACGAAAGATGACTGGGCGGCAGATCCGATGCTTGTCGAAGACGGCAAGCGTACGTGGCTGTTTTATGAAGCAGTAAAAAACGGGAAGGGCCGCATTGAAGCGGCGGAGGTACTGGACGGCTGCAGAATATCCGAACCGACAGTGATCCTCGAAGACGCCTGTCATTATTCGTATCCCTTTGTTTTTCATGCGCAGGGCGAGTGGTATATGATTCCTGAGTCGTCCGCTGCGAAGGAAGTGCGGCTGTACCGTGCGGCGGATTTTCCTTATGTTTGGGAGAAGCAGACCGTCCTGCTCAGTGAAGCGGCGGTTGATACCACCGTGTTTGAGCATAACGGAAGATACTGGCTGTTGACCTTCCTGCTGAGCGCAGGATCTGAGCGAGTCATTCCCCATGCGTATACGCTGACGGATTGGCGGCAGCCGGAGCTCAGGGAAGTACCATGGCCCGAATTTGATCCGCTTCAAGTTCGCGGCGCCGGCCCTGTATTTCAACACGAAGGCGTATTGATCCGACCGGCCCAGATCAGCCGGGAACAGCGCTACGGCGACGGGCTGGCGTTCTATCGAATCTGTCCGGAAGACACTTATCAGGAAAGACAGATATTTGAAATCAGCGAAAAAAACCTGGAGATCAGCGGCTTTTGGGTCGACGGACTTCATACGTACAGTTCCAGCAGCCGATATGAAGCGATCGATATCCGGTGCAGGGAAGCGGACCCGGGAAAATTAATCAGAAAGATCATGCATCACTGAGACAGGACGAATCATGGATATTGATTTTGTAGTCCTCTGGGTCGACGGAAACGACCCGGAATGGCTTGCAGAAAAAAGAAAATATCAGGGCAATGTGATTGACGACAGCAATGCGCCCAACCGATTCCGCGACTGGGGACTGATGCCCTATTGGTTCCGCGCGATCGAAAACTTTGCTCCATGGGTGAGAATGATCCATTTCGTTACCTGCGGTCATGTGCCGCCCTGGCTGAATCTGAACCATCCCAAGCTGCATCACGTCAAGCATGCGGATTATATTCCTCATGAGTACCTGCCTACGTTCAGTGCAAATACGATCGAAATGAATATCCACCGAATTCCGGATTTGGCTGATCACTTTGTGTTTTTTAATGATGACATGTTTCTGCTGAGACCGATGAAGGAGCGAGATTTCTTCCGCGACGGTCAGCCATGCAGCTATGGCGCCGAAGTGCCGGCGCAATTCGTGGGCGTCCCCGGCATCTGGCAGCATTTGATTACAAATGATCTGCGTACAATCAATAATCATTTTAACAAAACAGAACAGGTACGTCGGAATCAGGGAAAATACCTCAGCCGCTCTTACCGCTGGCAGGACAATATAAGAACGAAAGCTGTTGAGAAGCTGTTTCCGGAGTCGTTTCTGGGATTCAAGAACCTGCACGCTCCGGCCGCCTTTCTTCGCTGGACCTTTGAGGAAATCTGGCAGCGGGAGCCCGCGCTCCTTGATCAGACCTGCCGGAACCGATTCCGGTCGAATGACGACGTCAACCAGTGGCTTGCCATCTGGTGGCAGCTGGCTAAGGGTACATTTGCCCCCTATGTTGTCGATAATGTCGTTGAGGATGTCATGGATTCCAGTATCGACGCGCTCTGCCGCACGATCGTCGGGCAGAATCATGACATGGTCTGTATCAACGACCCGAGCAAAGATGTTGATTTCGTAACACTTTCCGGAAGACTGCACGAAGCATTTGATGTCATTCTGCCGGAAAAGAGCAAATTTGAAAAATAAAGGTGAACGTATGACAAAACGCTTGGATTATCTGGACAGGGCAAAAGGGTATCTGATTATTCTCGTTGTTATCGGTCATATCTGGCAGAGCGGCCCTGTCTTCAACGTGATTTACGCCTTCCATATGCCAGCGTTTTTCGTGATCAGTGGCATCTTATTCCAACATACAAAGGCGGATCAGAGACAATTCGGCCCGTTTTTGAAATCAAGGCTGTTTGCCTTCGGACTCCCATTCATTTATATTGAAATCCTTGGAATCCTGACTGATATTGTCCGCCATGGGGTCACTCTGAATATCAAGGGATATCTTTTCAACACGCTGACATTCAGCTTTAATGACCACAATTTGTGGTTTATAGTGGATCTATTCCTTATCGAACTCCTGTTTTATGCGTTGGTCAAAGTGATAAAGGACAAACGGATCCTTATTATCACAGTCTGTCTGCTTTATGCCGCCTCCCGCTTCCTCCCGAGGGACAATGCCTATATTGCAACAGTCCGAAGCGCGCTCTATTATAATCTCTTTTTCACCTTCGGTTATTGTATGCATTCTCTTTTCCATAATTTTTATCCCGGACTCTGTGCTGTCGCTGCGTTGATCGTTTTTTCCGTTGGCCTGTTCTTTGGAAAGAATGACGGAGGTTCTATGCTTAAGGATTTGCTCTATATGCTCAGCGGCATAAGCGGAGCGTATGTGATCATCCAGGCAGGCAAAGTCCCGCTTGGCCCAAGAACGGACAGAGCGCTGGTAGAGACAGGGAAAAACACGATCACGATATTTGGAACGCATCATTTTTACTATGCGGTGATAGCTGTCTTGATTGGAATCAGTGATTTCGCTTCTACCCCCATTGGACCGGGATTAGTTATGCTTCTTGGGGTTACGATTTTGGAGATTCCGACGATCTATGCGATCAACCGCTGGTGCCCGTGGCTCGCCGGAAAGCACAGAAAGGCCGTTACGTTAACACAGCATCAAGGAGAGAAAACCTAAAATGAGCATCCGAACACTGATAAAAAATCTTTCGCCCGCTTACCGTACGGAGCGCCGTATGCAGGCCAAAATGAATGAAATAAAGAAAAGTATACGCGAAACAAATGAGAAAAACGAGTATCTTTTCTGGCTCTCTCAGATGCAGCCGGGCGAGACGATGCAACAAACGAAAGAGCGCGTTTTCCTGCAGATGCCGAAAGCGACCGGCAGGCTTCGCAATATCCAGCTGGCGGAAAACTATATTCTGCGCCGGGTGAAAGAAGTCTGCGATAATAATGGCATGGAACTCTTCCTCGTGGGCGGTACGCTTATGGGCGCAGTTCGGCATAAAGGCTTCATTCCCTGGGATAACGATGTGGATATCGGGATGCTGAAGCATGATTACCTGAAATTGAGAACGCTTTTGGAAAACGATCCGGAGCTCGTGGTTCAATACTGCTATAACTATCGTGAGGGCCTAAAGGTTTCCAAAGTGAAATTCCGGGCGGTCGATGTGTTCTGGATTGACATTTTGGTGTTCGATTATATTGATGTGACCGAAGAAACGTTGGATCGCGTGTGGGCAGAAACGCAAAGAGCAAACAAGGAGCATATTCGCAGGATACAGGAGCTTGCAAGTCCATATTTGAACGAGCAGGGGTGCCGGCCACAGGCAAATTCTGAACTTGACAGGCAAACGGCGGAATTTGAGGAGCGGCAGATGCGCGATTTCCCCCAGTTCGGTCATGGCGATTATTTCTGTGAGCCGATCAACTGCCCGTGGTGGAGCCGTGACGAGCGAGGAATTCGAAAGGTATCGGATTATTTTCCGCTCTTAAAGGATGAAGTGGAATTCGAAGGACAGCGTTATTCTGTCTGGAAGCATTATGAAAGAGCGCTGGGGTACTCGTACGGAGATTATTGGAAACTGCCGTTTTCCATTAACGAGCCTCATACGACTGAGTTTGACGAAGGGCTGGAAGAGGGATTTGCATATCTTCGTAAGGCCGGGATCATCGAACTGGAAGTGGAGGGTCTGTCTTGAATAACCGCGTATTTCTATTTGATCTGGATGCGACTGTCACAAAAGTTGAAATTTTGCCAGCGCTTGCCGAGCAGGTTGGAAAGGCAAAGCAGATCGCGGAACTGACTGAAAGAACCATGCACGGTGAGCTGCCGTTCAAAAGCAGCTTCCTGATGCGGGTTGACATGCTGAAAACGATTCCTATTTCAACGGTATCCCGGATTGTTGAACAGACGCCGCTGAATGAAAAGATCGTCGACTTTATTGCCGAAAACAGGGAACGCTGCTATATCGTAACCGGCAATCTGGACGTTTGGATAGAACCGCTTATCAAAAAGATCGGTCTTCCCATGACACACTGCTACTGCTCTGCGGCCAGTGTGGAAAACGATATGCTGCTCAGGGTAAACAGTGTCCTGGATAAGGAACTGGTTGTTCAACAGTTCGTGCAGCCGGTCGTTGCGATTGGAGACGGAAGCAATGACGCTGATATGGTCCGGTTGGCGGAGGTTGGGATCGGCTACGGCGGCGTTCGTCCGGTGGCCTATTCTCTCATGAGCAATGCGACGCATGTAGTGTATGATGAGGAGAGGCTTTGCGCTTTCCTTCGTACGCTGTGCGAATGACCGTCGGGAGAAAAACGATATGAAAAACAATGTGAGCATTGTAATCAGCTGCGCCGGTATGGGAACCCGTCTTGGCCTTTGCTGCACAAAAGCGCTGGTTGAGGTGGAAGGGAAGACGCTGATCGAGCGCCAGTTGGACATGCTGAAGGATTATGACGATATTCGTGTTGTCGTCGGCTATCAGGCCGAAAAAGTGATCGAACTGGTGAGTTCGGTTCGGAAGGATGTCCTTTTCGCCTTCAACCATGATTACCGCAACACCGGGACCGGTGCGAGCTTCTGCCTTGGCGCCAAATTTGGCCGGGAGTATGTTGTCGCGCTGGACGGCGATCTCCTGGTGCACCCGGAGGACCTGATCAAGGTCATCGAATATGATGGAAGCTGTGTCGGCGGTACGACTCCGTCAACGGATAACCCGTGGACGATGCCGACGCAGATGATCAACGGAGTCAAATGCGTCACCGGATTCTCAAAAGAATACGGCGACTATGAATGGACCGGCCTGGCAAAGATCCGAAGCGATCAGCTCAAGCCGGGGACCAGACACGTGTTCCATTTGATCGAACCGATGCTGCCGATCCCCATGGTTCAGATCAGAACAAAAGAGATCGATACGATCGACGATTATGAGCGCGCCGTTCAATGGGTGCGCAACGGATATGAGGACTGAAGCATGTATCAGGATGTCATTGGCGTTCTCGGCGGGATGGGTTCATACGCAACCCTGCACTTCTTCGGTGAATTACTGAATGCATTTCCCGCCGCAAAAGAGTGGGATCGTCCCCGGATCCTGATCGACAACCGCTGCACGATGCCAAGCAGAGTGCTGGCGGTCCTGGAAGGAAAGCAGCGCGCGCAGCTGGTGGAAGAACTGTCTGATTCTGTCCGCTCTCTGTTGAAGGCCGGCGCGACAAAGATCATCCTTGCCTGCAACACTTCGCACTGCTTCCTGGAGGATATCTATCAAAACGTTCCCGATGCGCAGGGGAAGATCATCAGCATTATCGACGCATGCTGCCGGGAGATTGCTGCTGCCGGGGAGAAGGAAGTTGCCCTGATCGCGTCGGAAGGAACGATCCGCTCGGGTGTATTTGAAAAAGCGCTCGCCAATTACGGCGTCACGATCAGGGTTCCTGAAAATGAACAGTATCTGATGCAGAGAGAATTGATCGAAGCGGTCAAGCAGGATCACATCACTCCGGATGTCGTCCGGCGTTTTATCCAGCTGGTCTCCTCTTTTTCCACAAATGCGCTGATCCTGGGCTGCACAGAATTTCCTGTTCTTTATTCGCATGTTCCTGCGGATATTTTTAATCATCTGCGGATCTATGATCCTCTGATGAGTGCGATTCGGGTATTGCAGAAAGAGTGCCGCTGATGTGTACTGAGTTGAAACCAAAGCAGCCAACAATTTCCGTCATTGTTCCCGTATACAAAGTCGAACAATATCTGCCAGCCTGTATCAACAGTATCCTGGCACAGACTTATACAGATTTTGAATTGATCCTGGTCGATGACGGTTCGCCCGACAACTGCGGCGCCATCTGCGACTCTTACGCTGCGCGGGATCCGCGCATTCGCGTGATCCACCAGGAAAACATGGGCCTCTCCGGTGCAAGAAACAGCGGCATGGACGTTGCAAAAGGGGAGTATATCACATTCATTGACAGCGACGATCTGGTCGTACCGCAGTACCTGGAATATCTGCTGAATGCTATGGATTCGCAGGACGTCGGCATTTCAATATGCAAACCGATTGAATTCAATAATCCTGAAGATAACAATATCAGCAGTTCTGCCTCATCCTCCGGATATTCGCATTTATCCGGGAAGGATGCCTGTATCGCGCTCTATAATGGCAGTGCGGCGGTTCCAATCAATGCGTGGGGGAAGCTGTTTCGAAAGGATTTGCTTGAGAGTCTTCACTTTCCTGTCGGAAGGATCCATGAAGATCAGGCAATGATACCGATTGCTTGCTATCGGGCCAAGCTCGTGTCCGTGCTCGGCGCAAAATTATATCTATACCGCTATAGAGACGCCAGCATCACCAAGGAGCACTTCAGCCTCAAACGTTATGACGATATCTGGGCAATCGATCAGTGCATTGCCTTTTTTACAGAAAAGAATGAGCATGAGATCGTCGAAGCCGCTCAAAACAAACGGAAACGAATCCTGGCTGTATACTCGATTTATGCGCGGCGGGACGGCGTAGAAGTCCCTGCACAGTATCGGGTTGGACTCCTGTCAGCGATCCTTTATCTGCGAAAACATGTTCACCCGCCGAAGTTCGAGTATTATCTGGCTCAGGTTTCGCCCAAACTGGCGCGACTGTTTCAATATGAATTGAAACTGAGACGGATGCTGGGGAGATAATACCGATCCTGGGGAGATCAGACCATGACAAAACCTAAAATCTCGGTCATTGTTCCGGTTTATAATGTTGAGCCATATCTGCCGAAGTGCGTGGACTGCATAAGCAAACAAAGTCTTCATAATTTTGAGCTGATCCTGGTCGACGACGGGTCGAAGGACGGCAGCGGCGCGCTGTGCGACGCGTATGCTGAACATGACTCTCGCATCTGTGTCATTCATCAGCCCAACGGTGGCGTCTCCAAAGCGCGCAATCGCGGTTTGGACGAGGCAAAAGGCGATTTTATCGTTTTTGCTGATGCTGACGATCTGGTCAGGCCACAGTACCTGTCTGATCTGATGCAGGCACAGCAGGCGTGTTCTGATGAGATGGGCAGAACCATGATTCTCTCAGACTATCAGCCGTTTTCGGAAACCGGGCCAGAAAAACGGGACTTCCCCGCACCCTTTGTTATGGACTTCCGCAGCGGAGTCGGTCTGAACGCCGAAAACTTCCGGGAGTTGATTTTCCGGTTCCGGCTGTTTCCGCCGTACTGTAAGCTCTACCGTCGGGATGTGATCCAGGAGCATCAGATCCGTTTCCGGGAGGGAATGAGGAGCGCGGAGGACTTCGATTTCAATACCCGCTATCTCGCTGCAGTTGATTGTTTGGTCTATATTGATTCAGTGCAGTACGATTATCGCGTGGGTTATAAACAATATGTGCCGTCCAACCACGGTGTGCTCGGAGATTCCGAGATCAAAAGCGCTCATATCATGGCGCACGGGATCACAGATCTTGCGGCGCGTATGGGGATATTGGATGAGGTGCAGCCGGAGATCGAACGCTGGGCGGCCAACAAGCACTATTTCAACCGACTCCGCATGCTTTTCATGAAGAGCGACAATGTGGGTTACGGCGAGCGGAAACAGCTTTACCGTGCCCTTACCGCCGACCCGGTCTACTATTCCGCAGCGAAACGAGGCGCCGAACAGCTGGGAAAAACTGTGACCAGAACGATCGCGAAACAATGCGACAGCTTTATCTGCTGGTTCCTGTTCTATAAATTTCACGGAAATCAAACAGACAAACGCTGAAAAGAAACTATATAAGCAGGATTATTATATGGAACAGAAATTTACTACCGTCATCACTCCGAAAACCGGATGGTTTGATATCAATTTAAAAGAAGTCTGGGACTACCGGGATCTGATCTTCCTGTTTGTCAAGCGGAGTTTCGTCTCGCAGTATAAGCAGACGATCCTCGGCCCGGCCTGGGCGTTCATCCAGCCGTTTCTGACGACGGTCGTCTTCACGGTCATTTTCGGCAACATTGCGGGACTCGCCCCCGGCGGTCTTCCTCACTTTGCCTTCTATTTCTGCGGTACGATCCTGTGGCAGTATTTCAGCGGCTGCCTGTCCTCAACGGCCAACACTTTCGTTGCAAACGCACATACCATGGGCAAAGTGTATTATCCCCGCCTTGTCATGCCGATCTCGACTGTCCTTTCCAGACTGATCAGCTTTGCAATCCAGTATGTGTTCCTGATCGGTTTCGTTGTTTATTATACCTTTACGAAGCAGGGCGTCCATCCAAACTGGTGGATCCTGATGACTCCGGTGCTGCTGCTCCAGTTGGCGATGCTCTCCATGGGCTTTGGCATCATCATTTCGTCACTGACGACGAAATACCGCGACTTGGCCAATCTGGTCGGCTTTGGTGTCCAGCTGTGGATGTACGGCTCACCGGTTGCTTATGATATGTACAGCATGACGTCTTTCGCACCCGGAGGAAAGTGGCATGCGCTTTATATGTGCAATCCCGTAACCACGCTGATCAACATTTTCCGCTATGCTTATCTCGGCTTTGGCGCTGTCGAATGGAACTACTACTGGATCGGCTGGATCACCACGCTGGTCATCCTGTTCCTCGGCGTTCTGCTGTTCAGCCACGTGGAAAAAACATTTATGGACACGGTGTGAAATATGGAAGAACTCGCAATCAAAATCGAACATGTGAGCAAACAATATCGACTCGGCGCGATCGGCGGCGGCACTCTCCAAGCGGATCTCCAGTCCTGGTGGGCGCGCAAGACCGGGAAAGAGGATCCCAACAGCAAAATCGGCGCCAGGACCGATGTCAAGATCGGCGAGCGTTTCCTGGCGCTGGACGATATCAATCTGGAGGTCAGAAAAGGGGAAGCGGTCGGCATCATTGGCCACAACGGCGCTGGAAAGTCCACGCTGCTGAAGCTTCTGTCCCGCGTGACGGCGCCGACCACGGGAAAAATCTCGATCGACGGGCGCATTGCCTCCATGCTGGAGGTCGGCACTGGCTTTCATCCTGAACTGACCGGCCGCGAGAATATTTACATGAACGGCGCGATCTTAGGCATGACGCGTGCGGAGATCGACAGGAAGATCGATCAGATCATTGAGTTTTCCGAGGTTGAGCAATTCATTGATACCCCGGTCAAACGCTATTCCTCCGGTATGTACGTCAAGCTCGCATTTTCTGTTGCCGCACATCTTGACAGCGAGATCATGATCATGGACGAAGTCCTGGCCGTGGGAGATATGAAGTTCCAGCAGAAATGCCTGGGAAGAATGGGCGATGCCGCAGAGGGAGAGGGAAGAACGGTCCTTTATGTGAGCCATAATATGAACACGATCCGTCAACTCTGCAAGCGCTGTATCGTATTGGACCACGGCCGGATCATTTTTGACGGAGATACAGAGCAAGCTATCGCCCTGTATATGGAGACGAATGATAAAATGAATATTTCATATGACTGTATGCAGGAGCGCCCTTTCAATGATATAGATAATCGCGTTCATATTGACCGAGTTTCTTTTTTGAACAAACATGATCAGCCGATATTTGATCAAAAAGAAAAAATTAAACTGGGAATTGAATGTACAGCCCAAAATCCAGTTGAAAATGTTTCATTAAGGATCATATTGCAGACGCTTGATAAAATCCGTATTGGTATGACTACAACAACACCTTGCTTGAAGTTTACGAAAGGTAAGAATGTATTATCTGTTGAAATGCCTATAGATTGGCTTGCGCCAGGAAAGTACAATTGTAATTTTGTGTTATATTCGGTCAATCAGTTTGGAACGACTCAGATCCATGACAGAATCATGGAGATCTGTGTGTTTGAGAAGAATCAGAACTTTTTACAGACGAATCAGATGTCATGGGGGCATAGTGTTTGGGGCTATATGATGATGCCGGAACTAAAGGTTCTGAAGCCGGATTGATCTGTTCACAGTGAAACAGAAAGTGAGGGAGCAATGAGATTTACTGTTTTTACACCGACATATAATCGGGCTGAGCTCCTCTGGGATTTGTATTACTCTCTATGCCGCCAGTCTTTTCGTGATTTTGAATGGATCATTATCGATGATGGTTCGACCGATAACACAGCGGCTGTCGTTCAGGAAATGCAGAGCTTGAATCCGTTTTTTCCGATCATCTATAAAAAAGTGCCAAATGGAGGAAAACATCGAGCTTGGAATCTGGGCGTCGATATGGCGTCTGGCGAGTTGTTTTTCGGATGTGACTCGGATGACTATCTGACAGATGATGCCCTGGAGATCGCAGACAAAATTGAAAAAACGATCCCATTGAATGAGCGGGATCTTTATGCAGGTATTTGCGGCCTAAAAGGAGATAAGTCTTCACAAATTATTGGCAAGACCTTTGACGGAGAAGATATTCGTGACATGACTTATTTGGAAAGAAGTCAGAATAACGCGATCGGAGATAAATCAGAGGTCTTTTATTCAGCCGTATGGAAAAAGTACAAGTACCAGGAATTTGAAGGCGAAAACTTTATTACCGAAGCGACTTCTCTGTATCGAATGGCGCTTGACGGGCTGAAAATCCGTTTTTTTAACTCTATCATTAAAATATGCGAGTACCGGCCGGATGGATTGACGGCAAACTCCCGTGAGAAATTTGCGGCCAATCCCAAAGGTTGGGGCTTGTATATCTCCCAAAGGATCCGTTTCAGGCAGCTTTCCGGGCTGGGAAAATGGGACGTTCTTACTGATTATTATGAGCATTGCCGCGATAGACTAAGTATTTTACAAATGGCACGAAATCTGCACCAAAACGTGGCCTCCTATTATTTGGGAGTACAATTGACTAAGATCAGATACAGATTGAACAGACTGAAACAGTCTGTTCTTGGAGGATAAAATGGACAGCCCTACAATCAGCGTTATTGTACCGGTATACAATGTTGAACAGTATCTGAAGGAGTGCGTCGACAGCATTCTGAACCAAACCTTTCGAGATTTCGAACTGATTCTCGTGGACGACGGCTCTACGGATAAAAGTGGAATGATCTGCGATGCTTACGCAAATGAAGATCCTCGCATCATCGTATTTCATCAACAGAATGCGGGGGCTGCTGCTGCCAGAAACCGTGGGCTAGATGTCGCACGAGGAGAGTATATTGCATTTGTCGATAGTGATGATGCTATAAATAACACATATCTCCAAAAACTACTCTGCTCCATTATGGAAAAACAAGCAGATGTCTCAATGTGTCAATGGAGCAATTCTGATAATATTCTGACTGCAGATGAAAAAGCCGAAGGTATAGATAAGGTGATGTCAGGAAGGGAAACAAGCATCATTCGATTTGACCATACTGGTGAAATGAGTATAGCACCTTGGCCTAAACTCATTTCAAGAATACTGCTTAAGGATTTACGTTTTCCAGAAGGAAAGTACTGTGAAGATCAAGCAGTTATCCCTTATGTGCTTTATTCTGCGTCAAGAATTACATTATTACGAGATAAACTGTATTTTTACCGGATCAGAAGCAACAGCGCATCCAACGGCTCTTTTTCTGTTCGATTTTTCGACAACATAGAGCACATGGATAGTTTTATTGCATGGCTGAAAACAAAGGGTGACCGTGAATTGGTCTCTCTGGCTCAGCGTCATAGAAATAATACTTTGGCTAGCTATAATGTGTTTTCATTATGTAACAATATTGAGATACCACGTCAATATAAAATGATTGAAATAAGAGCTTGGTTTATGTTTCGACATACTGTTCCCAATGATAAATTTTCATGGTTTCTTTCCCAAGTCCATCCTTCGTGGCAGTTACCTTTCGACTATCTTCATAAAATTGAGAGTATTCTTACAAAAAAACCGTTATGAAAACAGCAACTGCAACCTGGACAACATACAATAACTACGGCACGGTCCTTCAGGCCTATGCGCTGCAGCAGGAGCTGTTGCAGCTTGGCCATGAGAACAAGATCCTCTGCGACGAGACGATCATCGCGGAACAGATTGCACGCGGCAAGGCTGGTAAAAAGATAGCGGCTCCGGCACCTCGAGAGCGGAACACGGATCAATCTGTTCTGCACCGTGCCGCACATGTTCTGCTCAGCCCACGAAAAGCGGAGCGGGTGATAACAGCCAGACTGGATAGAGGGCGTTATACGCGGCCTTATGATGCGTCACAGCAGGCCATCGAGCAGTTTAAAAAAGACCGCATGATCATCGATCAAGATCTGTCGCCGGATTCGCTGGACGAGCTGAATGATCGCTACGATGCTTTCATCGCCGGGAGCGACCAGGTCTGGTCCGTGTTTGATGAGACTTTCAATCCATTTTATTATCTGGATTTCGCTACAAAAAGGAAGATCGCATACGCCCCTAGTCTGGGAACGGATCAGATTCCGGAGCCGGTGAAAGGAAAGCTTCGCGGTCTCCTGTCTTCTTTTGCTGCGCTTTCGGCGAGAGAACGCGTTTCTGCGGAACAGTTGTCTGCACTCACCGGCAGGAATGTTGAATGGACGGCCGACCCGACGCTCCTCCGTGGCCGGGCAGGCTGGGAAGAGGACATCCGGCAGATGCAGACTGATGAAAGACCCGACTATCTCCTGTGCTATTTTCTCAATAATCAGTCCTGGTATTTCGAGCAGGCGAAACGGATCGCAAAGCAGCGCCGCCTTCGAATTCTGTTGATCCCGAGCCGCTGGGAGTATGTCAGCAGCGAATATGTCAGACGAAAAAGCACAGGGCCGCTTGAGTTCGTCTCCCTGATCCGTCATGCGGATTATGTTCTGACCGATTCCTACCACGGATCCATTTTTTCCCTCCTGTTTGAAAGAGATTTTCAGTACCTGCAGCGCTTCCGGGAAGATGATCCGAAGTCTCAGAATATCCGTATCCATTCGTTGTTTGATGCTTTGGACATCAAAGAGCTGATTGTCGCGCCGGACAGGAATGCCGATATATATCCAAAGATCGACTGGGAGCATGTGAGGAAAACGCTCGCATCGATGCGGGAAGATTCCAAACGCTATTTATCTGACAGCTTATTTTAGCAAAGAGGGAAAATTAATGATCGACAGAACGGGAAAAGACTGTACCGGCTGCTATGCCTGCGTCAGTGCATGCCCTAAGGCCTGTATCCGGATGGAGGAGAACAAAGAGGGCTTCTGGTATCCCAAAATACAGAAAGAGCAGTGTGTGAAATGCAATCTGTGTGAGAAAGCATGCCCGGTCCTTTCAAAGATCCCTAACCATAAGACGGAAAAAGACATTCACGTTTACGCAGTCACTCATACAAATGAGAAGACCAGGACTGCCAGTTCGTCAGGCGGCGCCTTCAGCGCGCTGGCAGAGACGGTGCTGGAACAGGGCGGAGTGGTCTTCGGCGCCGCGTTTGACGAGAACTATGCCGTTCACCATATTTTCGTGGAGGAAGTCGAGGATCTTTCAAAACTTCGGGGCAGTAAATATGTGCAGAGCAGGATCGGAAAGGCCTATGAGCAGGCCGAAGCCTTCCTGAAGGAGGGACGCCCGGTATTGTTCAGCGGCACGGCCTGTCAGACCTCCGGACTGCTTGGGTATCTCGGGAGAGACTATGAGAACCTGTATACGCAGGATCTGATCTGTCACGGCGTGCCTTCGCCAATGGTGTGGCGGAAATATTTGGAATACCGGCAGACGCTGGAACGCTCGAAGATCAAAAAAATCTTTTTTCGTGACAAAGGACATGGCTGGCACAACTGGCATCTGGCGATCGATTTTGAAAACGGTACGCACTATGCGCAGAGTCAGTTCCAGGATAAAATGATTGTTTCTTATCTCAGAGGGAAATGTTCCAGACTCAGCTGTTATGATTGTAAATTCAAGCAGAAATGCAGGACAGCAGATTTTACACTGGCAGATTTCTGGGGGATCCAGGACTTTGCTCCGGAACTGGATGATGACAAGGGGATTTCCTCGTGCTATGTGAACTCTGAGAAGGCGCAACTATTATTCGAGCGGGCAAAAATTCATTTGAAAGTCACAGAGCTTGATTTTAATATGGCTGTATCAGGGAACCTGGCGATGATCGAATCTGAGCACCTTCCCGAAAACAGAAATGACTTCCTGAAAGAAATGAAACGGAAGCCCTTTGAGATGGCTTACGGGAAATGTATTGACGAGATGTCTTTCGGAACAAAGATCAGATGGGGTATGAGGAGATTGCTCGGAAACAAACAATATGATGCGCTCAAAGCGTTGGGCAAGAGGAAATAACGATATGATCCCCAAAACCATCCATTATTGCTGGTTCGGCGGGAATCCTTTGCCGCCGCTGGCGGAAAAGTGCCTCGCAAGCTGGAAAAAATGCTGCGCGGATTATGAGATCGTCCGCTGGGACGAGAGCAATTATGACCTGGAGGCGGCCCCACTCTACGTCCGGCAGGCCAGTGAGCTGAAAAAATGGGCTTTTGTGACTGATTACGTTCGCCTGGACGTCGTGTACCGGCACGGCGGAATTTACATGGATACGGATGTTCAACTGCTCAAGTCGCTGGATCCGCTGCTCGTCAACCGGGCCTATTTTGGCTTTGAAGATGGGAAAGATGTCAATACCGGGCTCGGCTTCGGCGCAGAGGCGCAGCACCCGATTCTGAAGGATATGATGGACGACTATAAGGAGATCTCCTTCGTCCTGCCTGACGGGAGCCTGGATCAGACGCCCTGCCCACAAAGAAACACCGAAGCTTTTCTCCGCCTTGGCCTTGTGCAGGATGATTCCAGGCAGTTGCTTGACGGCGGGATACTGATCCTTCCAAGCCCTTTCCTCTGCCCGATCGATAACCGGACGCGAACCATGCGAAAGACGAAGGACACCGTGTCCATTCACCACTATTCCGCCAGCTGGCAGGACGAAGTGCTGAACAAACGCTGGCGTCAGCTCCAGGACGAGCACCGTCGGGAGGATCTGCTGGATAACATCATGCATGCGCCAAACCGTGCTGCAATCAAAATCCTAGGCGAGGAAAAGTATGGAAAATTAAAAAAGTTGTTAAGAGGATAAGCTGATATCGAAATGTTATTATGATGCATAACTATCGATCGCAAGAAGTTGAAAACAATACGTGAAATAATTTCACATACGCCGATGAAAACTCTTAGAAAGACATTAATCTTAATTTGCTGTACGATCCTGTCGTTATAGTGCTTGGCCGTGCTTGAGGGCGGTAGCTCTATGATCACGGACCGTCTACACGGTATGATCTTCTGCGCGATAACCGGGACGCCATGTGTTGTGATCAACAGCAAAAGCCCCAAGGTTCGGGGGTGCTATGAATGGATCAAGGAGCTGGATTATATTCAGTTTTGCGACGATATTAACAATTTTAGCGAAGCGATGAAAGTTGTGTCAAAAGGAAGCCATCGTTACGACAATTCCAAACTTATGCCGTACTACGAGGGATTGAAAACCGATATCCTTGCAATGTTTGGCAAACATAGATAATTCCGGTCTCGGTCACTGATGATATCTTCCATAAAAAATGAAAAATTTACTGCGCGTGGTCAAAACAATTGCATATAGTGTTGTCGCGCTTGTGATGGCGTTCGTTATAACGGTTGGCGGTTCTATTCTGGGCTGCAGTGTGATCGTCAAAACGACAAGTTATGATGTCTCCATGGACGGCTTGTCCGTACCGTCCCGGGTCGTTGTGGTCGCCGATCTGCACGGCAAAGAGTATGGTCTGGAAAACAAGCAACTGATTAAAAAAGTGCGTGTTCAGCAACCGGACGCCATCATTCTCCTCGGCGACCTGTTTCCGTCCGCGCCCAATGAGGAGGATCTGACATATGTCCTGCCCCTGACGGAAAAGCTGCAGGATATCGCGCAGGTGTATTTTGCTATGGGCAACCATGAACGCGAATATACCAAGCAATACGGCGGCGAGTGGATTGAATCTGTTAAAAATTCAGGCGCGATCGTCTTGGATGAGGAATGGGCGGACGTCAATATAAACGGCAATACGATTCGAATGGGCGGCACAATGGGGCACGGCTACTATTTCGGCCGATCTGTGGCGGCCTATGAAGCGTCGCCGGAGTATCAGGTGCTATCTGCCCTCGAAAAAAGTCCTTATCCGGCGATCTTACTTGCGCATATGCCAGAGACCGTGTGTCTGAGCTTCGGCAAAGAAGTCTGGCATATTGATCTCGTCCTCAGCGGCCATACGCACGGCGGCGTGATCCGCATTCCGGGCAAAGGCGGCTTGTATGCGCCAATGGAAGGCTGGTGGCCGAAATACGACTATGGCGAAATGATGTTGAATGATCAGATGCGGATTATTATTACTTCGGGACTATCTGGACATGACAATGTTCCGCGGATCTTTAATCTTCCGGAGATCTGTGTGGTCAATCTGCTGCCTGCTGGAAAATAAAACGGGATATCAGTTTTCCGTGTTAATCAGTATTCTTATTTTGTCAGTTAATCAAATCAAAGGAGGTTCTACCCATGCAGATCACTCAGGAACTGTTACAGAGCTATGCGCGGCTGATCGTGCGCTCCGGCGCCAATGTGCGCCCCGGGCAGACCGTGCTGCTGAATATCGCGGTGGAGCAGGCGGACTTTGCCGCGCTGCTGACCGAGGAATGCTATCTGGCCGGCGCGAAAAAGGTCAACGTGGAATGGCAGAGCGACGCGATTTCCCGCCTGCACTTCCAATATGCCGATCAGGAGACGCTCGCACAGGTGCTGCCATGGGAGGAAGCCAAGGCCAAACAGATGGTCGAGGATCTGCCCTGCCGGATCTTCATCGCCTCGCAGGATCCCGATGCGCTGGCCGGCATCTCGCCGGACAAGCTCTCCGCCGTGGGGCAGGGCCGTGCCCGCGTGCTCAAGCCCTACCGCAACGCCATCGACGGCAAGCACCAGTGGACGATTGCGGCCTACCCTTCTGAAAAGTGGGCGAAAAAGTGCTTCCCGGAGGAGACGGCGGAGAATGCCGTCGCCAGGCTCTGGGAAGCGGTACTGACGACTGTGCGCATCGACGGCGAGCATGACCCGGTCGCTGCCTGGGCGGCGCACACGGCCTTTATCTCTGAAAAAGCGGCCTGGCTCAACGCGCAGCAGTTCCGCACGCTCCGCTATCGCAGCGCCAACGGCACCGATTTTACCGTGGAACTGATCCCGGATGCCAAATGGGAAGGCGCGGCAGCGGTCAACAGCCAGAACGGCGCCAGCTACATCCCGAACATGCCTACCGAGGAAATCTTTACCTCGCCTATGGCCGGCCGCTGTGAGGGTACCCTGGTGGCCACCAAGCCCCTGTCCTGGAACAGCCAGCTGATCGAAAACTTCTCCATCAGCTTTGAAAACGGCCGCGCGGTTTCCTGCCGGGCGGAAAAGGGCCAGGCGCTGCTCGAAAAGATGATCACGATGGACGAATGCGCCAATATGCTCGGCGAGGTAGCCCTGGTCCCGAAGGAGAGCCCGGTCAACCGCTGCGGCTTCCTGTTTTACGAGACGCTCTTTGACGAGAACGCCTGCTGCCATGTGGCGCTGGGCGCGGGCTTCAAGGAAGTCCTCCCGGACGGTGATTCGCTCACGACGGACGCGGCAAAGGAACGCGGCATCAACGATTCCATTATCCATGTCGACTTCATGGTAGGCAGTGACGACCTTTCCATCGACGGCATCCGCGCCGACGGCAGCAGCGCGCCCATCTTCCGTAACGGCACCTGGGCATGAGAGCGGTTTTCAACACGATGAGTTCATGAAAGGGGAGAGCCCATGAAAAACGTATTGGTCCTGATTCCTCTCACAGAGGAGCAGAAAACCAGACTGGAGTCCATCGGCCCGGACTGCAGCTATCGCTATTCAAACGGCGCTGCTGTCAGTATGGAAGATATTCAGAGCGCCAATATCATCATCGGCTTTCCTGATCCGGCGATGATCGCCGCCTCAGAACAGCTCGAATTCCTGCAGCTCTCGTCCTCCGGCGCAGACGCCTACGTCAAGCCCGGCGTTCTCCGTCCCGGTACCGTCCTCTGCAGCGTCACCGGCGCTTACGGCCAGGCGGTGGGCGAGCATGCCTTCGCCATGACCTGGGAGCTGCTGAAAAAGCTGCACCTGTACCGCGACGACCAGGCGCGCGAGCACTGGGGCGACCGCGGCACGGTCGGTACGCTGCGCGGTGCGACGGTCGTCGTGGTCGGCCTCGGCGATATCGGCACGGAATACGCCCGCCTGGTGAAGGCCGTGGGCGCGCGTGTCATCGGCGTCAAGCGCCGTCCGTCGGCCTGTCCGGACTTCGTCGACGAGCTTTGCCTCACGGACGAGCTGGACCGCGTACTGCCCGAGGCGGACGTCGTGTGCAGCGTTCTGCCCGGCACAGCGAGCACCTATCATCTGTTTGACGCGGAGCGTTTCGCAAAAATGAAGTCCTCTGCGATCTTCATCAACTGCGGACGCGGCACCGCGCTGGACGCAGACGCGCTCTGCGAGGCCCTGGATCGCGGCGTGATCGCCGCAGCCGGCACGGACGTGACGGAGATCGAGCCGCTGCCTGCCGGCCATCCACTCTGGAAGCAGCCCAACATGGTCATCACGCCCCATATCTCCGGCGGCTTCCATCTGCCGGGCACGCTGGATCGCATCGTCGAGATCTGCTTTGCCAACTTCGAGGCATACCTCAAGGGCGGTGAACTGCGCAACATCATTGACTTCCGGACCGGCTACAAGAAATAAGTCTTTAAAAAATCGAACCCCACGCCTGATGGCATGGGGTTCGATTTCGTTTTAGCGAAGCATGGGAAAACGGCGGATCAGGGCGTCGGCAACACGGGAATAAGCTGCACGAAGCCGAGGGATCAAGGCCAGCAGATAATCCAGCTCGGCGAGCGCAACGCCGGAGACGACGTCGGCCATAACGTGCTGGCGTGTCGTCAGCGTGGAAACACAGACCATCAGCGACAGCAGCAGAAACAGAAGCTTCAGCCAAAGCGGCAGGTCCTTCCGCCTGCGTACGCCGATCCAGCAGAGCCAGGCGGTGGAGCAGTGCAGCGAGGGAAACAGGTTTTCCGGCGTATCCACCCAATAGACGATGCGCATTAGCCCGTTCCAGAGACCGCCTCCGGTGATTTCCGGGCGTTCCAGCGTTGTCGGCATCAGCACAAAGCAGAGGAAGGACAGGCTCACCGTCAGCGCATGGGCACAGAAAAAGCGGTCGGCCTGCTCACGATCCTCGCGCGCAATCAGAACGAAGCTGAGATACCAGTAGACAAAGCTGCCCAGATAGATGCTGACCGTCCAGGGCAGGAAGGGGACGGCAGCGTCCCAGGGGACGGTCATATTAAGATGAGGCCGCCAGAAAATGAGAAGCTTTGCCAGGGAAAAGCTGAGCGTGCTGAACAGCAGTGCGGCGATCGGTATGATCAGAGAATAGCTGTGTCCGCGAAACAGTTTTTTTATCATTGCTTTTTTACAGCAATCTGGCTGTGAACGGATTCACAGCCAGATCCTTTCCATGTTTATTTTTGGGAGTTCGGCTTATTGCCGTCCGCCCTTGCCGAAGCGGCTGAGCAGCTGCTGCCAGAGAGCGATCAGCTCATCCTTCTTGGTGACATACAGGTAGGCGAGCAGGGCGACCAGCGCGACCAGCGCCGTGAAAATGATCACCATCAGCATCGTGCTCGTGGCGCGGCGGGAGCGGCTGTCCTCGCGTCTGGTTTCGTCCCTGGAATCAGGATCTTCCGCAGAGGGATCCGTTTCTTCCTCGCCTTTTTGGGAAGGGGACTTCGTCGGCTCCGGCTTGGCTTCGCCCGGGGCAACGGTCAGTTCCAGCGTGCAGCTCTGGCTGCCGTAGCTGATCGTGACGGTCTGTACACCCTCGCGGGTAAAGCGGGAGGGACTGCAGGTAAAGCCGCTGCGCACCAGCTCGTCGCCCTGGTCGGTGGTCACGCGGATCACCATGCCGCTGCTGTCAAAGCTGTCACCGACCTGGTAGTCAAGCTTGCTCGGCATCTTGTCGATGCTGATCTTCTGAACAGTTTTGTTCCCGCCCTGGACGGTAACGGTGAAGCTGGTGCTCTTGCCCTCATAGCTGACCGTGACGGTCTGAATGCCGGTGAGGCTCAAAACCTCGGGGCTGCAGGTATAGCCGCTCGTGATCGGAACGCGGCGGCCCTTGTTGGTGATCGCCTCCAGCGCAAGGCCGGTGGTGTCCAGCCTCTCGCCCTGGCGGTACTCCCGTTTGGCGGGCAGCGCGGTGACGGCGATGGCTTCTGTGACTTCCTTTTCTTCCTTGACAATGACCGGGAAGGTGACGGTATTGTTCTGATAGGTAACGGTAATGGTCTGCGTGCCGACCTCGGTCAGTTTGGTGGGACTGACGGTGAAGCCCTCGTTTTCACTGACGACCATGCCGTTCGAGTAGTGGACGCTGAGCGTCAGACCGCTTGTGTCAAGCTCTTCGCCCTCCGTATATTCCAGCTTGGTGGGCAGCGCGGAGATGGCAAGGGAAGTGATGCTGGGTTCCACGACGTTGACGGTGACGACCGGCGTGGTGACCGTTTCGCTCAGACCGTTATTGCTGTTGGTGATGACGCAGTAGAAATAGGCCGGACCGACAAACTCGGTATTCACGGCAAGCTCGCCTTCGGTTTTGCCCTCCAGCTTCTCGCCGTCCACATTGTCCTTGATGGTATTGCTGTACCACTGATAGCTCAGCGTGCCGCTGTCATCCGTACCGGCCTGAACGCGGATCTTTGCTTCCTCGCCGACGAAGCACTCCAGATCCTGCACCGTGTAGTGGGGGATTGCGGGCAGTACGCTGATCGAGCAGGTCAGTGTGGCGACCGTAATTGTCTCGGTTCGGGTCTCGCCTTCGCCCTCGCCCTCGCCCTCGCCTTCACCTTCGCCCCCGCCTTCGACGGGAACTTCTACCGTATCGGTTACGGCCAGCGTGAACTCATAGTTCCCGGCCAGGCCAGGCGTCCCGCGCAGATAATGGGCGGCAGAGCCGCCGCGATCCTCGGTGACGATGGAGCAGTTATCCGGGAGGCTGCCGCCCGACAGGGAAGCCGTGCCGGAATCCGTGGTGGCCATCTGGAGGTCCAGCGAGCTGCCGGCGCGGACGGAGCCGAGATTGACGACAATGTTGCCCTCGGCAAAAGCCGCCGCGGGCAGCAGCGCCATCAGAAGCAGCAGCGTCAAAAGAATCGAAATCAAACGTTTATTCATAAAAATGAACTCCTTGTCAATGATTACATTGCGGTAACATTATAGCGCTTTCCAGTTCAAAGGTCAACCGGAGGGACTATGCAAAAGCGTTGCTAAGACCGGTGTTTTATGGTAAAATAAGAATTATTAAGGAATCTGCGGCAAAGGAGGGCTCCTTATGGACGGAAAACGCTGGTATAAGGAGATGTCTGTCTATCAGATCTGGCCGCGCAGCTTCTGCGACGGCAATGGCGACGGCATCGGCGATCTGTGGGGCGTGCTCGGCAAGCTCGACTATATCAAAAGCCTCGGCGTGGACGCCATCTGGTTTTCGCCGCTCTATCCCTCGCCGAACGCGGATTTCGGCTACGATATCGCCGACTATCGGAACATCCACCCGGATTACGGCGATCTGGATGTCTTCCGCCGGGTGCTCGAAGGCGCGCATGAGCGCGGCCTGCGGGTGTTCATGGATCTGGTGGTGAACCATACCTCGGACGAGCATCCCTGGTTTATCGAAAGCCGCAAGAGCAGGGACAATCCCTACCACGACTATTATTACTGGCGCCCGGGGCGGAAAAAGAACGGGAAAACTCTGCCGCCGAACAACTGGACCAGCATTTTCGAGGGCGGCGCCTGGGAATATGACGAGCATCTGGACGAATACTACCTTCACCTTTTTGCAAAAAAGCAGCCGGATCTGAACATGGACAATCCCCGCGTCCGCCAGGAGGTCAAGGACATCATGCGCTTCTGGCTGGACATGGGCGTGGACGGCTTCCGCGAGGACGTGATCACCTTCATCTCCAAGGCGCCCGGCCTGCCGAACAGTTATCCGCCGAGTCCGATCGCCAACGGGATGAAGTATTATGTAAACCGCCCGCAGGTGCACCAGTTTCTGGCTGAGTTCAAGCGCGAGGTACTGGACCACTACGACTGCTTTACCGTGGGCGAGAGCCCGCTGACCACGGCGGACACGGCGCTGCGCTATATCACCGAGGGCCCGGAGCAGGTGCTCGATGAGATGATCGGCTTTTCCCATATGGAGGCCGACTGCTTCATGACCGACATGATCCAGCGCCCCTTCAACCTGCGTAAAATGAAAAAGGCCTTCAGCGAATGGCAGCTGAAGCTGCAGGACAAGGCCTGGCCCGCGCTGTATATCGAAAACCACGACCATCCGCGCATCATCAGCCGCTATGGGAGCGAGCAGTACCGCACGGAGAGCGGAAAGATGCTCGCCGCCATGTATATCCTGCAGCGCGGCACGCCCTTCATCTACCAGGGGCAGGAGATCGGCATGCTGAATATCGCGCTTCCGCGTCTGGAGGATTATCCGGACGTGATGGCGCAGAATAACGCCCGCATCCTCAAGCATTTTCTGCCGAAGAAAAAGGTGCTGGACATCATCCGCCGCTCGAGCCGCGACAGCGCGCGCACACCGGTGCAGTGGTCGGCGGAAGTATACGCCGGCTTCAGCACGCACGAACCCTGGCTGCGCGTGAACGAAAATTACACGCAGATCAACGTCGCGGCGCAGGAGAAGGACCCGGATTCTCTGCTGAATTTCTATCGCGCTCTTTTGCAGTTTCGCAGGGACAACAGCGCCGCGCTCTACGGCGACTATCGGGAGTACTGCCCGGAGAGCAATGATTTCTATGTTTACGAGCGCCGCAGCGAGGAGCAGCGGCTGCTGGTGATCTGCTCCTTTTCCTCCGAACTCAAGCGCTTTGACGCACCGGAGGGGATCGAGCTGGATCAATGGCAGCTCGTTCTGCACAACTACGATGTGAATTTTATCATCGAAAACGGATTCACAGCCCGCCCCTATGAGCTGCGGGTCTATCAGACAAAAACCGGGAACGAGACATGAGCATACAGGAAAAAGCATACGCAAAAATCAATATTTCGCTGGATGTGTCAGGAAAGCGGCCAGACGGCTATCATGAGATGATCATGCCGATGCAGACCGTCTCGCTCTGCGATACGCTGACCATCCGCAGGGAAGGCGAGGGCATCCGCGCCAGGAGCAACCTGCGCTATGTGCCGGGCGACGAGCGCAATCTTGCCGTCCGCGCGGCGAAGCGTTATCTGGAGGCGATCGGCGAGGAGGGTCAGGGCCTGCGCATCGAGCTCGACAAGCGCATCCCGGTCGGCGCCGGCATGGGCGGGGGATCGGCGGACGCAGCGGCGGCGCTGCGTGCGCTGAATCGCGCCTACGGCGACCGACTCAGCCGGGAAGAACTGACGGCCCTGGCCGCTGAAATCGGCTCAGACGTGGCTTTCTGCCTCGTGGGCGGCACGATGCTCGCCACCGGGCGGGGGGAGAACCTGCAGCCGATCGCGCCGCTCCCGCCCTGCCATATCGCGATCGTCAAGCCCTCCTTTTCCATCTCGACGCCGGAGCTGTTCAACAAGCTCGACCGCGCGCCGATCCGCATCCACCCCGATACGACCGGTCTGATCGAGGCCATGGAGCAGGGCGACCTGCAGGGCGTCTGCCGGAGATTGTATAACGTCTTTGAGGATGTGGATGACCGCCGCATGCGCAGCATCCGCCAGATCAAGGGCGAACTGCTTGACGGCGGCGCGCTTGGCGCGGTGATGACTGGCACGGGCTCGGCGGTCTTTGGCCTCTTTGAGGACGCCGAGGCCGCGGCGCGCTGCTGCGCGAAGCTGAAAAAAGAATACGGCTTTGCCTTTGTTGCCGAGAGCGTCGGCACGCTGCTGTAAAGGGGGCGGGACAGTGCCTCAGGTCATTGAGATCGCGGATCTGTCCGCGCCGGAGCTGGAGGTCTACGCCAGACTCACCGAAGGGCAGCTGAAAAACCGGGCCGAGCCGGAAAAAGGCCTCTTCATCGCAGAAAGCCCAAAGGTCATCGACCGGGCGCTGGACGCGGGCTATGAGCCGGTGTCGCTTCTAATGGAGCGCAAGCACATCGAGGGCCAGGCGCGGGAGATCGTCGCACGCTGTGGGGAGATCCCCGTCTATACATCCGAACTGTCAGTCCTCAAGGAGCTGACCGGTTTTCCGCTGACGCGCGGTGTGCTGTGCGCGATGCGCAGAAAGCCGCTGCCGGAGGCGGAGGCCGTCTGCGCCGGGGCAAAACGCGTGGCTGTGCTGGAAGAGGTCGTCAATCCCACAAACGTCGGCGCGATCTTCCGCTCCGCTGCGGCGCTCGGCATGGATGCCGTGCTGCTCACGCCCGGCTCCTGCGACCCGCTGTACCGCCGCGCTGTGCGCGTGAGCATGGGAACGGTATTTCAGATCCCCTGGGCATTCCTCGGTGAGGAGATCGCCGACTGGCCGCATCCGGGCATGGACCGTCTGCGCGCCCTCGGCTTCAAAACCGTCGCCATGGCATTGGAGGACGATTCCGTGTCCATTGACGATCCATGCCTTGCCGCAGAGGAAAAGCTCGCGCTGATCCTCGGCACCGAAGGGGAGGGGCTTGCCGCGCGCACGATCGCCGACTGCGACTACACCGCGCGCATCCCGATGTCCCACGGCGTGGATTCATTGAACGTCGCCGCGGCCAGCGCCGTGGCTTTCTGGCAGCTGGGAGGAGGCCGCCCATGATCTGTGTGTACCCCGATTTCTACCGCGCCTTTGCCTGCAAGGCCTCGTTCTGCCGCCACAGCTGCTGTCGCGGCTGGGAGATCGACGTGGACGAGGAGAGCGCCGCGTATTACCGCGCACTGCCGGGCAAGCTCGGCGACGATCTGCGCGCTGCGCTCGTCGAGGAAGCCGGGGTCTGGCACTTTCGTTTGACAGACGATGAGCGCTGCCCTTTCCTGCGTTCGGACGGCCTTTGCCGTCTGATCCGCGAACTGGGGGAGCAAGCGCTCTGTGATATCTGCGCGCTTCACCCGCGCTTTTACGGAGAGCTGGGCAGCTTTGAATTCTGCGGCCTCGGCCTGAGCTGTGAAAAGGTCTGCGAGCTGCTGCTGGAATCCTCTGCGCCGCTGCGCTTTCAGTTGGATGATAAGGCCGAGCTGCTCGATTTTGCCGGCCTTCTGTGCCGGATGGGGCTGGAACCGGTGGCGGAGCTGCTCCAATTTACGCCGAAACCGGGCGAAGCGCGCTATGCCGAGATCCTGCGCCGGCTTTCGGAAACGGAGCCGATCGACGAAAACTGGACGGAAGAAATCCGTCAGCTTCGCTCCGTGCTGACGGATCTTGTGGAAAATGCGGTCGAATACGCCGCCGTCTGTGACCGCGGGCGCTACGACCGCATCTATCAGTATATCCTGTTTCGTCAGCTCGAGCGAGCAGGGGAGTATGAGTTTCCGGCGCTGGCCGTCTATGCGCGGCTGAGCACCGAATTTGTGTTCCTGCAGGACGCGCTTCTGGGCGCCGATCCCGAGCACCTGCGCCGCTGGTCGGAGCAAATCGAGTACAGTACCGAAAACGTTGACCGCCTGCTGAGCATTTGATCACGCCGCCTCGTCGTCGCTGACCGCCTCGTAATAATCCGCCTCCGAGGCAAAGAGACGGTATTCGCCGTCGATGAGTCCGTAATAGCCGCCCGCTGTGAAATATCCGCGCATGTTCATGCCCTCCCGTGTTTCATTTTATGCTCTGATTATAAAACAAGCACTGTCCGATAAAACGGACAGTGCTTGCTGCTTTTCATTGATTTTTCAGGCAAGTCCCGGCTTGCACGGGCGGCCGATCGCGCGGCGGTGAGCGTAATACAGTTCCTCGGTGGCAAGGGCCATTTTCGTCACGGCAAAGTCCCGGCCGTGCGGGTAGATGTACCAGGTATCCTCGAGCGTGTTCAGATCGACGCAGTCACCGAATTTGCCGAGGTATTCGTATTCAATATGGCAGGAATAGAGGCTGGGCACGGGCTTGATCATCTCAAAGGGATCGCCGTCGGCGTCAATGCCGCGCACGGTGAAGCCGTTCCTGTCGTGCACGAGCGTGCCGCTGCCGAGACGAATGAACTTTTTCGCGTTCGGCAGCGTATCGACGTGTACCTCCAGCTCGCCGCTCGAGTAGGTGCCGGCCTCGACCTCGGCGCGCACGTTCGCCCGCTCCCATTCGTACCAGTCCGGGATGTGCGAAAATTCTGTCTCTCCGTCCTCCGCCTCCAGCTCGCCCAGTTCCGTCATGCGCCAGCGTTTGCCGCAGCTCTCGCAGATGAGCTCCGTTCCCTTCGAGGCCATGCGAAATTCCGTCCGGCAGTGCGGGCACTGATAGAGTACCTTTTGCAGTCCTTCGGCTCGGCCCTTGTAGGGCGTGCGGATGCCGCGTTCTTTCTGCCAGGCAAAGTCGTCGTACTGGAACAGCTCCAGGATCTTTTCGTTGACCTCGTCCGCTGTGGCCTGTTCCAGCTCCTCGGCGCTGAAGATCTGCGTCAGCTCCGCCTCTGTCGGTTTTACCCCGCGGTCATGCAGATTCCAGAACGGGGAATTGACATGGTGCCCGTGGCAGATCAGCGTCACGACAGGCACCTTAAGAAGTTTACATAATTTCCCGAGCGAAGCGGGAAGCACTGCGGTGGTGCCGCAGAGGGAATAGCGCGCCTCGGGATAGATCATCGCAATATCGCCGTTCTTGACGACCTGCCGGAGCTGACGGATCAGCGTAAGGTCGTTGGTGAATTTGCGCTTGCAGATGCAGCCAACCTGCCGCAGCAGCTCCTCGCGTCCAATGAAGCCGTCGATGGCGACGACGTAGTTGGCGCGGTGGGGGAAGGTGGCAAGCGTTGCGACCTTGAAGTCGAGAAAGGCGTTATGGTTGCACAGCAGCACATAGGGCGGCTTGAGCCCTTCCGTGTTGATCCTCCGGAACCGGGCATGGTGCTTCCACACATCCGGCGCACTGAGCGCCCAGGTCAACGGGCGCAGAAACCAGCGCGTGCGCACCGGCTCGCGCTTCATGTCAAAGCGTTCAAAATCCTGGCTCACGAGCATCCCTCCCTTTTCCACAGCATACCACAGGAAAAACCTCCGCACAATGTATAAAGGCGAAAAAAAGCGCCGATACTATGAATAAATCTTACATAGAACGGCGGTATATGCAGATGTTGAAGGAAAACGGAAAGAATCTAAAGGCCTGGGAGGTCGCGCTGCTGATGGCGCTGTGCCTGACGCTGTGCGTCGGGCTCTGGGCGCAGAAAAAACAGGGGGAGCTGGCTTCTCAGGTCGTGCGGCTGCACGTGTTGGCGGTGGACGATTCAGACTATGAGCAGGCGCTCAAGCTGCGCGTGCGCGACGCGGTGCTGGCCGATCTTGCGCCGGCGCTCGAGGGCGTGACCGATCGGGACGCGGCGCGGGAGATCCTGGCCGGCCGGCTGCAGGAGATCGCGGAGACGGCGGCTGATGCCGCCGAAGGGCGCAAGGTGTCCGTGAGCCTCGGGCCGGAAAGCTATCCGCTGCGGCGCTATGAGGGCTTCGTGCTGCCTGCGGGAACCTATGAGTCGCTGCGCGTGGTGCTGGGCGAGGGCGAAGGGCATAACTGGTGGTGCGTGGTTTTCCCGCCTCTGTGTCTGTCAGCCGCCGACGCCGGGCGCGTGCAGAGCGTGATGAAGCCGGACGATTTTGCGCTGATCAGCGAGGAAGACGGCTATGAACTTCGTTTTCGCATTGTCGAGCTTTGGGGCGAACTGCAGCGCTTGTTTGAATAACATGACCGGGACGGAAAAAGCGTCCCGGTTTTGTTATTCGTCTGTTTTTCTCCAGGCAAAATCCGCGGCGCGGAGGAATTCCTGCCCCTCGAGAACGGCGCGCAGCTCCGTCTCAGCCTGGGGCAGATAGCGTTCGATGAATTCCTCCGTCATGGCGGGACTAAGAAAGGTAAACGCGCCCTCCGGCTGCTCGATAAAATCCTGCGCAAGGTCGGCCTGCAGTCCGTTCAAATCAAATCCGGCGATGCGGGAAATAGGCTCGCCGGAAAGCTCTGCCGGGCATGACAGCATGTTCGTGAGCGAATACCGCCGCACGAGCCAGGGATTGAGCAAGTGATAATCCCGGTGCAGGGCGCGCACCGCTTCATCTTTGATAAAATAAAACTGATAGTCCCTGTGGCAAAAGGCGCGGTAAAAGCTGTCTTCGACGAGATGCATGTAATAGCCGAGATAGAGGGGATCAAACATCTGATCGGCAAAGTCCCGACGGAAGCGATCAAATTCGTAATAGCGTGTGCCGTCGGCACCGCGGAAGGCATAGTGCGTGACGTCTCGTTCGTCCTTGCTGCCGATCGCGTCCGGAAGAAGGCTGCCGAGCAGAAAGCGGGGGATGTCATCAATGCCGCAGGCAGCAGCCAGCTGCAGGCCAAATACATAATGAACCGTTCGCTGGGCCATGTTTACCCTCCTTCCGCTCTCTTTTGACAGTATAAAGCAGCCGGAATGGAAAGTCAACGCGGCGAATTCCGGGAAAAGGGAAAATAGTGCTTGCAAAGCGGAGAGGGATGTGCTAATATATAAAAGCTCTTCGGAGGGTTAGCTCAGCTGGTTAGAGCGTCCGCCTCACACGCGGAAGGTCGACGGTTCGAGTCCGCCACTCTCCACCAAACAGAAACGCCGCCCATCGGGCGGCGTTTCTGTTTGGTAATGACTCTTGTGCGGGCTCGAAGGGAGCGGGAGTGAATGGCGTGCCGGTGGCACGCCAGAGCCGCGACCCGGCCCGCCCGCAGGCGGGCGAGTCCGCCACTCTCCACCAACAAAAAACGACGTGTTTCGACACGTCGTTTTTTATTTGATGCTGATCCTGTGGAGCCGCGGCAGAGAAGCTGCGTTTATCGGGTGCTGTGTTTGGCCAGCGTTTCCAGCAGCCACTGGCCGGTCGCATTGTAGTCGTCTTTTTCAAAGCCGCTGTATTTCAGCAGTCCGGTGCGAAGCGCGGAGCAGGGCTCGGGCGCAGAGGAGAAGGACCACATGCAGTAAGAGATGTTCTCCTGCTCCAGCAGCTCGATCCACAGGTCGGCACTCTCCAGATCCCGCGGAAAGCCGCCGCTGGACATCGTGACGCCGAATTCCGTGACAAAGATGGGCAGCCCGTCCCGGCTGAGCCGCTGCGTCATATCGCGCAGCTCCTGGCCATGGCTTGCGGCATAAAAATGCAGCGTATACAGAATGTTGTCAAAGTCGAGAGGGTCGGCGGCGACGCTGCAAAGATCCTTCGACCAGTCGGGATTGCCGACGATAATGACGGATGCAGGATCTTTTTCCCGGATCACGGGGATGATTTGCTCGGCATAGGCTTTGACCGTCTGCCAGTCCACGCCGTTGGGCTCGTTGCAGATTTCATAAAGGACATTGTCATAATCGCAGAACTGTCCGGCCATGTCCGCAAAGAAGGCCTTGGCCTCATCCAGATACTGATTGGGGTCGCCGTCGCTGAGGATGTGCCAGTCGATCAGAGCATACATATCCTGATCTCTGGCCAGGTCGACCCCCTTTATCATATCCTGCTTGTGGCGCTCTTTGTCGCCGCCGGTGCAGTATCCGACGATCCCGACTCCATACGTATACATGGCAAAACGGAACAGATTGACGCCTCTACCCGCTGACAGCTCGCGGAAAAGCGGCTCGTTGATATAATCCTCGGCCGTGATCAGACCGTTGGAGCTGACGCCTCGAAGCATGACGGGCTCGCCGCTCTCGGAGCAGAGCTTTCCGTTGATGACCTGAAGCCGGCCGCAGCTGGACGGTCTGGCTCTGCCGTCGTCAATGACGGCCGCCGGTTTTGTGCTTCCGCAGCCGGTCAGGATGCTCAGCAGCAAGGCGATGCCAAGCAAGATAGAAAGGATCCTTTTCATTGGTATGACTCCCTTTGTCGGGAACGTGAGTGGAAGAACCGAACGCTCAGCCCATGCGGACGAGCACAGACACGCGTTTCCCGGCAGGCTGTACGGGAACGACGTTTCCTTCCACGCGACGGCCTTCGAGAATGACAGAGCAAACGCCCTTTTCCACGCCCTCTGGGTTTTCCACCGTGATCTCATAGACCGCCCCGCGGTATCGGCGGGTGATCGTAAAGCGGCGCAGGGAAGAGGGGATGCAGGGATCGATCCTCAGACCGTCCAGCGTGGGCTGTACGCCCAAAATGGCCTGGGAGATGCTCACAAAAGTCCAGGCGGCGGTGCCGGTGAGCCAGCTGTTTTTCGCCTCGCCGAAGCTGGGCGCGTCCTTTCCGGCGACCATCTGGCTGTAAACATAGGGTTCGGTGCGGTGGATTTCGCTGATGTCCTCGATATAGGCTGGCGCGGTGCGGCGGTAAACCTCAAAGGCGCGTTCGCCGTGGCCGAGTTCCGCTTCCGCGCAGACGATCCAGGGGTTGTTGTGGCAGAAGATGCCGGCGTTTTCCTTGTATCCGGGCGGATAGCTGCTGATTTCGCCCAGCTCCAGATGATAGCGGGTATAGGCAGGCTGCAGCAGAACAATGCCGTATTTCGTATCGAGCCGCTTTTCCACGCTCTGCAGCGCAAGCGCTGCTTCGCCGGTCTCTTTGCCGATGCCGGCCATCACGCACATACCCTGCGGCTCAATGTAAATTTGCCCTTCCTCACAGTCTTTGCCGCCCACCACGTTTCCAAAAGCGTCATAGGCGCGGCGGAACCATTCGCCGTCCCAGCCTGCGCTCAGTGCGGCCCGCTCCATGGCGTTCACCGCTTCCATGGCCTCAGCCGCTTCGGCCTCCAGGCCGACGTGGCGGCAGATCTCTGCCCACGCGCGCCCGTATTTGACGAACATGCCGGCAATAAACACGCTTTCGGCCACCGGACCTTCGCTGGGACCGGTGATTTGGAAGCTCTCGCCCGGATGCTCGGAAAAGCAGTTGAGGTTCAGACAGTCGTTCCAGTCGGCACGGCCGATCAGCGGCAGGCCGTGAGGGCCCAGATGCGTCCGGGTATAGTTGAAGCTGCGGCGCAGATGCTCCAGCAGCGGCTGTGCCAGCGCCGAATCGTTGTCAAAGTCCACCGGCTCGTCGAGGATACTCCAGTCACCAGTCTCCCGCAGATAGGCGTCCGTGCCGGCGATGAGCCAGAGCGGGTCGTCGTTGAAGCCGCTGCCCACGGCCAGGTTGCCCTTTTTGGTCAGGGGCTGGTACTGGTGATAGGCGCTGCCGTCGGGAAACTGTGTCGCCGCAATGTCCAGGATCCGCTCACGGGCGCGTTCGGGGATCATATGTACGAAGCCCAGCAGGTCCTGACAGGAATCGCGGAAGCCCATCCCGCGGCCCATGCCGCTTTCATAATAGCTGGCCGAGCGGCTCATGTTGAAGGTGACCATGCACTGGTACTGGTTCCAGATGTTGACCATGCGGTCCAACTTCTCATCTCCGCTGGTGATTTGATATGCGCCGAGCAGCGCTTCCCAGTGAGCCTTCAGCACATCCAGCGCCTGATCGAACGCTTCATCGTCGGCATAGCGGGCCATCATGGCCTCGGCCTTCGCCTTGTTGATGACGCCGGGCTTTTCCCATTTCTCCTCCGGTGCGTTCTCCAGATAGCCCAGGCCTAAGATCAGGCTGCGGCTTTCGCCGGGCTGCAGCTCAAGATTGAACTGCTGGGCGGCGATGGGCTGCCAGCCGTGTGCCACGCTGCCGGTGCAGCAGCCGCCGCATACGGCCTCCGGCCGCGCCGGGCTGCCGTACAGCCCGAGGAAGGCCTCTCGGGAGGTGTCAAAGCCGTCGGGCTGACGGTTGGCCCAGAAAACGGCGTAGTGATCGCGGCGCTCACGGTACTCGGTTTTGTGATAGATCGCCGCGCCGACGATCTCCACCTCGCCGATGGAGTAATTGCGCTGGAAGTTGGAGCCGTCGTCCATCGCGTCCCAGAGGCAAAACTCCACATAGGGGAAGATCACCGGCGTTTTCGGTTGATCACAGGTATTGCTGACCTTCACGCGCATCAGCAGACAGTTGTCCCCCTGGGGGACGAAGAGCTCCTGCGTCACGGCAAGGCCGTCTTTTTCGCCCTCAATCACCGTGTAACCGAGCCCGTGACGGCAGCGGTAGGCGTCAAGCCCGGTCTGCACCGGCTGCCAGCCCGGATTCCATACCGTTCCGCCGTCCCGGACATAGAGATGAAAGCCCTCCTGATCCAGCGGCGCATTATTATAACGGTAGCGGGTCAGGCGGCGGAGCCTGGCGTCGCGGTAGAACGCATAGCCGCCGGCGGTATTGGAGCAGAGAGCGAAGAAGTCCTCGCTGCCCAGATAGTTGATCCAGGGCAGCGGCGTTTGGGGCGTGCTGATCACATATTCCTTTCTCTGATCGTCAAAAAAGCCGTATTTCATCGTAGCTTCTCCCTTACAGTTGTCACATGCAGTAATCGTTTAAGTTGTGATTCATTTGTTAGGTTAGCGGATATTTCCTGAAATTGCAAGGGTTTTTTGCAAAAAATCCGTATAAAATGAAAAAATATTTTAATCAGGAGCAAGTTCGAAAAAGTTTCGATAGCATCTTGGACAGTTTTTCGCTCCGGAAGTGTACAAGACCAACAAAAATAAAAAATGACTGTAATTTTATGAAAACAATACTTGCATTTTTCTGAAAAATAAGCTATTTTTAAAATGCGAAAACGATTAAGTGCGGAGGCGATCACCGTGGTATCCATGAAGGACATTGCAAAGGCCTGCGGTGTCTCCGTGGCTACGGTCAGCAAGGCGCTCAACGGCCAGCAGGATATCGGCCGCGAAACGCGCGAAAAGATCCGCCGCGTGGCGGACGAGATGGGCTATATGACCAATGCCTCGGCCCGTGCGCTGAAGACCAGCCGCAGCTATAACATCGGCGTGCTGTTTGTCGATCCGATGCACGGTGGCCTTGCGCATGAGTACTTTTCCTCCGTTCTTGACAGCATCCGCGTCGAGAGCGAGCGCTGCGGCTACGACATTACATTCATCAACCGCAACGTCGGCCGCAGGCAGACGACTTACCTGCAGCATTGTCTGTATCGGGGGGTTGATGGCGTCGTCATTGCATCCGTCGATTTTAACGATCCCATGGTTTTGGAGCTGATCCACTCCGGCCTGCCTGTCGTGACGATCGACCATATGTTCAACGGCCGCATGGCCGTCATGAGCGACAATGTCTCCGGCATGGAGCAGCTGGTGCGCTATGCGGTCGAGCGCGGTCACCGGCGCCTTGCCTTTATCCACGGGGAGCGCACCACGGTGACGGAGGGCCGTTTGACCGGCTTTTACCGTGCCTGTGAGCAGATGGGCGTCCCGGTGCGCGAGGACTATGTGATCGAGGGCGCCTTCCATGACGCGGCGGGCTGCTATGAGGCCACGAAGCGCCTTCTGGCTCTGCCCGAGCGGCCGAGCTGCATCTTCTTTCCGGACGACTTTTCCTACATCGGCGGCTATAACGCGATCACGGAGGCCGGACTGAAGATCCCCGAGGATATCTCGGCCGTCGGCTATGACGGCATCCGCCTTTCCGGCGTGGTGAGCCCGGCGCTGACCACCTGGCGGCAGAACACCGAGGAGCTGGGCCGCGAGGCCGCCGCCCGCCTGATCGAGCTGATCGAGCACCCCAAGACCGCGCTGATCGACCGCTATGTGGTCTCCGGCCGCCTGCTGGAAGGCAGCAGCGTGGCCGATCTTAGCCAAAGGTGATATGCGGGGCGACCCGCAAAAATATAAAATCACAAAATCTTTTAGGAGGAAGAAAAATGAAAAAGCTGCTCGCACTGCTTCTGGCTCTTGTGATGGTTTTCGCGCTCTGCGCCTGCGGCGCGCCGAAGGCTGACAGCAAGACCGAAGGCAAAGTCTTCAACATCTACGCCTGGAACGAGGAATTCAAGGGCTTCTTCGAGAAGTACTACACCGTCCCCGAAGGCGTGACCGTCAACTGGGTCATCACCCCGAGCGACAACGGCGCTTACCAGCAGAAGCTGGATGAAGCTCTGCTGAACCAGGCCAATGCCGCCGCCGACGACAAGGTCGACCTGTTCCTGGCCGAGGCTGACTACATCCTCAAGTACGTCAACTCCGATGCCACCCAGGACATCACCAAGCTCGGCGTGACCGACTTCTCCAACACCTATGCCTACACCGTGCAGGCTGCGACCGATCCCAACGGCGTTGTGAAGGGTGTTTCTTTCCAGTGCTGCCCCTCCGCGCTGATCTACCGCCGCTCCATCGCGAAGGATGTTCTTGGCGTCTCCGAGCCCGATGAGGTCCAGGCCAAGCTCGACAGCTGGGACAAGTTCAACGCTGTCGCCGCCGATGCCAAGGCCAAGGGCTACTACATGACCGCCTCCTTCGCCGAGACCTACCGTCCCTTCTCCAACAACTGCACCAGCGCCTGGGTCGATGCCGACAATAAGCTGCAGTTCGACCCCCAGATCGAAGCCTGGATCGCTCAGACCGAGGACTTCATCAAGAACGACTACACTCTGACCGCCGGCATCTGGGATCAGGAAAAGAACGACCAGATGTTCAAAGACGGCAAGACCATGTGCTTCTTCGGACCTGCCTGGTACTTCAACTTCTGCATGGGCAATGCGCAGGATCCTGAGAAGGGCTGCTCCGGCGACTGGGCCATCTGCGAAGGCCCCGCTGCTCACTTCTGGGGCGGCACCTGGCTGCTTGCACCTGCCGGCACCGACAATGCTTCCATGGTCGCTGACATCATGAACACCTTCATCAACAACGAAGATGTCTGCTCCAAGCTCGTCTCCGAGGAGAACCAGTTCTCCAACAACCAGAAGGTCAACGCCAAGTTTGCGGAAGATCCCAACTATGGCAATGCTTTCCTGGGCGGCCAGAACGATGTGGCTGTCTTCTCCGCGATGACCAGCAACATCAAGTGGGAGAACCACACGATCTATGACCAGCTGCTCAACGAGGGCCTGCAGAACAACATGCAGGAGTTCTTCAAGGGCGAGGTCGATAAGGATACGGCTCTGAAGAATTTCTTCAACTACGTCAACGAGACCTATCCCACCATCGTCACTCCCTGAACAGAGCGATCAATACTGAATTCGATCATACTCTTTGCGGACAGAGGCAAGGCAGTTTGCCTTGCCTCTGTCTGCATGGAAGTTCCCGCCGCCAATCTCTGCTGGCGTGGAGCGGAGTACATGGATTCGCATTTGCTCCGCTGCGCGCCGTCAGAACGCGGACCAACGATACTACGAACGGGGGGATCCCATGAAAACCAAGCGCGGAAGAGGAGTCAGCTATGCCAAGTACGGCTATCTCTTTATCCTGCCCTTTTTCATCGTCTATATCTTTTTTACCCTGATCCCGCAGCTGATGACCTTCTATTACAGCCTCTTTGAAAACTATCGGGACGGCTTGACGCAGGTGGGACCGAACTTCGTCGGTCTGAAAAACTACGTGACCCTGTTCAGTCCCGACAATACCGGCAGCATCGGCATTCTCAAGTATTTCGGCAACACGCTGATCCTCTGGGTTATGGGCGCTGTGCCTCAGATCGTGATTGCCCTTCTGCTGGCAGTGTTTTTCACCAGTTACCGGATGAATCTGAAGGGACAGCAGTTTTTCAAGACAGTCATTTATATGCCGAACCTGATCATGGCGGCGGCGTTTGCGATGCTTTTCTCCACGCTTTTCTCCAACGTCGGCCCGGTCAAGCAAATCCTCCTGGCCCATGATCTGATCGACAAGAGCTTTGACTTTCTGACCATGAAGATCCCGGTGCGTGTTCTGATCGCCCTGATGAATTTCCTCATGTGGTTCGGCAACACGACGATCCTTTTGATGGCAGGCATCCAGGGCATCGACCAGAACATGTTTGAGGCTGCGGAGATCGACGGGGCCAACTCCCTGCAGGTCTTTTTCCGCGTGACGCTGCCGCTGCTGGCGCCGATCCTGGTGTATACGGTCATTACCGCAATGATCGGCGGCCTGCAGATGTTCGACGTGCCGCAGGTCCTTACCAACGGCAAGGGCACGCCGAACCGAGCCAGCATGACGATGGTCATGTATCTGAACAATTACCTGACCACCAGTAAAAACTACGGCATGGCCGGTGCGGTGAGCGTTGTGCTGTTTCTGGTGTCCACGGGACTGAGTCTGTTCGTCTATAACAGCCTGTCCAGCCAGTATAAAGATACCGACCGCAAGCGGGATCAGATCTGATCGGAGGCGGGAACATGAATAACAAAGAAAATACCAAGGGACGGATCCAGCTGATCCTTGCCCGCACCGTGGCATACATCATTCTGATCTTCCTTTCCTTCCTGTGCCTGTTCAGCTTTTATATGCTGATCATCAACGCCACCCGTTCCAACTTCCAGCTCCAGTCCGGTTTCACCCTGCTGCCCAAGGACCATTTCTTTATCAACCTCCGCAATGCCTGGAACGACTTCTCCATCAACATTCCCCGCGGCATGCTCAACAGCTTCTTCATTGCTGCCTGCTGCTCGGTGCTGACCACTTATTTCTCCGCGCTGACCGCCTATGGCATCCATGTCTACCGTTTCAAGCTGCGCCGCTTTGCTTTCTACTTCATCATGGCCGTGATGATGATCCCGCCCCAGGTATCCGCCGTCGGCTTTATCCAGCTGGTATATAAGCTCCATCTGACCAATAACTATATTCCTCTCATCATCCCGAGCATCGCTGCGCCTGTCGTTTTCTTCTACATGAAGCAGTATCTGGAGAGCGTTCTGCCGATGGAGATGGTGGAGGCCGCCCGCATCGACGGCAGCGGCGAATTCTACACCTTCAACCATGTCGTGCTTCCCATTATGAAGCCGGCGCTCGCGGTGCAGATGATCTTCTCCTTCGTCGGCTCCTGGAACAACTACTTTATTCCGGCCCTGCTGCTGGATAAGAAAGAACTGAAAACCGTCCCCATCATGATCGCCCAGCTGCGGAGTGCGGACTACTCCAAGTTCGATATGGGCAAGGTGTACATGTTCATCCTGCTGGCGATCCTGCCCGTCATGATCGTGTATATCATTCTCTCCAAGGCCATCATCAAGGGCGTCACCGCCGGCTCGGTCAAGGGCTGAGCACAATAAAACAGAAAACGGCTCTCCCGCTGCGGAGGGCCGTTTTTAACGAAAGGAAGAACCTTATGCTGAAAGAACACGGTTTTTATCGCGGCGTGAACCTGGGCGGCTGGCTGAGCCAGTGCGATTACAGCGAAGCAAGAATGGATGGCTTTATCACCGAACGGGATTTTGCGCAGATCGCTGCCTGGGGCTTCGACCATGTGCGCCTGCCGGTGGATTACAATGTGATCCAGCGCCCTGACGGGACGATGATCGAAGAAGGCCTGCGGCGGATCGACCGCGCCGTCTCCTGGGCGGAGGCGCACGATCTGCGTCTGGTGCTGGATTTGCACAAGACCCAGGGCTTTTCCTTCGACGCCGGCGAACACGAGGCAGGTTTCTTTGAAAGCGAAGTCTATCAGTCGTATTTCTATGCCGTCTGGGACTGCCTCGCTGCGCGCTACGGCTCGAAACCTGAGCGGGTGATATTTGACCTGCTCAACGAGGTCACCGAGGAACGCTATCTCCCGGCCTGGAAGCGCATCAGCCGCGAATGTGTCCGCCGTATTCGCCAAAGCGCACCGGATACGCTGATCCTGTTGGGGAGCTTCCAGTGGAACAGCGCCCGCACGCTGCCCGCCCTGGACGCGCCCTATGACGAGCGTGTGATCTACAATTTCCACTTCTATGAGCCCCATGTCTTCACCCATCAGGGCGCATACTGGGAAGCGCCGTACCGCGATGTCAGCGCGCGCTATACCTATGCCGAGAGCGGCGCATCGCAGGATTACTTTGAGGATTTCCTTTCTCCGGCCATTGAAAAAGCGCGGCAGGAGGGCGCGGAACTCTACTGCGGCGAATACGGTGTTATCGACGTCGTCCCGCCGGAAGAGGCTCTGCCCTGGTTCCGGGATCTGCTTGCCGTCTTCGCGCGCCACGGCATTGCCTGCTGCCTCTGGAGCTACAAAGAGATGGACTTCGGCCTTTCTGACACGCGGATGGACGCCGTCAGGGATGAGCTGCTGAAGCTAAAGTGAAGGGCCAGGTCTGGACCCTTCACTTTTTATCATGGAGGAGAGAGGATCACCCGGAGCTGTTTTTCGGTGCGGGATTACAAGGTTGACCTGATACCGTAAAACTGCTAAAATAACAATCATCCGATATTGCGGGAGGGGATTCTATGCTGAAAACCGAATCGGTGAATTATATCAACAGTCTGGCAAAAATGCTTTCCTCTTTTGCGAGCGCCACGGGATCGTCCGTGATCGCGGCAGAAGCCTACGGGAAGAAAAACTATCTGACGGAGTTTGTTTCCCGGTATGAGGTGCCGGCGGAAAAACTCGCGCTCGTTCCCTCTGAGGAAAAACTCAGCGAGCTGCTCAAGCGCTGGTTTTGCGGCGAGGGCAAGAGTTCCGGAAAGGACCGTCTGCTTGCCCGCTGCTTCGTTTGGCAGCTTCGACGCGGCTTCGGCGAGCCGAAATCCGTCTACGTGCTGGGTGATGATCGCTCGGTGCTGCAGGATCTCAGCTCGGTGGAAGACGGTGCGCCGCACTATGCGGTAGAGGATCTGATGTTTGCCGTGTATCCGGAAGGGACGCTCTGCTTCCTGCTCGGACACAGCGAATAAGCGGAGATGAGGTTGATGCGGACCCGGATAAGGGGATGGCGGATCACCGCCGGGAGCCTGTTCGTCATTCTGATTTTGTTTTTTGCCTATACGGCAGTTTTTTCCCACGCTGACGACCAGGCGCTGCAGGCGCTCATTTCGGATGAGACCGTTACCGTCCTGCCGACGGATTACGGCCTGCTGTTTGACGGCCCCTCGGAGGACAATGCGCTGATCTTTTATCCCGGCGGCAAAGTGGAAGAAACGGCTTATGCGCCGCTGCTCCACCGGATCGCCGCCGGCGGCATGGATGTGTGCCTGGTAAAGATGCCCTTCCGCTTGGCCGTGTTTGGGATGAACCGGGCCGATGCCGTGATGGCGCGGCATAGCTACCGGAACTGGTATATCGGCGGGCACTCGCTGGGCGGTGCGATCGCTGCCGATTATGCGGCTGCGCACGGCGATGCGCTGCGCGGCGTGATCCTGCTGGCCGCCTATCCGACCAAAGAGCTCAGCGACGATCTGTCCCTGCTGTCTATCTATGGTACGGAGGACGGCGTGCTGCGGATGAAACAGTATGAGAAAGGGAAAACGTTTTGGCCGGACGATTCACTGGAATTGGTGATCAAAGGCGGCAACCATGCGCAGTTCGGCAATTACGGCGTTCAATCGGGAGATGGGACAGCAAGCCTGACGGCGAATGAACAGCAGGCTATGACTGCGTCGCAGATCCTGGATTTCGTCGGCATCGAGGAAGACGCAGCGGCTGCCTGAGCTGTCTGCAGGCAAGGAGATATCAACATGAAAGAGATCAAATGCCCCGAGTGCGGCAAGGTGTTTACGATCGACGAAAACAGCTATGCCGCGATCCAGAAGCAGGTCAGGGATCGGGAATTCAATGAGGAGCTGAAAAGGCAGAAGGATTCCGCGGTGCAGCTGGCCGAGGCTGAGAAGGACAGGGAGATCGCATCGCTTCAGGGCAAGCTCCATCAGCTCCACGCGGAGAAGGATCTGGCCGTCCGGGAGGCGGAGGACCGGATGAAAAACGAGGCGGCGGCCAAAGATCAGCTGATCGCTACCCTGCGCAGCCGTCTGCAGTCCGAAGCAGAGGTCTTTGAGGCGCAGAAGAAGCTTGCCGTGCAGGAGGCTGTCCGGGCAAGTGTCGAGGAGCAGCATGAACGCGACAAGCAGCTGCTCCAGCTGCAGTCACAGATCGCAAGCCTCGAAAGCGCACAGGAGCTCAGGGAAAAGCAGCTGCTGGCCGAGCGCGACCGTCTGCTCAAAAGCAAGGACGAGGAGATCGCGTATTATAAAGATCTGAAAACACGCATGAGCACCAAGATGGTGGGCGAGACCCTGGAGCAGCACTGCGAGATCGAGTTCAACAGCATCCGCACCCGGGCCTATCCGCACGCCTATTTTGAAAAAGACAACGACGCGCGCAGTGGCAGCAAGGGCGATTTCATCTTCCGCGATTTTGATCCCGATGGGACGGAATATATCTCCATCATGTTTGAAATGAAAAACGAGATGGACGAGACCGCGACCAAGCATAAAAACGAGGACTTTCTGAAAAAGCTCGACAAAGACAGGACAGAGAAAAAGTGCGAATACGCGGTGCTGGTTTCCATGCTGGAGGCGGACAGCGAGTTTTATAACCAGGGCATTGTGGATCTCTCGTACCGTTATCCGAAGATGTATGTCATCCGCCCGCAGTTTTTCCTGCCGCTGATTTCTCTTCTTTCCAACGCCGCGCAGAACAGCCTGGACATGCGCCGCCAGCTGCTGGCCGCGAAAAAGCAGAACTATGCGGCCGAGCGCTTTACCGAGCAGCTGATGGATTTCAAGGACCGCTTTTCCAAGGATTACCGGCTGGCCTCCGAGCGCTTCAGCGATGCGATCGACGAGATCGACAAATCCATTGCCGCGCTGCAGAAGGTCAAGGACGCGCTGCTCGTTTCGGAAAAGCATCTGCGGCACGCCAACGACAAGGCCGAGGCGCTGAGCATCCGAAGCCTCACCAAGGGCAACCCCGAGATGCAGCAGCTGTTTACCGATGCCGGCATAGAGATCAAATGATAATAAAAAAACAGCTCCCTTGAAGGAGGCACTTCGTAAGGAAGTGCCTCCTTCTGCCTCAAGTGCAAGGTAATTGACTACATCGGTCAACAATAGTATAATGACCAAAACAAATCGGGATTTATGGAGGTGAATTTATGAATAACAAAGGTATTGGCGCAATATTCTGTTTGATCTCAGCTGTTTTAATGAGTGCACGATACATAGCAGCAGCGATTTTCATGAGTAATGTGGTGAGCTGGGATAGTTCCTTGTTCCAAGCCGGATTAAGTTATGTAGGATCGCCTTTGAAAGTCGCAGCCATTATCGCACTCATTGCAGGCATTTGCTTCTTAGTCTATGGAGTAGTTCGCGATTTAAAAAAGCAGGATAAATGAAGCGACAAATTCCGGTTTGCGGAGATGCCGCGAGGGCAGAAAAAGCCGTCCCCTTGAGAGGAAGGTGGCTGAGCGAAGCGAGGTCGGATGAGGTGGGGATGCATCCTTGTCCACATTCATAACGAGCATCGGATTTTGCCCCACAAAATCCAGGAAAAAAATCGGCGTGACCTTTGCGGTCACGCCGATTCTATATCTTATTGAGCCGGTAATTGCAGCCTCAAAGCAACTTCTTTACGGAGTTCGCCCTGAGGGAGCTGTTTTTTAGTGCTTGTTGCGTTTGACAGGTTTCTTCTTGCGGCCGTTTTTCAGAAGGATCAATACAACGACGATCAGCAGCAGGGAAGCGAAGGCCAAGCCGATGAACAGCCCGACATGGGATTCATCGCCGGTGCGCGGTTTGGTCTTGTCTTTATCACCGGCGTTTTTTACGGTAATGCCGATCTTCATGTCGTTGGCGTCCTTGAAGCGGACCGTGAGACTGTGCTCGCCGGTTTTGAGGCTTTCCAGATAGCTGCCCTTGAGCGTGATGACGGTGCTGCCGGAGGAGCTGGTGTAGTTTGCGCTGTCAACAGCGCTGCCGTCCATCAGAATATCGCGGAAATCGCTGTATTCCACGTCCAGATGCAGGGCGATGTCCTTTTTGCTGCCCTTCACATAGGTCGTGTCATCGGCCTTCAGTACGGTCAGCGTACCGAAGCTGAAACTGATATCGTAATTCTTGGTGACGTCCTTGTCGTCGCAGGTGATCTTGAAATCGGTCTTGATCGTGTTGGCCGAGCTGCCGGCTTTTTCCTGCTTGCCGGTGAAGGTGATGGGGAGACGGTGTACGCTGAGCAGTCCGGTCACCGTGGGGGCGGTGTGATCGGTCAGCGGGGTGCCGTCGTAGACCTTGACGGCGCTGGAGGTGCGGATCGTCAGCGGACGGCGCGTGACCGTCAGCGTGGCGCTGCCGCCGATCACCTGGTAATTGGAGGTCACGTCCGCGCCGTTTGCGTCAAGAATCCGAACGCTTCCCGCGTCGATCGCAGCGCTCGCGGTGCCGGCGTCCGTCACTTCGATCACGCTGGATGCAGAGACGATGCGGTGCCCGGGCAGAAGCTCGTTGCTGCCGGAACTGAAGCTGACAGACGAGGCTTTGGCCAGGCTCAGCGCTGTTCCGTCGTAAACCTTTTCCGCAGCGGCGGAAACATTGACGCTGCGCTTGGTGACGGTGATCGTCACTTTCAGCGGGCTGCAGGTATAGGAACCCGCTTCGGCCGCTTTGCCGTTGATGCTGAGACTTTTGATGCCGACGGTGATCTCGGCGCGCTCGCCGGCCTTGACCGGTTCGGAGGCGGTCTTCAGTTCCAGCTCGCAGACAGCGTTGGCCGGCAGACCGGAGACCGTGAAATCATCGGCGATCAGGCGGAAGGGCGTACCGTCATACACTCTCTCCGTGGCGGTGCCCGGCTTGAGCGTGATACTCAGAGCGATCGGTACGGGAGTGGGCGCGGGCGTCGGAGTCGGTACTGGGGTGGGTTCCGGCGTAGGCGCAGGAGTAGGTTCCGGCGTCGGCTCGGGTGTTGGTTCGGAAGTCGGTACCGGGGTGGGCTCCGGTGTCGGTTCAGGAGTCGGTTCAGGAGTAGGTTCCGGTGTGGGCTCCGGGGTAGGCTCGGGCGTCGGTTCGGGCGTCGGTTCAGGAGTTGGCTCCGGTGTCGGTTCCGGATCCGGAGCAACAGTTTCCCACTGGGCGGTCAGCAGGCAGTTCATGTATGGCTGCAGCGCCTCTCCGGCGGGGAGCAGCGCATGCGAGCCGTTCGGCCGAAAAACGGACGGCTCCGGCAGCAGGCTGTCGGCAGAGTAGCTCAGCATCCATCCCAGAAATCGAAGATTCTGGGAGGCGGCCTTCTGCAGATGTTCTTCACTCAGTTCAAGCAGTGTGTGCGTGCCGTTTACTGTGAAGATGTCATCGGCCCCGAACAGGGGAGCCTCGGTCTGATATGCGCCGGGGAGGTAACGGATGCGATGATCCGCCGTCGCGTCGATCTGCCCGAAGCGGATCAGCAGCTCACAGGATTGAGCATCGGCAGGGAAGAGAGGATCGTTGCTTCCCTCGCGTTTGGTACCTTCGGCAAACAAAGTGGCCGGCAGATAAACGGCGGCGCTGTCGGGAAATGCCTCCGCCATCGCGGTCAGATCAAGCGACGCGGCTTTTTCAACGGAAATCAGACGGAGCTCCTGCACAAAGAAGCCCTTCGGCGGCATGATATACAGGCCGTTGTCGCGGAGCGAGGCGAGCGGAAGCTTGCCGACAGGCTCCGGCTTCACGGTGGGTTCCGGCGTGGGTTCCGTAGTAGGTTCCGGCGTAGGCTCTGGTGCGGGTTCCGTGGTAGGTTCCGGCGTAGGCTCTGGTGTGGGTTCCGTGGTAGGTTTCGGCGTGGGCGCGGGAGTGGGATCCGGCGCAGGCGCGGGTGTGGGTCCCGGCGTCGGGTCCGGCGTTGGAACGGGCGTCGGCTCTGCGCTCTCCTGCGGTTTCGCGTCCCCGGAATCGGTGCGCAGCAGCTTGCGCGGCTTGCCGTTTACGCTGATATCCAGGCCGCTGTCCTTGCCGAAGGCTTTTTCCGGGTCGTCAACATATTCGAAAACCGGCTGCCCCTTTTCGTCCAGCTTCACGGATTCGCGTCCGTCCTGGTCTTTTTCGATCACGGGCTTCTGCAGATAAAAGGCCAGTTCGGTTTTGCTGTCATCGGCGAAGGCGGCGGTCGGGATCAGCCCGCCTGTCTGCAGCAGCATGATTGCGCAGAGCAGGGAGCTGAGGATGGTTTTGGTTTTTCTCATCATGAAATCACCTCTCATGGAAACGGAAAATGCGATCCTTCTTTGTGCTCTCATTATAATGAATCGCCCTGTGAAATACAAGCAAGCGCCCCATTAAGAATGATTAAGATTACAAAATAAAACAGACGGGCCGCAATGCGGCCCGTCCGAGCGAAGACGATAGTATTCAATTGCTGTCGAGAGGAACAAGCTTGGCCATCAGCACATAGCGGGCGTTGTCATAGTCATAGGTGCAGGTGGACAGGGTCACGATCCGGTCGTCCAGCCCGATCTCCACATCGGAGCTGAAGTCGGAATAGCCGCGCATCAGATTGACCCATTCCTCAAATTCCGTGCGGCTTTCAAAGTCAAAGGTGTAGACGCGGGAATCATACCAGGTCACAAAGCCGGCAAAAACGTCGAGACGGTAGTTGCCCTGCGGCGTGTTGAGGTACATGACGGGATGCTCGTCGTAATAGGCTTGATCGGCATATTCAACCAGCGAGGCCAGCATGGAACCGTCGCCCATATGGTGCCCGTAGATGACGGTGTTTTTACTGGTGAAATCGCCCATGTTGCGGTAGTCGACAAAGAGCGTGCCGCTGGGATTGTAGCTGCCGTCCAGAAAACGATAGAGATAATAGGAGTTATCCTTGGACTGTACCACCGGGTAATCGATCTTGGTGTCGGGGGAATAGAGCCAGCCTTTGACATCCGCGTTGGTGCTCAACAATGCGTCAAAATCCACATTGATCGGAGAAACCGTGCTGTGCTGTTCCGGTTCAGCTTCCGAGCCGGGAGCAACAGGGGCGCCAGGTGTATTGTCGACGACGACGGCGTCTTTCCTCGTGCGGTCATAGTAACGGGCGCTTTCGTTATACTCATGGATCGTCCGGGTCACACGGTAACTGCTGTAGAGAAAGACAAGCAGCAGGATAACAAATATAACGATTAATATAGTACGGATATTTTTTTTCATTTGTTTCACCAGAAAAAAAGATTTGCCTCATTATACTCCCATAACACGCAAATGAAAAGCGTTCTTTAGAAACATTAAGAAAAAGCAGAGAACCGGAACAGCTCTCTGCTTCTTTGGAGGCGCCACCCGGATTCGGACCGGGGAGTCGCGGATTTGCAGTCCGCTGCCTTACCTCTTGGCTATGGCGCCATCTATATAAAACAGAGGCGGGTTGTATAAACAGACCCGCGACTGCTATTTTTTATGGAGCGGGCAACGAGGCTCGAACTCGCTACCTCCACCTTGGCAAGGTGGCGCTCTACCGGATGAGCTATGCCCGCATTGTGACCCGCCGAAAAGTCGGCGGGTGGTGCCTCCGGTCGGAGTTGAACCAACGACACGCGGATTTTCAGTCCGCTGCTCTACCTACTGAGCTACAGAGGCATATCGGAAGTGGTGGGAACAACTGGACTCGAACCAGTGACCCCCTGCTTGTAAGGCAGGTGCTCTAACCAGCTGAGCTATGCTCCCAACTCGACAGCTCTGTTAATATACCATCGGCAGTGCTATTTGTCAATAAATTTTTTTCGATTTACTCGATTTTTTCCTTCCGATGCGCAAGGATCCGGCGCAGATCGTCCTGCGTGATCGAATAGCTTTTCCCGCAGAACTGGCAGTCGATCGCAAACTCCTTGTTTTCCGCGATCATTTCCTCCAACTCGGCGGGATCGATGACCGAAAGCGCGCCTTCCACCCGTTCACGGCTGCAGCTGCAGCGGTAGCAGATGGGCTGCTCGCCGACCAGATGGTACTCAAAGCCCTTGAGGACCTGGGCAAAGACCGCCTCGTCGCCGTCCTCATCGAGAACGGTGGTCAGCTGATCCATCATAAAGATGTTGTCTTCCAGTTTGCCGATCAGATCATCGGGAGCACCGGGCATCAGCTGTACGAGGAATCCGCCGGCCGCCTTGATGCTGCCGTCCGTATCGACCAGAACGCCCAGCGCGCAGGCGGATGGAACCTGATCGCTGGCCAGCAGATAACTGGTCAGATCCTCGGCGATCTCACCGCTGACAAGCTCGACCGAGCCGATATACGGCTCTTTCAGACCGATATCGCGGCTGACAGTCAGCAGCCCGTCACGGCCGACGGCAGCGCCGACATTCAGCTTGCCGTCCGGGCGCCTCGGGGGATCGACCGACGGATGGTCCACATAGCCGCGTACGCAGCCCTCGTGATCGGAAACGGCGACCACGCTGCCGATCGGCCCGCCGCCGTTGATACGGATAGTGAGACTGGCCTGCTCTTCTTTCATCGCTTCGCCCAGCAGGGAAGCGGCGCAGAGCGTCCTTCCGAGCGCTGCGGCTGCGGTGGGGGAGCAGTTATGAATCTCCCTGGCCCGTTCTATCGTATCTCGTGCGGAAATGACTGCCATTTTAATATATTCGCCGGCTGTAGCGCGCAGAATCCTGTCCATCTTGTTTTACGCTTCCTTTCTTTTGCAGCACAGGAACAATCTTCCCTCCGATGCGGAGATCGCCTGATCCTGCCATGAAAAATCTTCAAATCCGGCCGCCTTTAAAAGCTCTGTCAAATGCTCCGGGTGGTGTGCGTATTCGACATGCTCCTCGCGGCTTCGGCGCCAGAGCCTGTTTTCCCGGGAAAAGAGATCCATGCCGTAGACAAGGGCCTGTTCCTGTTCGTCAAAGTCGGCGCGCCACAGGCAAAGCACGTCGTCTGTTTCGTCCACAAAGATCTGCCCGTCCAGACTTTTCAGCCAGTCCGGCGTGCGGATATCAAAAATCAGCAGACCGCCGGGGCGGATGAACAGATGCAGCCGCCGAAAGACCTCCGCCAGAGTATCCGGGCGGAGATAATTGATCCCGTCGAGCGAGCAGTAAGCCGCGTCGACCGTTCCGTAGAGGTCGAGCTCATCGGCGCTCTGCAGTAAAAACAGGGGCGGTACGGGAAGCGCGGAGGCCTTGTCGCGCGCCTGCATCAGCATCTCGACCGAGGCATCCGCCGCGATCATCTCATAGCCGCGCCGGGCCATGATGGCCGTCAGCGTGCCGGTCCCGCAGCACAAGTCAAGCAGAAGGCGGAATTCGCCGCCGCTGCGTGCAAACTCCGCCTCGTAATAATCGGCAAACTGCTCGTAGGGGACGTCGCCCGTCAGCTGATCGTACCAGGCGGCGAGCGGCCCGTAACAGTTCATTTCTGCTCCTCCTTCATGCGGTCGAAGACAATGGCATAGCCGCCGCTGCCGTACAGCAGGGAGCGGTTGACACGGCTGATCGTTGCGCTGGAGGCGCCGGTCTCACCGAGGATATCGTTATAGATCATTCCCTGGTTCAGGCAATCGGCCACCTGAAAGCGCTGCTCCATGGCCATCAGTTCAGCGCGCGTGCATAGGTCCTCAAAAAAGCGAACGCACTCGTCAAAGGTTTCCAGCTTGAGTATGGCCTTGTAAAGATTGTCGTTTCTCGGTTTCTTCGGCAATTTGTTCATGGCTTCCTCCCAATTTCGTCGAAATGATGTTTGTAGGATTTGGATGAATTTTACACTAAATATTTACAAAAGTAAAGTGCGAAAGTGTGACTTTACAGTTTTTTCATGATTTGTCCGCCGATTATTCTTGCTTGTTCCTGCGTATTGGGATATAATAAGCCCAGAATATATGAAAGGAGTGCTTGTTCATGGGAGCTGCATTCTGGACCTGTGCGATCATTCTGTTCCTGGTCATTGAGGCGATCGTACCCGGTCTCGTTTCCATCTGGTTCGCTGTCGGTTCGATTCCCGCGCTGATTTCCGCGCTTTTCCGCGGACCGGTTTGGCTGCAGGTCGTCCTGTTCCTGGTGACCTCTGTCGTCGCTCTGGCGCTGACGCGTCCCCTGGCGAAGAAATATGTCAATTCCCGCGTCCAGCCGACCAATGCCGACATGCTGATCGGCAGGGACTGCGTGGTCAAGGAGACGGTGGATAATCTGCAGGGGACCGGTGCTGTTTCCGTCGCCGGAAAGGTCTGGACGGCCCGCGCGGAGAATGAAAACGAGATCCTGCCGGTATCTTCCGTTGCCCAGGTGCTCCGGATCGATGGCGTCAAGCTGATCGTCAAAGCGTCGCCCAACAATAAATAATCCAGTATCATTATCAGAACAGGGAGGAAAAACAATGGGAATTGGTAGTTATTTGCTGATTGCGCTTATCGTCCTGCTCATCCTTGTGATCGTGCGCAATATCCGCATCGTGCAGCAGGCAAGAGCCTATGTCATCGAGCGTCTTGGCGCCTACAAAACGACTTGGAACACCGGTATTCATCTGAAGGTCCCCTTTATCGAGCGCGTGGCGAAGGTCGTTTCTCTCAAGGAGCAGGTGGCCGATTTTCCGCCTCAGCCCGTGATCACGAAGGATAACGTCACCATGCAGATTGACACCGTCGTGTACTTCCAGATCACCGACCCGAAGCTCTACACCTACGGCATCGAGCAGCCGATGGTCGCGATCGAGAATCTTGCCGCTACCACGCTGCGTAACATCATCGGCGACCTGGAACTCGACCAGTGCCTCACGAGCCGCGACATCATCAACACCAAGATGCGCGCCATCCTCGACGAGGCGACCGACCCCTGGGGCATCAAGGTCAACCGCGTGGAGCTGAAGAACATCCTGCCGCCGCGTGAGATCCAGAACGCGATGGAGAAGCAGATGAAGGCCGAGCGTGAACGCCGTGAAGCCATCCTCCGAGCCGAAGGCGAGAAGCGCGCCGCGATCCTCGAGGCCGAAGGCGAGAAGGAATCCGCGATCCTGCGCGCTGACGCGAAGAAGCAGCAGCAGATCCTCGAGGCCGAAGGCGAAGCCGAGGCCATTCTCAAGGTCCAGACCGCTACCGCCGAAGGTATCCGCCGCATCAACGAGGCCAGCCCCACGGAGGCTGTCATCAAGATCAAGGCGCTCGAGGCCTTCACCGCCGCATCCAACGGCCAGGCCACCAAGATCATTATCCCGAGCGAGATCGCCGGCATCGCCGGCCTTGCGCAGGGCGTGATCGAAGCCGTCAAGGACAAATAAATCTGTTTCAATTTCTCTTAGGGGCTGGTTTCAGCCCCTTTTTTTATCGTGCGCATTATGTTATAATGTCACGCAGAATTCATTTCCGAAAGGATGCGCCAAAATGAGCAGAGAGAAAGCATTGAGGTTCCTGGAAAGACACGCAATGAGTGCCGAACGGATTGAGCCGTTGGCTGAGGCCCGCCGGATGACAGAGGCCATGGAGGAAGGCTTGCGCAGAGAAGGCGCGGTGCTGCCGATGATCCCCACATACCTCCGCACGGACGGACAGGTGCCGGTCGGTGACTGCGCCGTTGTGATCGACGCCGGAGGGACCAATTTCCGCGCCGGGCTGATCCGCATGACCGAGCGTGGGCCGGAACTGAGCCGGATGGTGAAAAAGAAGATGCCCGGCATCGGGAAACCGGCCACCTGGGATGAGTTCATTTCTTTCGTTGCTGACGCGATCGAGCCGCTGACGGCTGAGACGGACGACATCGGCTTCTGCTTTTCTTATTCGGCGGTCATCACGCCGGAGATTGACGGACAGGTGATCCGCATCGACAAGGAGGTGGTCATCACCGGTTCCGAAGGGAAGCTGGTTGGCGCATCTTTGATCGCCGAGCTGGAGCGCCGCGGGATCCACGGCAAGCACTGCGTCATCCTCAATGACACTGCCGCTGTACTGCTGGGCGGCTCGGCAACGCTGGACAAGAGCCGCTGCGGCGGCCTGATCGGTCAGGTCAGCGGCACCGGAACGAACACCTGCTGCGTGCTGCCGCTGCGGCGGATCGGCAAACTCGGCCGTGATGAGGACACCGGCATCCTTGTCAATCTGGAGTCTGGTATGTACGACGCGCTGCCGCGCGGCGACTTTGATCTCCTTTTGGATCGACAAAGCAACAATCCCGGCATGAAATGGCTGGAAAAACTGACGGCCGGCGTCTATCTCGGCGAGCTTGCCCGCCTGATGCTGAACGCCGCCGCGGATGAGGGCCTGATCGAAGCCGGAACACGGGAAGCGCTGAGAGAACTCGGACATTTTGACTCGGCGGTTCTGGACGCCTGGGCCTGCGGCGAGCAGCTGGAGCATTGTGCCTCGGAGGAAGACCGCGCCTTTCTGCAGACGCTGGCGCAGGAACTGTTTTCCCGTTCGGCGCGCGCCATGTGCGCCAATCTGATCGGCATCCTGCTTCTGACCGGCGAGGGCTGCAATCCGGAAAAGCCCGTGGTCATTTGTGCCGAGGGCTCTCTGGTGCAGAAGGGGAGATACTACCGCCCGGCTCTGGAGTCCTGGCTGTCCCGCTGCGCTGATGAAATCAGTCGCCACGTCCGCCTTCAGGTCGGCGAGGAGACTACGCTGCCGGGCGCTGCGGCCGCCGCACTGCTCAACCGATAAGAAAATTCGCCGCTTTCCGTCTTTTTTTGTAGCAATCGAAAAGGGCATGTGATATAATCTCTCTCAGATCAATAGATTTGGGAGAGATTTTCCATGAAGTGCCCGTTTTGCTCCTATACCGAAAGCAAGGTCATTGACTCCCGCCCGGCCGAGGAGGGCGCGACCATCCGGCGCCGCCGCGAGTGCCTGGCCTGCAAGAAGCGCTTTACCACTTATGAGATCATCGAGCGGATGCCCCTTGTCGTCATCAAGCGCGACGGCAGCCGTCAGTCCTTTGACCGTGTCAAGCTCATTAACGGCATGGTTCGTGCCTGCGAGAAACGTCCTGTGACCCTGGCCCAGCTCGAGGCGATCGCCGACGATATCGAGCAGGAGCTGCAGAGCCATCTGGAGCGCGAGGTCAGCACGCAGGAGATCGGTGAGATGGTCATGAATCACATCCGTGATGTGGACGAAGTCGCTTACGTTCGTTTCGCTTCCGTCTATCGCAGCTTCAAGGATATCAACACCTTCATGGAGGAACTCACAAAGCTTCTCAGCGACAAATAATCACAGCACGCTGCCGAGCCGGATATGCTCCATCTCGTCGATGCTGTGCAAATGATAATTCAGCTTATGAAATGCCGATGGGAAACCCTCGGCATTTTCCTCGGCCAGCAGCTCCTTCAGTTCGTAAAAGGCGTCGCTGGTCGAGTCGATTTCCGGATGCCGGATGAAGATGTGCGTATAGGAGTTGGCGGCGATCCATGTTTCGATCGCCGTATCCAGCGCCTCTTCCGCCGCATCAAAATCGCCGCTCTCGGCCAGCGCCTGCGCGCGGCCGACCTCCGCTTCGATACCTCCGATCAGCCGATCCAGACAGGCGATATTGACAAGCGCTGCCAGAAACAGCAGCAGGAGCAGCGCCCCTGCGATCCATTCACGTTTCACGCGGCCCCTCCTTTCTGGCAAAGTAGATTTGTCCCGCGCCGTTGAGCATCATCAGAAAGACCTCTCCGGCGCTTTTCGTTTTTCGTTCTCTCAGCTGTTCGTCCAGCCAGGCTCGGCTTTTTCCGCAGCGCTGCAGATTGTCCTCAATGATCCGCCCGTCGCTGATGAGGATGACGGGATATCCATTGTCGGGCACCGGCAGCTGCAGCTGTGATGCCGTTGCGGGCATCTCGGACGGATACAGCATCACGTTCAGCCGTCCGTCCGTTTCAAGAATGGCGTATTCCACCTTGCTGATGTCCATCGCGCCCTGTGAGCGCATTTCCTGCATCAGCTCGTCCAGCGTGAAGCGGTTTTTCCACAGTTCCCGCTGGTCGATCTTCCCGTGTGAAATCAGGATGCTCGGTTTTCCGAACAGCAGTGTGCGCAGACGGATATGCTTCAAGCTGATCCCGGCGATCAGCACCTCACAGCAAAAGAGTGTCAGGATTGGGATCAGACCGTTCATCATCGGGATGCCGATATCCTGCAGGGGATGGGCGGCAAGATCCGCGATCAGCGCAGCGACGACGAATTCCGACAGCTCCATTTCTCCGAGCTGCCTTTTGCCGAGCAAACGCATCGTCAGCAGCAGCGCGGCATACACGATCAATGTACGGATAAAAACAATGGCCATGGGCAACACCTCAGTTTTAGTGTAACCCATTTTGGCTGCTTGATTCTTTGGGAGGCGTTCACATGAAAACGATCACCGGCGAAACGGACCGTATCCTTGCTTTGGCTGCGGATCGGATCGCAGATTATATCAGCGCCCATCCGCAAGCCGTCATTGCTCTCGGCGCCAATGACGACTGTCTGCTTTTGGCTCGGGAGATGGCGCGGCGATGCGCTGCGGGGCATCTCGATCTGTCCGGCGCCCGTTTCTTTGCTGTGACGGAGTTTGACGGCCTCGCTGCTGACGATCCAAACAGCAGCCGCAGCCGCCTGCGCCAAGCGCTGCTGGATGCAGCCGATCCGCGCGGGGAACGTTCGGTGTTTCTCAGCGCGGATCATGCGGAGACCTATGATGCGCTGCTCGCGGAGGCGGGCGGGCTGGATCTGGCGATCCTCGGCATCGGGCAAAGAGGCCGCGTCGGATTGAATGAACCCGGCACGCCCTTTGATTCACAGACGCATCGGCAGAAGCTGACAAAGGCGAGCAAACGCGAGCTCAGCGCCATGTTTGGCGGGGAAGACCGGGTGCCGGACTTCGGCTTTACGATGGGCATCCATACGCTTCTCGGCGCGAAAGAGATCCTGGTTATTGCTTTGGGAGAGGAAAAGGCTGATCCTGTGTTCCGCATGCTCTATGCGCGGGACGACAGCTTTGTCCCGGCCGCCTTTTTGCAGCTGCCTCTTCAGGTCACGGTGTACGCCGACACGGCGGCTGCGGCCAAATTGTGATGTGAAAAAAACCCGTCCATCCGGACGGGTTTTCCTTTAAACGAGGCTGCGGTAACTGGCGTTGTTTTCCACAATGTCAGGCGGGAAGAACTCTTCCTGCGGGAAGGGGATGCGGCCGAAAAGCGTGCAGGGATCGTCGTCATCGTTGTTGCCCGGGCACTCCTTTTCGGGTACCAGGTATTCATAGGCAGGGATCGTCAACTGTGTATCGCGTTCGAGTCGGATAATGCTGAACTGGCCCAGCGTGACGAACCAGCGCCGCGCTGTATCGGTCAGCACCAGCGGCTCAGCAAAGGCGTCGGTAATGAAGGCGGGGATGTCGCGCAGCTCTGGCTCACCCGGCGCGGGGTCCGTCACGTCCAGCAGATTCATCTGCAGGGCAATGGGATTGACGGCGTCGACCACGGCGCGCGGCAGCTCGATGCCGCCGAGCGTCGGTGCCGCATCGTCCGAGCGGAAGCTCATCACGCTGCCCACGCTGCCGAAGAGCATGACGCGTTTGTCGAAAACGGCGAGCCCGGTCACGCTCTGGCCGGCGGGGAAGGTTTCGCCGGTGACGCGGTAAAAATAGGTGCAGTCCACGGTGTAATAACCGCGGTTGAAGGAAATGGGGGAGACGGAAACGTCCACATACAGCAGATCGGCGGAGCGCGGACGGATATTCAGCGCGTTTTCAATATAGCCCTGCGAGGTGACGGTGGGGTATACTCTCAGTTCATCCACACAGTCCTTGTCAAGACATGTATCGAAAATTTTGCTGGTATTCACGCCGACGGCCTCCCGGATCTGTCGGGACTGCTCCGCCTGAACGGGTGCACTTCTGTCAGGCATGGGAAAACCTCCTTGCTTAAACTTCAGTACAGTCTATGAGCGCCGGTTGTGCTGTGTGATTTTGCCCTTGCAAATTTGCCTTGTCGCGGTATAATATGAGCAGAAAAGGAGGCGCGGCCATGGATCAGCTCGGCTTTATTCACGAGAAACTGGATATCAAGATTCTGATTCTTTATGTGCTGCGGCGATTGCCCGGCACAGTCGAAGCGGAGACGCTGCGCGGCCTTGTCATGTGCGACGACGGCATCGGTTATTTCGACTATTCCGACTGCCTGAGCGAGCTGGTCACCGGCGGCAATGTGGAGGAAAAGGAGGGCGGCTATGCCGTCACCGAGAAGGGCGCGCGCAACGCCGACGCGGTGGAAAGCAGCCTGCCCTATTCCGTGCGCAAGAAAGCCGCCCGTCTGCTGGCGCCGGTGCAGGAAAAGATGCGCCGGGATGCAAGCATCGTCGCAAAGCATGAGCTGACGGAAGACGGCTGCACCGTGACGCTGAGCATGGGCGACGGAAAAGGGGAGCTGATTCACCTGAGCTTCGTCTGCGCCGGTGAGGAGCAGGCGCAGAAGATCGAGGAGAACTTCCGCCGTGACGCGGAAGTCTACTACCAGAAGATCGCCGCCATGCTGAGCGAGTAAATGGATAGAAAGTAAGCCGCGGTTTTCCGCGGCTTTTTTGTTGTGAAAATGCATGGATTATGCTATACTTTGCCCATAACAATTGATCAAAAAGGAGGAATCCAATGAAAGCACCGTTTTCCCCTTATCTGAGCGGGATCAAGGCTGGCCTGCAGGAACTCATCCGGATCCTGCGCCGGGAGTATGATTATGTCAGCATCCTTGCGACTGACTCCCGCGGTCTGGCCGTGCGCATCTCGCAGCACGCCCGCAGCGTGGCCAGCGAGACGATGACCACGGAACGCGGCGTCGTCGTGCGTGTGTACAAGAACGGACAGTACAGCGAGTATGCGCTCAACGAGTTCGATCCGGGCCAAGTCGAAGAAACGGCTGACCAGATCCTGACTGCCCTGCGTAAGCAGCAGTCGATCCTTGATGCCACGGGCAGCAAGGTCTACAATACCGCGATGCTCCGGGACGAGCCGGTCACGCTCTTTGTCGAGAAGGAGACCGAGCAGTTGCCGGAGACGACGGACGTCAGGAAGCTGGTCGAAAAGCTTGGCGCGCTGTCAGACGCCGGCATGGCCATGAGCGAGCATATGATCGAATGCATGGCCAACGCCCAGTCCACGCATATCTGCAAGATGTTCCTGACTGAGCACCGCGATATGTGCCAGAGCTATGTCTACAGCGAAGGCACGGCCGTGGCTGTCGTCAGCCGCGACGGGCGCAACCAGATCGGCTATGAGGGCGTTTCAGGCCTCTGCGGCCCCGAGCTCTTCGATCAACTGCAGGACAAGATGACAAAGAGCGTCGCCATGGCGGTCGAACTGCTCGACGCTGGGCGCATCGAGCCGGGCGAGTACGAGATCATCGCCTCCCCCGAGGTGACGGGCTTGATTGCACACGAGGCCTTCGGTCACGGCGTTGAAATGGACATGTTTGTCAAAAACCGCGCGCTCGGCAAAGAATACGTCGACAGGCGCGTCGGCAGCGACCTTGTCACGATGCACGAGGGCGCGCTCTGCACCGACAACGTCACGAGCTATGCCTTTGACGATGAGGGTACGCTTGCCGGCGACGTGGTCGAGATCGACCATGGCATCCTGAAAACCGGTATCTGCGACGCGTTGGCCGCGCTGCGCCTCGGCACCGAGCCGACCGGCAACGGCAAGCGCGAGAACTTCGAGCACAAGGCCTATACCCGCATGACCAACACGATCTTTGATTCCGGAGACAGTACGCTTGAAGAAATGATCGCCTCCATCCGGCACGGGTATCTGCTCGAGGGCATGGAAAGCGGTATGGAGGATCCGAAGCACTGGGGCATTCAGTGCATCATCAAGATGGGCCGCGAGATCAAAGATGGCAGGCTGACCGGAAAAATCGTTGCGCCGATCATCATGACCGGCTATGTGCCCGATCTGCTGGGGAATATCTCGATGCTCTCCGGTGATCGCGAGATCTTCGGCACCGGGGGCTGCGGCAAGGGCTATAAGGAGTGGGTCAAGGTCACGGACGGCGGCCCCTATCTCAAGACGAAAGCGAGGCTGGGCTGATGTTGGATACCATTGTAAAACTGCTCAAGGAGTCCGGCGTGCACGCCTGGGAACTCAATGATGTCAAAACCGAGGGTTGGGAGTTCTATTTCATCCGCCACGAGCTGGACCAGAACCGCGCCAAGCATGTCGAGCACATCAGCGTCAAGGTCTATCAGCTTATTGATGACGGAAAGTTCATGGGCAGCGCGAGCGCGGAACTTCCGCCGACGGCGACGGAGGACGAGGCGCGCCGCCTGATCGGGGATCTGGCCTATCGCGCCACTCTGGTCAAAAACCGCCCTTATCCTCTTAATCCGCTGACTGAGGCGCACCGCGAGACGCTGCACAGCGCGCCGGTTGACGTGAGCGGGATCGCCCGTGCTTTCCTCGAGACCATGCAGCAGCTGCCTGAGACGGCGACCGAGGATATCAACAGCTATGAGATCTTCGTCAACGCCAAGACCCGCCGCTTCCTCAACTCCGAGGGCATCGATGTGGAGGAGATCTATCCCGACAGCATGATCGAGGTCGTGGTCAACGCCCGCAGGGACGGCCATGAGATCGAACTGTACCGCAATTATCAAAGCGGCAGCTGTGACGCCGTGGGACTGAAACGGGATCTGGCACGCACGATGCAGTATGGCAAGGATCGCCTGCATACGGCGCCTACGCCTGCGCTCGGTCAGGCTGATGTGCTCTTTACGACGAGCGACGCGACCCGCATCTACGATTACTTTGTGGATCGCCTGTCCGCTCAGATGGTCTACCTCCGCATGAGCGACTGGCAGCTCGGCAAGCCCATCGCCGATGAGATCAAGGGCGATAAAGTCTCCGTTACCCTGGTAAGGGAGCTGGAAAACTCGTCGATGAACCGCGCCTTTGACGCGGAGGGCGCGCCGATCCACGATACCGTGATCCTTCGCGCCGGCGTCCCGGAGAAATACTGCGGCAGCCGGATGTTCGCCTCCTATCTCGGCCTGGAGGACAGCTTTATTCCGTCAAATGTCCTGGTCGAGGGCGGCACGCACAGCGAGCAAGAGCTGCGCGCCGGCAAGTATCTCGAGGTCGTTGAGTTCTCTGATTTCCAGGTAGACCCGATGACCGGCGACATCTTCGGCGAGATCCGTCTAGCCTACTGGCACGACGGGGAGAGGACCGTGCCGGTTTCAGGCGGCTCCGTCTCCGGCTCGATGCATGACTTCGTCAAGGATATGCTGCTGAGCGAGGAGAGCGTACAGTATAACAATTACCGCATCCCCGCGCTGACACTGCTGAAAAACGTCACCGTCACCGGAGCGGAAAGCTGAATACATTGAGGAAGAAGGCGGCCCCGCAAGGGGCCGCCTTCTTTTGACCCACCGGGGCAATCCAAATCCGAACTGGTTTCGTTTCGCATGGGGCGGTGCCGGAGTGGATTGGGTATTCCCTCCGGCCTATTTGAGCGAAGCGGATCATTGCCAGCCGCGGGCTGGCCACCAGAAAAGGGGCATCCTTTCGGATGCCCCTTTTCTGGTGCCGGTGGTGGGACTCGACCTGCGCTGCGACGCGTAGCTAGTCCTTTAGGGCGGCGCAGGCCACCTCGGGTTGCGACATGCCACCGGCATGTCGCCAAGAGCCCTCGGGTTCGAGTCCCCTGATACCAAAATGAAACAGCCCACAAGGGGCTGTTTCATTTTGGTGCCGGTGGTGGGACTCGAACCCACACGATGTCGCCATCGGCGGATTTTGAATCCGCTACGTCTACCATTCCATCACACCGGCGTGCTGATGGAAAGTATACCTTATTTTCCGTAAGAATTCAAGAGCAATTTAGGCCCGCGGTTCAAAGAACAGATTGACGTCCGTTTCCGTGCCGATCCCCGGGACGCTGCCGGTGAAGGTGTACTGCCAGGCGTCGACCTTGTAATAAAAGCTGGGATATTTGGCACCCGGGAGGGCAAACCACATGCTTACGTCCTCCAGACGGCTCAGGTCAAAGCCGTAATAGCCGGTGTGGCGGCTGAAATAGATGCCGGGCTCGTATCCGGCTGCCCGGATCGTTTCGCAGAAGGCGACCGCGCAGTCGCTGAGAACGGTGGTCTCCAGGCCGAGCGTTCGCGGTTCGGTGTCATACTCATAGATCTTTTCCCAGTCATAGTAGACCGGCATGCTGATTTGATCGCGATAGGGTTCGATCAGCTTCAGAGTCATCTCCGCCTCCTCGATGGCCTCCTGCACATTGATGGCCTGGGAGAAGAAATAGACGCCGACATCCAGTCCGGCCTCCAGCGCGCCTTCGATGTTCGCCTTGTAAGAGGAGTCCTCGGACAGACCGCCCTTGGTATATCCGCGCCGCCCGGCCTGAATGATCGCAATATCATAGCCGGCCGCCTTGACCTGCTTCCAGTTGATCTCGTTCTGGTGATAGGAAACGTCCACGCCGCGTCGAACGGTGTACTGATCACCGATGTAAGAGGGGAGCGCTCCCTTCCAGGAGATATCCTCTTCCGATATGTCGTTGACGGCGACGCCTTCGACCGGCGTCATCCAGATCCAGTCAAAGCCGTCATACAGGTAAACCTGTCCTTCATGCGGGTCGGTGACCTTCATACGATTGGCGGCTCCGGCCTCCGTCGGCCCTGAGAGAAGCAGAACAAGCCCGACGACCGCCAGCAGGACCAGCACCAGAACAGCGTTTCTTGAGATGCGCACAGCGTCACCTCCTTCGTTGATTCGATTGGATTCTATCATAACTGACACATAATTGCAAACACTGCGCCCGACATTAAGAATTCTTTTGAAAAGAAAAAATTGGTGTTGACAAACGGGATTCGGTTTGCTATTATACATAAGCCGGTTGCGTGCTGGTATAGCTCAGTTGGTAGAGCAGCTGATTTGTAATCAGCAGGTCGGGGGTTCGAGTCCGTCTACCATGAATATGGGGGAATTCCCGAGTGGCCAAAGGGGACAGACTGTAAATCTGCTGGCAATGCCTTCGGTGGTTCGAATCCACCTTCCCCCACCAAGCAAAAGATCCATCCTTGCGGATGGATCTTTTTGCTTTTTACTTTCTTCCCTTGTTTCCCATCTTTCCCTGTGGTATAATAATTATTACGCAGAACGCCTGTACAGGCTGATCGAAAATACGTCACGAAAGTGAGAATGAATATGCTGAAACCTGAAGGAATTCGCTCCGCAATGTTTATCGACACCTATTTCCCCGTGATCGACGGCGTCGTTCAGACGGTGCACAACTATGCGCTGAACATGAACAAGCGCTCCTATTCCTGCGTCGTCTGCCCGAAAGGGAAGGAGGAATATGACGATTCTCAGCTCGGCTATGACGTGTTCCGCGAGGTCTCCGTCTCTTTTCCCAAGGTGGAGTATTCTCTGGCCGCACCTCTGGATCCGAACATCCTCAAGGCGCTGAAAAGCCGCAACTGCAATATTTTCCATGCGCACAGCCCCTTCAATTCCGGCATTCAGGCCTCGCTGCTGGCCCGCTATCTGGAGATCCCCGTTGTTGCGACTTTTCACTCCAAGTACTGGTCAGACGCCTATCAGTACACCCGCAGCACGCTGGCTGCCGACTTGATGGCCAAGTGGGTCGTGACCTTCTACAATTCCTGTGACGCGGTCTGGGCCTGCTCCGAGGGCACGGCGGAAACGCTGCGCAGCTACGGCTATCAGGGTGATATCACGATCATGACCAACGGTACGAATTTCAAGGCGCCCGAGAATCCGGATGAGCTGCGGGAACGCGCGCAGAAGCAGTTCGATCTCCCGCAGGGGAAGCACACGCTGCTGTTTGTCGGCCATCAGATCTGGCAGAAGAACCTGAAGCTCGTGCTCGACACCTTCCGTCTGCTTTGCGATGAATCGGACGACTATCGCCTGGTGATCGTCGGCAAGGGGATCGCGGAGCAGGAAGTCAAGGACTATGCGGCCTCCCTTGGCCTGAGCGATCGGATCGTTTTTACTGGCGGCATCTCCGACCGCGGCCTGCTCAGCGGCGTATTCCTGAATGCCGATCTGTTTTTCTTCCCCAGCGTCTACGACAACACCCCGCTCGTTGTGCGTGAGGCGGCGGCGATGGCGATCCCTTCGCTGCTGACCAAGGGCTCCAACGCGGCCGAATCGGTCGATCCCGGCGTCAATGGCTTTGTCGCGGAGGAAAAGGCCGAGGCCATGCGCGACGAGATCCGCCGCGTCTTTGCCGAGCCCGGCTATGTCAAGGCCATCGGCCGGAAGGCCAAGGAGACGATCCCCATTCCCTGGGAGGATCTGATCCCGCGGGTCTATGACCAGTACGCACAGATCATCGACCGGAAACAGTTTGAGATCAAAACCGGCAAGCGTCGGATCCTGCCTTTATAAATGACCGGCCACTATGGAAAAAGAGGAAAGCTGAGGCTTTCCTCTTTTTGTTGACAGGTTCGGATTGCATGATAAAATAAGAAAAAATGCAAGGGAGGAGGGTCATGATGAAGCATAGAATCTGCTGCGCCCTTCTGTTGGCCCTGTGCCTGCTTCTCTCTGCCTGCGCGCCGGGCGGAGGGGAGACTTCACCGAAGGTTGAAGGAGAACCGAAAGAGCTTCGCATTGCCATCGCCTCCGACCTGCACTATCTGTCTCAGGAGCTGACGGACAACGGCCCTCTGTTTCAGGAGGTCGTCGCACGCGGCGACGGCAAGCTGATGCTGGATATCGAGGCGATCACCGAGGCCTTTACCGAGCAGATGATCGCCGAACGCCCCGATGTCCTGATCCTCAGCGGAGACCTGAGCTTTAACGGGGAATACAAAAGCCATGAAGATCTGGCGGACAAACTGAAACGGATCGAGACCGCCGGCGTTCAGGTGCTGGTGCTGCCGGGAAATCACGATATCCGCGTCTCCACCAGCATCCGCTTTGAAGGGGAGGGGTACGAGCGGACAGAAAATATCGATGCGGAGGGATTCCGCTCACTCTACCGGGACTTCGGCTATGATGAAGCGATGAGTCTGGACAGGCAGTCCGGCAGCTATGTCTATGAACCGTGCGCAGGCCTCCGCATCATCATGCTGGATACCAACAGCTATTCCGGCAATTTCCTGCCCGAGCAGAGCTTTTCCTGGCTGGAGCAGCAGCTGAAGCAGGCGAAAAAGGCCAAAGCACGCGTGATTACAGTCAGTCATCAAAACGTTTTGGCCCATAACGCTCTGTTTACCTTCGGCTACCGCATAGCTAACGCCGATGAATTGGAAGCTTTATTGCAGAAATATGGCGTAATTGCGCACTTCAGCGGGCATATGCATATTCAGCATGCGGTCTCGGACGGCATTACGGAGGTGCTGACTTCGCCGCTGTCGCTCGTGCCCTGCCATTACGGTCTTCTGCGGTGGAACGGCAGCGGGCTCGGCTATGAGGCAAAAAGCGTCGACGTTTCCGCCTGGGCGAAGAGTCGGGGCATGAGCGACGATAAGCTTCTGCACTTTGCCGACTATGCGCGCGACAGCTTTTATCAAAATTCTTACCGTCAGATCGTATCCGGCTATGCCTCCTCCGACTTGACGGAGGAGAGCATCGAGCGCATGGCGCGATGCTTTGCGGAAACGAACCTTGCTTATTTTACCGGTGAGGCACTTGACCGGGAAAAGCTGAGCCGGGAGCTCAAGTTCTGGACGGAAACGGCCGGGGACAGCTTCCATACGGTCTATCTGCAGAGCATTCTCGAGGACGACTCGCCAAACCCTCTGCAAATTGAATTTCGTTAGACGGAAAGCGGTTGACGGAAGGGGCGGATGCGAGTAAAATATGCATCAGATCCGGCGAAACAGAATGAGAAAGGGTGTCAATATGGCAAATTCGATCTCTGCGACCAGCGGTATCAAAGCGCGTGATAAAATCGGTTACGCGATGGGCGACGTGGCTTCCTGCCTGGTCTTCGGCCTGACGCAAAGCGTTCTGAACAAGTACTATACCGACGTGTTGGAAATCAGTGTGCTCAGCGTGATGATCATGACGATCATCGCCCGTATCTGGGACGCAATCAACGATCCGATCTGGGGCCGCCTGATCGACGGCGCCAAGCCCCGCTCTGATGGGCGCTACCGCCGCTGGATCAAGATCTTTGCGGTTCCCGTGGCACTGGCTACGATCCTGATGTTTGCCGACGTCCGCGGCTTCTCCGCCGGCGGCAAGCTCGCCTTCATCTATGTCACCTATATCCTCTTCGGTATGCTCTATACCTGTATCAACATCCCGTACGGCTCGCTGGCGCAGGTGATCACCTCCGATGATAAAGAGCGCTCGTCGCTGTCCGTGTTCCGCTCGATCGGCTCCACCTTCGGCGCGATGCCTGCGATGGTGCTGGCCAGCATCTGCTATGTCAAGCTCGCGGACGGCACGTCCCAGATGGACTACAAGAAGGTCTTTCTCGGCGTCGTCGTGATCTCCGTGCTCAGCGTCCTGGCCTATCTGCTCTGCTATGCCTGGTCGAAAGAGCGCGTCGAGTCCAGGCCCGATCCCCGCGAAAAGGGCCAGACCATGAAGGTCATCAAGACCCTGCTGAAAAGCCGCCCCTTCATGGCCGTCAGCGTGGCCAGCATGCTGTTTCTGGCGGCGCAGATGTTCGGCCAGGGCTACAACGCCTATCTGTTTGACCACTATTTCCACAAGACCGGTCTGACCATGCTGCCCACCGTGTTCCAGTACCTGCCGGTCGCGGTGATCATGTTCTTCGCCTCGCGCCTCGGCAACAAGTTCGGCCGCCGTGAGGTCTGCTCCTACGGTATCCTGCTGGCCGCCGTGTTTTACATTGCGCTGTTTGTTCTGGCGCTCTTCGGCGTCACGAACGTGTGGCTGTATCTGGCCGCCTGCCTCGCCTCCGGCGTGGGTACCGCGTTCATTTTCCTGCTGATCTGGGTCATGGCCGGCGATGCGATCGACTATAACCGCGTGACCTTCGGGCTCAACGACGAGGCTACCAGCTACGCCTTCTATTCCTTCATGCGCAAGCTCGGCCAGACGGTCGCGACGATCCTCATCAACGTCCCTCTGCTGCGCATCGGCTACGAGGGCAGCAAGCTGAAGACCGAGGGCCTGACGGATGCGGCGCTGCAGCGGATGTACAATTCCTCCGTCATGATCCCGGCGGTGCTGTTTCTGCTGGTGTTCCTGATCCTGCGCTTTGCCTATCCGCTCAATAAAAAGGCGGTCGAGGAGCTGCAGGTGAAGAAAGCCGCCAATCAGTAAGCTTTTTCATTGACAAACACGCAAAACGTGGGTATAATCCCCATATGCTTAGAAGAGCAGGAGTACGCGTTGAGCGGATCGCAGAGAGAGGGCGGAAGCTGCAAGCCCTTGTGAAGCGGCGCGGAAGGTCGGCTCGGAGCATGCGGCGTGAAGAGATGTAGCGCTGCCGTCGGCTCGCGTTAAGAGCGTTCGAGTGCCGCAGCATGCGGAATTCAGGTGGTACCACGGTATTTTTATCGCCCTGAGACTTTTGTCTCAGGGCGATTTTTTGTAGAGGAGGCGATAGCATGCAGTTTCGCTTGGAATTGAACAGTAGGCTCAAGGCATGGCGAAGTCTGCTGACCGTCATCTCGGGCGCTCCTGCCGTTGAAATTGATGGTATAGAATAAGAAATCAAGTGATGATAGAAGGAGAATCCAATGAAAGAACTGCCGAAAGTGTATGAACCGCAGACTGTGGAAAAGAAGATCTATGACTTCTGGATGCAGGGCGGCTGGTTCAAGGGCAAGATCGACCCGGAAAAGAAGCCGTTTTCGATCATGATGCCGCCTCCGAATGTGACGGGACAGCTGCACATGGGCCACGCGCTGGACGCGACGATGCAGGACATCGTCACCCGTTATAAGCGCATGCAGGGCTATGCCGCGCTCTGGCTGCCCGGCGTCGACCATGCGGGCATCGCCACCCAGATCAAGGTGGAAGAGGTGCTGCGCAAGGAAGAGGGCAAGACCCGCTATGACCTCGGCCGCGAGAAGTTCCTCGAGCGCGTCTGGGACTGGAAGGGCAAGTACGGCGACCGCATCGTCGAACAGCAAAAGAGCATGGGCGTCTCCTGCGACTGGGACCGCAGCCGCTTTACGATGGACGAGACCTGCGCCCGGTCTGTGCGAGAGGCTTTCTGCCGGCTCTATGAAAAGGGCCTCATCTACAAGGGCAGCCGCATCATCAACTGGTGCCCGCACTGCCGCACCGCGCTGTCCGACGCGGAGGTGGAGTACAAGGACATGCCCGGCCATTTCTGGCATATCCGCTACCCGATCGAGGGCTCAGATGAGGAGCTCATCATTGCAACGACCCGTCCCGAGACCATGCTGGGCGACAGCGGCGTGGCGGTCAACCCTGCCGATGAGCGCTATCAGCACCTCGTCGGAAAGTTTGCCATCCTGCCGCTCGTGGGCCGCAGACTGCCCATTGTGGCCGACGACTACGTGGAGCTCGGCTTCGGCACCGGCGCCGTGAAAATGACGCCCTGCCACGACCCCAACGACTATGAGGTCGGCCTGCGCCACAATCTGGAGCAGATCCAGGTGATCGACGAGGACGCGAAGATCATTAACGGCGGCAAGTATAACGGTCTGGACCGCTATGAGGCGCGCAAGGCCATCGTGGCTGATCTGGAGGAGCAGGGCTACCTGGTGAAGACCGAGCCCTACAACCATAACGTCGGCTGCTGCTACCGCTGCGGCAGCGTGGTGGAGCCGCTGACGAGCCCGCAGTGGTTCGTGAAAATGGCGCCGCTGGCCGAAAAAGCCATCGAAGTCGTCAAGGACGGCCGTATCCGCTTTGTGCCGGAGCGCTTTACCAAGATCTACCTCAACTGGATGGAGAACGTGCACGACTGGTGCATTTCCCGCCAGCTCTGGTGGGGGCACCAGATCCCGGCCTGGACCTGCGAGGACTGCGGCCATATCACCGTCTCCCGCGAGGATCCCTGCGAGTGCGAGCAGTGCCGCAGCAAAAAGATCCGCCGCGAGGAAGACGTGCTGGACACCTGGTTTTCCTCGGCGCTCTGGCCCTTCTCCACGATGGGCTGGCCCGAGCAGACAAAGGAGCTGGAGTACTGGTATCCGACCACACTGATGATCACCGGCTATGATATCATCTTCTTCTGGGTCGCCCGCATGATCTTCTCCGGTATGGAGCACATGGACAAGGAGCCCTTCAAGACCGTGCTGATCCACGGCCTTGTGCGCGACAGCCAGGGCCGCAAGATGTCCAAGTCTCTCGGCAACGGCATCGACCCGCTGGAGATGGTGGACAAGTATGGCGCGGACGCGCTTCGCTTCAACCTCATCACCGGCAACAGCCCCGGCAACGATATGCGCTTCTATGTGGAAAAGTGCGAGGCCATGCGCAACTTCTGCAACAAGCTCTGGAACGCCTCCCGCTTCGTGATGATGAATCTCTCGATCGACAAAAACGAGCTGCCCGAGAAGCTGGAGATCGAGGACAAGTGGATCCTCTCCAAGCTCAACGACGTGGTCAAAGAGGTCTGCGAGAACATGGACAGCTATGAGCTGGGCGTGGCCGCGGGCAAGATCTATGACTTCATCTGGGACAGCTACTGCGACTGGTATATCGAGCTGACCAAGCCCCGCCTCAACGGCGAGGATGAGGAGAGCAAACTCGCCGCGCAGAAAGTGCTGCTGTACGTGCTGACCGAGATCCTGAAGCTGGCGCATCCCTTCATGCCCTTCATCACGGAGGAGATCTGGCAGGCCCTGCCGCATGAGGGCGAGGCGCTGATGGTCGAGAAGTATCCCGAGTATCGGGACGATCTCTGCTTCCGTGAAGACGAGCAGAGCTTTGAGATGGTCATGACGGCCATCAAGGCAGTGCGCGCTCGCCGCAGCGAAATGAACGTGCCGCCTTCCCGCAAGGCGCATCTGCTGATCGCGACCGACCGCAAGGCCGCTTTCGAGGCCGGCCGGAGCTATATCTGCAAGCTGGCCTACGCAAGTGAGGTCAGCGTCCTCGGCGAGGCGCCGGAAGGCAGCGAGGGTATGGTCTCTGTCGTGACCGACAACGCGCGGCTCTTCATGCCGATGGCGGAGCTGGTGGATCTGGAGAAGGAGAGGGCGCGCATCGCCAAGGAGCTGGCTAATGCCGAAAAGCAGCTCGCCGCGCAGATCGGCAAGCTCTCCAATCAGAACTTTATCACCCGCGCGCCGGAGGCGGTCGTCAATACCGAGCGCGAGAAGAAGGCAAAGCTCGAGGCGCTGATCGAAAATCTCAGGGCAAGCCTCGCGTCTCTCGGCTGATCCGACAGTTTCCGCACCGTATATCCGATAAAATGTCACTGCATCCATGCGATGCAGTGACATTTTTTTGTGTGGTGAACGAGTTGAACATCAATACCTCATTTTCGGCAGGTCGACTGACGATCTATCTGAGCGGCGAGCTGGATCAGCATGAGGCGCAGCAGACCAGCACATGCATTGCGGAGCTGTTGGATGAGTATCTGCCGCGGGACTGCGTGCTGGATCTGTCGGCGCTGAGCTTTATGGATTCCTCGGGCATTGCCGTGATCGTAAAGGCAAACCGGCATATCCGAACGATCGGCGGCAGGCTGTGGGTGGAAAATCCGGCCAGGCAGGCTCTGCGCGTGATCGACGCTGCAGGCCTGGATCGAATGATCCCCGTGGAAAGCGGGAGAGTAGGAGGATACCCTTGAAAGAACAAAACTACATAAAAATGGAATTCCCCAGCAAAAGCAGCAATGAAGCTTTTGCCAGGGCAGCCGCCGCCGCATTCGCTGCCCAGCTTGATCCCACAATGGAGGAATTGGGCGACATCAAAACCGCGGTGTCCGAGGCGGTCACCAACGCCATCGTCCACGCCTATCCCGACGAGATCGGCCGTGTCTCCATGCGCCTTCGCATCCTGGAGGGACAAGTGCTGGAGATCTCGGTTAAGGACTGGGGCTGCGGCATTGAGGACGTAGAGAAGGCGATGCAGCCGCTTTATACGACAGGCGGCGAGGACCGGAGCGGCATGGGCTTTACCATCATCGGCAGCTTTATGGACAAGCTCAGCGTACGGTCCAGGCCGGGAAAAGGGACGACGGTCGTGATGCGCCGGAGGATCTGCCCCCGGATCGGGAAACGATGACGCAGGACATGCTGTCTGCCATCCAGGCAGCGCAGCAGGGAGACCGGGAGGCCGGCGGCCGGCTGATTGAAGAAAACAGCGGACTCATCTGGAGTGTGGCCCGGCGATTCTTCGGCCGGGGCACCGATCCGGAGGATCTGTTTCAGCTCGGCTGCGTCGGCTTTCTGAAGGCTGTGGAGGGCTATGACGAGAGCTTCGGAACGCAGTTTTCTACCTATGCTGTGCCGAAGATCTCCGGAGAGATCCGCCGCTTTCTGCGGGACGACGGCGCCGTCAAGGTCAGCCGAAGCCTGAAAGAGCAGGCCAATCACCTGCGCTCGGCCCGTGTGGCGCTGGAGCAGCGCCTGGGCCGTGAACCGACGATCGGGGAGCTGTCCGCGGAAACCGGCATCGCGCCGGAGGATATCGCCTTTGCTGAAACGGCGGCCGGGCCGACGGAAAGCCTCCAGCGAGAAACCAACGACGACGGTTTCACGCTTGAGCATGTTCTTGGCGATTATCAGGCCGAGGATAAGATGCTGGAGCGTGTGGCGCTGCGTTCGGCGATCGACCGACTGCCGGAGCGGGAGCGGCAGGTGATCGCGCTTCGCTATTTCCACGGTCTGACGCAGCAGAACTGTGCCAGAGTGCTGCACGTCTCTCAGGTTCAGATATCGCGTCTGGAACGCCGTGCCGTGGAGCGCATGCGGGAGTGGATGGACTGAAAGTCCGCCTTGTAAGGCGCGTCGAAATGTGCTACAATGCAGGCCATGATGACTGCATTTGAACAACGCTTCGTCGAAGCACGCCGCGCTCTGGTGCGCAGCGATTTCAAAAATCTCAATGACAGACAGTTGGAGGCGGTGATGGCCACGGAGGGGCCGCTGCTGATCCTGGCCGGTGCCGGAAGCGGCAAGACCACGGTACTTATCAACCGCATTGCCAACCTGCTCAAATACGGCCGCGCCAGCGACAGTGAGGATCTGCCCGCCGGTGCCGATGAGGCGATGCTTGCCGCGCTGGAGGAAGGCGGGGAGCGAGGCCTGGCTGCGGCGCGCCTGGATCCCGTCGAGCCCTGGCGCATCCTTGCCATCACCTTTACCAACAAGGCAGCCGGCGAGCTCAAGGAGCGCCTGGAGCGCATGCTGGGTGAGGACGCCAACGATATCTGGGCCTGCACCTTCCACTCCGCCTGCGTGCGTATTCTGCGCCGTGACGCGGAGCGCCTCGGCTTTCCGTCCAGCTTTACGATCTACGATACCGCTGACAGCCAGAGCCTGGTCAAGCATATCGTCAAGGATCAGAACCTGGACGAAAAGAGCTTCGCGCCGCGGATGCTGCTCGGCGAGATCAGCCGCGCCAAGGACGCGCAGATCGGCGCGGCAGAATACCTGCGGCAGGCGAGAGCCAGCGGCGATATCCGCCGGATCCGCATCGGCGAAGTCTATACGGAATACATGCGCCGGATGTTTGCTGCCGGCGCGATGGACTTTGACGATCTGATCTCCTTCACGGTCAAGCTCCTGCAGGAAAACGAAGAGGTACGCAGCTATTGGCAGCGCCGCTTCCGTTATGTGCTGATCGACGAGTATCAGGACACGAATCACCTGCAGTATCTGCTGTCCTCTCTTCTTGCGGGCGGCAGCGGCAATATCTGCGTGGTCGGCGACGATGATCAGAGCATTTACAAGTTCCGCGGCGCGACGATCGAAAACATCCTCTCCTTTGAGAGCGAATACAAAAAATGTCGGGTCATCCGCCTGGAGCAGAATTACCGCAGCACCGGGCATATTCTGGAGGCGGCCAACAGCGTCATCCGCAACAATCTCGGACGCAAAGGCAAGGAACTCTGGACAAAGCAGGATCAGGGCAGCCCGATCAAGCTCTATGTGGCCGACAATGAGAACGAGGAGGCCCAGTACGTGGCCTCCACGATCCTCGGCGAATACAGCAAGGGCGCCAATTGGCGGGATCACGCGATCCTGTACCGCATGAACGCCCAGTCCAACCAGCTGGAATATGCCTTCAAGCGCAACGGTATCCCGTACCGCATCATCGGAGGTACGCGCTTCTTTGACCGCGCTGAGGTCAAGGACGTGCTGGCCTATCTCTGCGTGATCGCCTCTCCGGGCGACGATCTGCGCCTGACGCGCATCGTCAACAACCCGCCGCGCGGCATCGGCGCGCGCAGCGTGGAGCTCGCGCAGGAGATTGCAGACCGCGAGAGACTCAGCCTCATTGACGTGCTGCGCGGGGCGGACCGCTATCCGGAGCTTTCTCGGGCCGCCATCCGTATGCGGCAGTTTGCCGGTCTTCTTGACGATCTGCACGAGCGCGCCAAGGAAGTTACACCCGATCAGCTGCTGGACGAGCTGCTGGAAAAGACCGGTTATCTGCGCATGCTGGAGGAGAAGAACACCGTGGAGGATACGGCGCGCGCCGAAAACGTCCGGGAGATCAAGACCAGCATCCTTACATACCAGAAGGAATCCGGCGACCGGAGCCTGGACGGCTTCCTGGCGGACGTCGCGCTCTATACCGATATGGATACCTATGACAAGGACGCCGACTGTGTGGTCATGATGACGATGCACAGCGCCAAGGGCCTGGAATTTCCGACGGTTTTTGTCGTCGGCATGGAGGAAACGATCTTCCCTGGCATCCGCGCCATCGGCGAGCCGGACGAGATGGAGGAAGAACGCCGCCTCTGCTACGTGGCGATCACCCGCGCCATGCGCAATCTATACCTGGTCTGCGCCAGGCAGCGCATGATCTTCGGGCGCACGACCTCCAACCGCGTCTCCCGCTTTGTGGACGAGATCCCGGAGACATGCATCGAAAAGAAAAATGTCCCGAAGGGTTATGGCTATCACGACCGCAGGGAAGAACTCGGCTTTGTCTACAAGGCGCCTGCCGCGAAGACGCCGGCGGCAAAGGCTCCGATCCGTGCGCCCGCTCCGCCGCCGAAGAAAGCGGCGCCTGCCGCCAGCTTCGCCGTTGGCGATCAGGTACGCCACAAGGCTTTCGGCCAGGGCAAACTGGTCAAAATGACGCCGATGGGCGGCGATTATCTGATCGAAGTGGATTTCGAAAAAGTCGGCGTGAAGAAGCTGATGCTTCGCGTCGCTGCGATGAATATGGAAAAAATATAAGCAAAGAGGCCGTTGGTAACGGCCTCTTTGCTTTTTATAATATCTGGATCTGCGGAGCAAGCCGCTCCCGGACTGCTTCTTCGTACAGCCGCAGCGGCGCGGGCTCGCGCTGGGCCAGAATGATGAGGTCGCAGCGGACATATCCCTCCTCGCCGCTGATCGGATCCTCCGTAAAGATCGTATGGAAGCGAATGCGTGAGATCCGCTTCCCGGTCATCATCTGTCCGCCGCGCAGCCTAAAATGATGCATAAACCAGGCGCGGTCTTCCTCCGGCTCTCCGCTCATCACTGTAGGCTTGTCCGTCAGAAGCACACAGCGCCTGACCTGCCCTTCGTTCTGCAGTGCCCAGGCGATATCACAGGCAAGATCGTCGCTGCCAAGCACGGCAATGCGTTTCTTTTTCCATTGACCGCTGAACGCTTCTTCCAGGCTCTCCGCTGTGATAAAGGGGATCTCACCCCAACCTTGAACAGCCGGAGTGGAGACCGCTTCAGGCCGGCAGGCAAATACGATGCGGTCATAGGCGCCCTTCTTGAGCAGCTCTGCGTCTGCTCTTGTCCCTGTTCGCAGGCGGATCTGCGGCCGCTTTTTCAGCTCTTCGAGCAGATAAGCCAGCAGCTCCTTTTTCACTTCAGCTGCGCTCGATGGAAACAGCGCCAGATCTCCGCCCGGACGGAGCCTTTCTTCATACAGGTCGACACTGTGTCCGGCGTCTGACGCCTGTAAGGCATAGTTCAGGCCGCGGCAGCCGGCGCCGATCACAGCAATGCGCTCTTTCTCCGGGGAAAGGGGATAGAGCGGCAGAGCGCATGGGCAGATCGTTTCTTCCTGACCCGTCGCGGCCTTCCGAAACCAGGCCGGATCGCCGATTCCGGCACCGTCCAGCGATACAAGGTCGCAGTACCCCTTTTTCAGCAGCGCTTCCGCAAGGCCGGGATCGGACAGTCTGCCGGAGGCGATCACGGCGGATCGGATGCCGAGCACCCGGAAGTGCGCCTTCAATGCGCGGGCGGCCTCCGCAAAGCAGCCGGCGGGCAGCTGTGAGGCAGGGGACAGGAGCCAGGGCGTTTCCGGGCAGCCGATGCTTACCTCAAGGCCGTCCGCACCGGCACGGGCCAATTCCGTCATCCGCTCCAGCTGTTCGGCAAGTCCGCGGTATCTTCCATTTTTCTTCGGGTTGAGACCGCTTTCCGGGACGGCGGAGGAGAGAGAAACGCGGCAGAGGATCAAAAAGCCTGAACCGAGTCGGGCACGAATCTCACGCACGATCTGCGTAAGCTCATCGTCCTGAATACGGGCGTCGATACAGACTCCGTCGAATCCGGCGGCTGCGCCTGCTGACGCAAGGCTCAAAGCGTGCTTCACGGTTCCATCCTGCTGCAGCTGCAGCAGGATGTGCGCGCCTTTGGCGTGCAGGCGTTCGTTCAGCGACATCCAGCGCTGCAGCAGCAGGGGATCGCTGTCCCTGCCTGTCGATAGAGGTCCGGTGGTCAGAAGGCCGGCTTCTGCGCGCGCCAGATAAAAACGGCGCGCGATGTCGTTGGGAACGAAGCTTCCGCCGACCATGGTTTTCGGCGCGATCAGGCAGCGATTGGGGAGCGGTATATCAGCCAGCTGATACGGGGAAAAAAGATTCCGATATGGCGCCGGTTCCGTGGACAAAAGCTCTGCTTCCGCACGACCGGAACGAGCGCAAATCTCCGTGATCTCCGCGATCAAAGCGTCTTTTTTGACTGTTGTCATGGCAGCACTCCCTTTCAAAATGATTTTATCATCCGCATCTGCGAAGTTCAAGGCTTTCTCCTTGCATCTGGCCGGAATCTATGATAACATACAGTGAAAAATGGATAAGAAAGGGTGTCTTTCCGGTGTAAAGCCGTATCATTTTTAACTGAATGAGATAAGATGGAACATAAAGGAACGAAAGATATATGTCTGAATTAAAGCAAGAAATCGAACGGCGCCGGACATTTGCTATTATATCGCATCCGGACGCCGGTAAAACGACCCTGACGGAAAAGCTCCTCCTGTACGGTGGAGCGATCCAGCTGGCCGGATCCGTCAAGGGCAAGGCCACGGCGCGCCATGCGGTCTCCGACTGGATGGAGCTGGAAAAGCAGCGCGGCATTTCCATCACCTCCTCGGTGATGCAGTTTGAGTACGAGGGCTACTGCATCAATATCCTCGACACGCCGGGCCACCAGGACTTTTCCGAGGACACCTACCGTACGCTGATGGCGGCGGACAGCGCCGTGATGGTGATCGACGCGGCCAAGGGCATCGAGCCGCAGACCAGAAAGCTGTTCAAGATCTGCGCCATGCGGCATATCCCGATCTTCACCTTTATCAACAAGCTCGACCGCGAGGCGCGCAGCCCCTACGAGCTGATGGAGGAGCTGGAGCACGAATTCGGCATCGGCACCTACCCGATGAACTGGCCCATCGGCTGCGGCCAGGAGTTCAAGGGCGTGTATGACCGCGAGAAGCAGGCCATCCTGGCCTTCAACGAATTCCACCGCGGTCAAAGCAAGATCCGTGCGATCGAATGCAGCCTCGACGAGACGGAGAAGCTGGATGAGCTGATCGGCGAGCGCCTGCGAAAGAGCCTCGCGGACGACATTGAGCTGCTCGACGGCGCGGGCTATGAATTCGATATCGAGGAAGTGCGCAAAGGGCGCCTCAGCCCGGTATTTTTCGGCTCTGCGCTCAACAACTTCGGCGTCGAGCCTTTCCTGGAGCACTTTCTCCACATGACCATGCCGCCGCTGCCGCGCGTATCGGAGGATGATATCATCGACCCCTTTGACGAACGCTTCTCCGCTTTTGTCTTCAAGATCCAGGCCAACATGAACAAGGCGCACCGCGACCGCATCGCCTTTATGCGCATTTGCTCCGGCCGCTTCGAGCGTGACCGCGAATATTTTCACGTGCAGGGCGGCAAGACCCTGCGCCTGGCGCAGCCGCAGCAGCTGATGGCCTCGGACCGCGCGATCATCGATGAGGCTTATGCCGGCGATATCATCGGCGTTTTCGATCCGGGCATCTTCTCCATCGGTGATACGATCTGCGAGAAAGGCATGAACGTTCGCTTCGAGGGCATCCCAACCTTCGCGCCGGAGCATTTTGCCGCGGTGGAGCGCATTGACACGATGAAGCGTAAGCAGTTTGAAAAGGGCATCATGCAAATCGCCCAGGAGGGCGCCATCCAGATCTTCCACGAGCCGCACACCGGCGTGGAGGAAGTGATCGTCGGCGTCGTCGGCGTGCTGCAGTTTGAGGTGCTTGAATACCGCCTCAAGAGCGAATACGGTGTCGATATCCGCCGCCGCAGCATGCCTTATGAACTGGTTCGATGGGTGGATAACGAAAACATCGACATCCCGTCGCTCAATCTGACGAGCGATACCAAGTGGGTGCAGGACTTCAAGGGCAACAATCTGCTGCTGTTTACCTCCGGCTGGTGCATCAACTGGGCACTGCAGAAAAACGAAGGCCTGAGTCTGCGCGAATTCAACCGCGACTGAAAGTGAGGCTGATCGATATGGATGAGCAGAAAAAGAAATTTGTCATCGAAATCTTTCGCAAAAAAGATCCCGATGAACTGACAAGTGCCTTGGCCGATCCGGAGGGCAAGCTGGATATCGGCAGCGCGGCCGCGCTTTGCGCCGCGGAAGCCTGCGCGATGGCGCTTCGCGGCGCTCGTATTGCGTCGAAGCTTCACAGCGGGGAAGAGCGCATGGAATACCTCCTGCGCAATATTGAGAAGTTGCGCGCCTACATGGTCTATCTGATCGACGAGGACGTCAAGGGACGCAATATCATGAGACGCGCCGTCAAGGAAGGCGATCCGCAGAAGATCGATGCCGCCCGCGAGCCCGCCGCCGCCATCAGCGACGAGGTGATCTGTCAGATGATCAATCTGGCGGACCTGATCGAGGAACTGACTGCCTTCGCCCCGCAGGAAAGCGCGATCTATCTCGGCAGCGCGGTGGAGTATGCCCTCAGCAGTATCCGCAGCGCGCGCCTGTTTGCGGTGCATATGGCCCAGGGCAGCAGTGACGACACCTATTCCTTTATCGTTCGCCGTGAAAACGAGATCCGCCTGGAGGCGCTCCGGCCCAAAGCGGAAAAGATCCTCGCCTGGGCCGAAGGAAAACTCTGAGCAGCCTTCACAATTCTTTATGCGTTCAGCACCGGGCCGCTTCTTGTCAAGCGGCCCGGTGTGGTGTATAATAAAATATCACATTGTGTGCTCTGGGGGTGACTGTATGGACAGCGGCATCAAACGCTTGAAACAGTGGATCGAAGAAAGCGACAACATCGTCTTCTTCGGCGGCGCAGGCGTCAGTACGGAGAGCGGGATCCCCGATTTCCGCAGCGTGGACGGCCTGTACAATCAGAAGTGGAAGTATCCCCCGGAGACGATCCTGAGCGCCAGCTTCTTTGCGCGCGATCCCGAGGAGTATTACCGCTTCCACCGGGAAAAGCTGGTCATCGAGAACGTACAGCCGAACCGCGCGCACAAGCGCCTGGCGGAGTTGGAGGCGGAAGGCAAGCTCCGCGCGGTGATCACGCAGAATATCGACGGTCTCCACCAGGCAGCCGGCAGCAAAAACGTGCTTGAACTGCACGGCAGCATTTGGCGCGCCTACTGCTGCCGCTGCCGCAAGCCCTACCCCGCGGAGCGGATGAACCATGGCGAGGGCGTTCCGCGCTGTGACTGCGGCGGCGTGATCCGCCCGGATATCGTGCTCTATGAGGAGCCGCTGGACCAGGACATCATGAGCAGCGCGCTGCACTATATCCGTCATGCGGACGTGCTCATCGTCGGCGGCACCTCGCTGAACGTATACCCGGCAGCCGGCCTGATCCGTTATTACCGCGGCACCAAGCTCGCCCTCGTCAATCTGAGCGAAACGCCTTACGACAGCTTTGCGGATCTGGTGATCCATGAAAAGATCGGAGAGGTTTTCAGCCAGGTATGACCAAAACCGAATGCTTTGGTATTCCCTTTGACGATGGTGAACCGATTGAAATCATTGAAAACGCACTCAGCCTGATCGGATCGGACAAGGGAGTCTATGCGGTGACGCCGAACCCGGAGATCGTGATGGCAGCCATGAAAGATCCCGCGCTGCGGGAGGCGATCTTGTCCGCGGATCTGATCCTGCCGGACGGCGTCGGGATGATCTGGGCGTCGAAGATCCTGGGCAGGCCGCTTTATCACCGTCTGCCCGGCATCGATTTTGCTTCGGGGCTGATGAAAGAATTGGCTGAACGCGGCGGCAGCGTTTATCTGCTGGGCGCAAAGCCGGGTGTTGCGCAGCTTGCAGGCGAGAACCTGTCGCGCCGATTTCCCGGACTGCGGATCGCAGGGACGCATCACGGTTATGATTCGTCTACGGAAGAAACCGCTCTGACGGATGAGATCCGTCGAAGCGGTGCGGAGCTGCTGCTCGTCTGTCTCGGTTCTCCGCGGCAGGAGCTGTGGATGAAAAGCTACAGTCCCGTGCTGCCCGGCGTTCTGATGATCGGACTCGGCGGGGCGCTGGATGTTTTTTCCGGAAGGATCCGCCGTGCTCCGCTGCTCTGGCGCAGACTTGGCCTGGAGTGGCTGTTCCGGCTGCTGCAGGAGCCGAAACGCATTACGCGAATGATCCGTCTGCCCGGCATACTCCGGGCAGCGATGAAAGAAAGAGGCAGGAAGAAAGCATGAACAAGGGAAAACTGATTGTGCTGGAGGGCATCGACGGCAGCGGAAAATCCGCGCAGTACCGCCGCCTCTGCGCGAGAATGGAGTCCGATGGGATCAACTATCATCATATCGTTTTTCCGCGCTATGATAAAGACAGCAGCGCGCTGATCCGCATGTATCTCGGCGGGCAGTTCGGCTCCCGCCCGGAGGACGTGAACGCCTATACGGCCTCTACCTTTTACGCCGTTGACCGCTTTGCTTCCTACCGGGAGGACTGGGGTGAAATTTATCATCAGGGCGGATTGATCCTGTCTGACCGCTACACCACCTCCAACGCGGTGCATCAGGGGTCTAAGCTTCCGGAGGACGAGCTGCCGGATTATTTCGCCTGGCTGTCCGATCTGGAATACGGAAAGATGGGCCTGCCGGTCCCGGATCTGGTGATCTATCTGGATGTGGACATTGAAACCTCCCTCGCCCGCATGAAGCGCCGGCAGGAAAAGACAAACACCAGCGCGGACATTCACGAAAAAGATGTGCGTTATCTGGAGCGCTGTTTAAAAACGGCTCGCCTTGCCGCAGACTATTACGGCTGGGCAAAGATCTCTTTCCTGAAGGACGGGAAAGAACGTGACATCGAAGAAAAGAACCAAGAGATCTATCGGCTGATCCTGAATGCCGTCAAATAAAAGAGGGGCTTCCGAAGAAGCCCCAGGCATGTTTAGTTCTCTCAGTTGCAGCCGCAGCCACAGCCGCAGTTGTTGTTGCTCTCACAGCCGCAGCCACAGCCGCAGCCGAAACCGTTGCCGCCCCAGCCGAAGAGGATGATGATCAGGATGATGAGCCAGATGGAGCTGTTATTGCAGGAATTGCAGAACATGATTGTTCCTTTCTCCGCGCGCGATGATTTGATTCACGGCGTCCCGCGCGGCGGACAGCAGCGAATGTGATCGGCTTGCAGAGCGCCTGCCGTTCATGCCATCCTATGCCATAGGCGAAAAACGCGTGAATCACGATTTCCTAGGAGGTCAGAAATGGCTGAAGAATTGGATAAAATCAATCAGCTGTTTGAACAGCAGGATAAGGGAGAGGCCTTGTCAAAAAAGAAGGATGATGCTCTGTGGGAGGGCATCTCGGCGCCTGAAACGGATGAGACGAATCCGACTGAGCCCACGGAGAAAAAGCCGGAGGATGCCGCGCCTCCTCAGACAGGGTCCGAAACGGCCGCACACATTCAGAAAGCCAAGGAAAATGCGCTGAAGTCCGTGGACAAGCTGTTTCTGGATGAGAGCGGCGAAGAGGCACATAACTACACCGGCGACCCGGTGAGCGAGAGAGATTACCATCCTGTACGCCAAAGCAGGGAATCCCGCAGCGGTTGTATCGGCGGACTGATGTACTTTGTTTTTATCGTCTGCGTCAGCATCATCCTCGCTTGTCTGGCCTGGATGGCGGCCAGCGACGCGCTGGCACTGAACAAGGAGACCTTCACTGCCGTCGTCAATCTGCCGACTTCGGTATTTGAGACGAAAACCGTGGACGAACTGGACAAGGACGGCAATGTGGTCGGCACGAAAACCGTGCGCAGCGCCGACATCTCCTATGTGTCCGATGCGCTGAAGGAAGCAGGGCTCATTCAATACAAGTGGCTGTTTGAATTTTTCTGCAGGATCTCACACGCAGACAGAAAGGTCACGCCTGGCAATTATGAGCTGAAATCCAGCTTCGACTATCGCGCACTGGTCCAGAACATGCGCGCCGGTTCCGGCGCTGCCATGACCATTGACGTCACCTTCCCCGAAGGCTTCACCATGGAGCAGATCTTCCGCCGCCTGGAGGAAAAAGAGGTCTGCAGTTATGAGGATCTGATGGAGGCAGCCGCCAATTACAAGTATAACTATTCCTTCCTCAACAGTCAGGCTGCCGGCGATCCGACCCGTCTGGAGGGCTTCCTGTTCCCGGATACCTATCAGTTCTATGTCGGCATGCAGGCATCCAGCGCGATCAATAAATTCCTGGAGAACTTCCATTATCTGCTGACGGCGGATATGCTCAAGCAGGCCAGCGACCGCAACCTGAACATGAGACAGATCGTCATCATTGCCTCGCTGATCGAGAAGGAGGCCGCGGTGGATCCGGAGACCGATTATGACGACCGTGCTTTGATTTCTTCCGTAATCAATAACCGCCTGAGAGAGGGCATGACGCTCGGCATCGACGCCTCCATCCTCTATGTATTCCCTGAGCACGAGGGCGCACCGACGGCGGAAATGCTGGCCTATGATTCGCCGTATAACACCCGCCGCTACACCGGCCTGCCGCCCACGCCGATCTGCAACCCGGGACTTGATTCGATCAAGGCCGCGCTGAATCCGGAATCGACGAATTATTATTTCTATGCGCTCAATACGGAGACCGGCAGACATGAGTTCTTTACTAATGCGGAAGACTTTGACGCCTTCGTCGCTACGCAGAGCTATGGCTGATCGACCGGAACTACTTTCGCCGGCCGGTGATATGGAGCGGCTGCGCATGGCGCTGCTCTACGGTGCGGACGCTGTGTATCTCGCCGGACATGCCTACGGGATGCGTGCCGCTTCGGCCAATTTCGGCGATGATGAGCTGGAGGCGGCGGTCGCCCTTGCCCATACTGCCGGAGCAAAGCTCTATGTCACCTGCAATACGCTCCCGCTGGAAAACGAACTTGCGCCGCTGCCGCGCTATCTCGGCTTCCTGCAGGAGATCGGCGTGGACGCGATAATCATTGCGGATCTCGGAGTACTGAGTCTGGCGAAAAAGCATGCCCCGCGCGTAGCTCGGCATGTGAGTACCCAATTCGGCGTCATCAACAGCGCGTCGGCCAACGCTCTTTATGAGCTCGGGGCGGACACCGTTGTGCTGGCCCGCGAGACAAAGCTGGAAGATATCCGCCGGATCCGTGCCAATACACCGCCGGAGCTTCGGCTGGAGGCCTTCGTCCACGGCGCGATGTGCGTGTCCTTTTCCGGCCGCTGTCTGCTGTCCAATTACCTCACCGGGCGCGATGCCAACCGCGGCGAATGCGCCCAGCCATGCCGCTGGAAGTACCATCTGGTAGAGGAAAAGCGCCCGGGACAGTACTTTGAAATCACCGAGGACGGCGGCACCTATATCATGAACTCCCGCGATATGCGCATGATTGAGCATCTGCCGGAGCTTCTGGACGCCGGGATCAGCAGCTTCAAAATCGAGGGACGGATGAAGTCGGCCTACTACACGGCGGTCGTCACCAACGCTTACCGTCAGGCGCTGGATGCGGCGATCGAGCGAAAGCCGCTCGACCCGCTCTGGGTAGAGGAGACCGAGAAGCTCAGTCACCGCCCTTACAGCACCGGCTTCTATTTTGGCGATCCGGGACAGCATTACGGGGAAGCGTCCTACAGCGCGACGGCCGACGTAGTCGCCGTCGTCGAGGAATGCGACGAGGAGGGGAACGCCCTGCTCACACAGCGCAACAAGTTCTTCCGCGGCGACGAGCTGGAGCTGCTGCTGCCCGGCAAAGCGCCGGTATCCTTCCGCGCCGGTCAGATCTTCGGCCCGGAGGGGGAGGAGATCGAAGACACCCGCCGCGCGATGATGGAATTTCATCTGAAGCTTCCGGCCTGCGCCCCGAATGGCGCGATCGTGCGGAAAAACCGCGTTTTTACTTGACAAAACCGTTTCCAATGAGTATAGTTACATGGGCGTTGACGAAACGAGACAAACGGAGGCGTTTTGCAGAGAGAAGCCGGTCGGTGCGAGGCTTTGAACGCGTGTTTGTCAGCCACTTCCGAGCCTCCCTGCGCGGAGCGGGGCGTATGCCTGCGTTAAAGGCGCACGAGATATCGCATACACGATAATCAGGGTGGTACCGCGAACACAATTCGCCCCTGTGCCTTTACGGGACAGGGGCGTCATTTTTTATGAAAGAGGATAGACCATGGAAAAATACGGCCTGAACCAACTGCGCGAAATGTTCCTCAGCTTTTTCGAAAGCAAGGGTCATCTTCGCCTGCCCAGCTTTTCGCTGATCCCGCAGAACGATGCGAGCCTTCTGCTCATCAACTCCGGCATGGCGCCGATGAAGCCTTATTTCAAGGGTGAACAGGAGCCGCCGCGTCACCGCGTCTGCACCTGCCAGAAATGCATTCGCACCGGCGACATTGAAAACATCGGCAAGACCTCCCGCCACGGCACCTTTTTTGAGATGCTCGGCAACTTCTCCTTCGGCGATTACTTCAAGCGCGAGGCGATCCACTGGAGCTGGGAGTTCCTGACAAGCCCCGATTGGGTGGGGATTGATCCGAACCGTCTTTATCCCTCCGTCTATGAAAACGACGATGAGGCTTTTGACATCTGGAACAAGGAGATCGGCATTCCCGCCGAGCGCATCTACCGCTTCGGTAAGGAGGACAACTTCTGGGAGCATGGCGCCGGTCCCTGCGGCCCCTGCTCGGAGATCTACTATGACCGCGGGGAAAAGTACGGCTGCGGCAAGCCGACCTGCACCGTCGGCTGCGACTGCGACCGCTACATCGAGGTCTGGAATAACGTCTTCTCCCAGTTTGATAACGACGGTGAGGGCCATTACACCGAGCTTAAGCAGAAAAACATCGATACCGGCATGGGCCTGGAGCGCCTGGCCGTCGTCTGCCAGGACGTCGACTCCCTCTTTGACGTGGACACCGTGATGAACATCACCCACAAGGTCAGCGAGCTGACCGGCGCTTATTACGGCAAGAGCCATAAGATGGACGTGTCGCTGCGCGTCATCACCGACCATATCCGCAGCGGCGTCTTCATGATCTGCGACGGCGTGCTGCCTTCCAACGAGGGCCGCGGCTATGTGCTGCGCCGTCTGCTGCGGCGCGCTGCCCGTCACGGCAAGCTCCTCGGCGTCAACGAACCCTTCCTGTATCAGGTGATCGATACCGTCGTGCATGAAAACGAGGGCCAGTACCCGGAACTGCGCGAAAAGCAGGCCTATATCACCCGCGTCGTTAAGACCGAGGAGGAAAACTTCGCCCGCACCATCGACGCCGGCATGAAGATCTTTACAGAACTTTTGGCCGAGCACAAGGCAAAAGGGGAGAGCACCTTCTCCGGCGCAGACGCCTTCAAACTCTATGATACCTACGGTTTCCCCATTGACCTGACGATCGAAATGTGCGAAGATGAGGGCATGCAGGTCGATCAGAACGCCTTCCGTCAGCTGATGGAAGAGCAGCGCGTCCGTGCCCGCAAGGCGCGCGAGGCGCTGGGCGATCTCGGCTGGGCCGGCGTGAGCTTCGGCAAGGAGATCCCCGAGACGAAGTTTGTCGGCTACGATCATGATACGGCCGAGGCAAAGGTCCTCGCCATCGTTGCCGAAGGCGAAAGCCGCGATGAGATTACGGCCGGCACCGAAGCGATCGTCGTCCTCGATCAAACGCCGATGTACGCAGAAATGGGCGGCCAGGTGGCCGATCACGGCATGATCGGAGCCTTCACGGTGAGTGATGTGCAGAAGAACAAGGGCGGAAAAATCATGCATTACGGCAAGCTTTCCGAGGGAACGCTCTCTGTCGGTGATACCGTGACCGTCAGTATCGACACGACCCGCCGCAGCGCCATCCGCCGCGCCCACAGCGCGACTCATCTGCTGCAGCGCGCTCTTCGCGATGTGCTGGGCGATCATGTCCACCAGGCCGGCTCTCTTGTTGAGCCTGACCGCCTGCGCTTTGACTTCACCCATTTCTCCGCCATGACGCCCGAGCAGATCAGCGAGGTCGAACGCATGGTCAACGAGGCCATCTTGACCGGCTATCCGGTCGACACGCGCGAGATGCCGATCGATGAAGCGAGAAAAGCCGGCGCTACCGCGCTTTTCGGCGAAAAGTACGGCGATATCGTGCGCGTGGTCAATATGGGCGGATACAGCGTCGAGCTCTGCGGCGGCACGCATCTGGACAACACCGCCAAGGCTGGCCCCTTCCATATCGTTTCCGAGGCCTCTGTTGCCTCCGGCGTGCGCCGCATCGAGGCGGTCACCGGACCGGAAACCATGAAGACGCTCTACCAGAGCCAGGAAATCCTCTCCGTGCTCGGCGCCATGTTCAAGGCAGGCCCCGCCGAGCTGATCGGCCGCGTGGAACAGCAGGCCGCGGAGCTGAAGGAAGCCCGCCGTCTGATCGAGCAGTACAAGGACAAGGAGTCCGCCGGCGGCGCCGACCGCCTCCTGCAGGGTGCCAGGGAAGTGAAGGGCCTTCATGTCCTGACGGCAAAGGTCGAGGGCGACGCCAATGCTCTTCGCAGGCTGGGCGACGTGCTGCGCGATAAGGACGCTGCAGTTGTGGCTCTGTTGGCTGCCGTCAACGGCGAAAAGATCACCTTCCAGTGTGTCTGCGGCAAGGATGCCGTGGCAAAGGGCGTACGCGCCGGCGATATCATCAAGGCCATCACGCCGATCACCGGAGGCAAGGGCGGCGGCAAGCCGGATTCCGCCATGGGCGGCGGCAGCGATCTCTCCAAGCTCGACGCGGCGCTGGATGCCGTGTTCGGCTTTGTGTCTGATAAAATCTGAGGAGGCTATGCCATGAGCGAAAACTGTCTGTTCTGCAGGATCATCAGCGGCGATATCCCCAGCGACAAGGTCTATGAGGATGAATATGTCTGCGCTTTTCGCGACATCAATCCCCAGGCGCCGGTTCACGTCCTTGTCGTACCCAAGGCGCACATTGCCTCTGCGGCGGACGTGAGCGCCGAAAACTCCCTGTATGTTGCCCGATGCTTTGAAGCGATCGCGAAGATTGCCGCGGCCGAGGGCCTCGGAAACGGCTACCGTGTCATCACCAACTGCGGGGAAGACGGCGGTCAGAGTGTGATGCATCTGCATTTCCATTTGATTGGCGGCGTCAAGCTGAGCGAGAAAATCATTTGAATAAAACAAACAGAGCCGCATGATTCATCCATGCGGCTCTGTTCATTGGCGGTGATACGATGCGTAAACTTGCCATTGCCTGCGGGGCTTTTTCCGCTGCGATTTTTCTGGCGCAGTATGTCCTTCCTTCCCGCTGGCTGTTTCCGCTTGCTTTGTCAATGGTGCTGCCCGGCATCGGGCTGATCTTGCTCCGGCGGCGTTGGCTGCTGCCGGTCATCATCAGCCTTTGCGCGCTTTCCGCCGGATTATATGTATTCGGTATGCATCAGATGCTGACATTGGATCGCGCGCACGATCTGGATGGGCAGGAAATAAGCTGCGGAGGACGGGTCCTGTCAGAACCGGTGAAAGGAAACGGCTGGGCACGCGCAGAGGTACTGCTGAAGATCGATGAACGCACCTCACTCAAAAGTACTCTTTTTTCTGATGCGCTGATCGCTGCGAAACCGGGTGACGTATTTGAGGGCAGCTTTTCGCTGCGTTCGGCGGATGTCAGAAACGGGGAGCGATATGACACCAATCCCGCACGCGGAATCTATCTGACCGCCAGCCAGCGCGGAGATCTGAGGCTGACCGGGGAACGCCGTTTTTCCTTCCGAGGATTTGCAAGCGCGCTGAATGGAAAGCTTTGCGAGCGGATCCGCCTTGTTTTTCCCGAAGATACGTATGCTTTTTTCCAGGCCTTGATGCTCGGAGAAAAAACCGATCTCTATGACAACGATACGATGCATCTGCGCCTGAGCCGCGCGGGACTCATGCACATGGTCGCGGTGTCCGGCATGCATATCGCGTTCCTGGTCGGTATGCTGCGGCAGCTATTGGGGAATACCCGCCGCGCGTCGCTGCTGTCGATCCTTCTGATCTGGTGTTTCGTGCTGCTGACCGGCTCGACGCCTTCGGCTGTCCGTGCCGGTGTAATGCAGACGATCGCCCTGCTTGCGCCGATCTTCGGGCGGGAGGACGACCCGCCGACCTCGCTTCTATTCTCGCTCGCGCTTATTTTGCTCCAGAATCCATTTGCCGCAGGCAGCGTCAGTCTGCAGCTCTCCTTTTCTTCTCTCGCGGGGATCGAGTTGTTTTCCGACCGGATCAGAAACGCGGTACTTGACACTGTCCCCAAAAGGCTTCCCTGGCGGATCCGGAACTATCTGTCCTCCAATATGGCCAATTCCATCGGCGTACTGGTATTTACCACGCCGATGATCGCTCTGCATTTTGCTTATGTTTCCACGCTGTCGCCGCTGACCAATATGTTTACGCTCTGGGCGGTGCCGATCTGCTTTGGCGCAGGTTATCTCTGCTGTCTGGTCTCCCTGATTTTCCTTCCGGCGGCGCAGCTTATGGCTTGGATCGTTTCCTGGTTGGCGCGCTTTATCGTCTGGATCGCCGGCGTATTCTCAGCCCCCGGTTTTTCCACCCTGTATCTCTGCCTGAAATGGAACTGGCTTTGGCTGGCTCTTGTTTATGCGCTTTTTATCGGCGCGGCGATTATGCTCAGGAAGAGCTTTCTCCGCTGGGTTTACCCGACAGGTCTTGCCGTTTTCAGCCTCTTCGTGCTTCTGACGGCGACAAGACTCTATTACGGCAACGCGCCAGGTTACATGACCGCCGTCAACGTCGGTCAGGGGCAGAGCCTCGTCGTATTCTCCGGGGAGGAGACTGTCGTCATTGACTGCGGGAATATCAACAGCCTGGACGATGCCGGTGATCTGACAGGAACATACCTCTGCAGTCGGGGAAGAGAGGATATTGATTTGCTGGTTTTGACGCATCTGCATGCCGATCACGCGGACGGTGTGGCGCGGCTGATGGCATATCTGCCGGTGCGCGAGATCCTTCTCGGCCCGGAGATGGAGGACCCGAGCAGTCTTATGCCGCAGATCATCGAAGCGGCGAGGCGGACAGGTACAACAATCAGCATCCTGCGCAATGACAGGAGTGAGAAGCTCGGCTCGATTGCGCTGCAGCTGTTCGTGCCGGGAGAGGCCGGAGAGATCAACGAGCGCTGCGTCACGGCGACAATCGGCATCGGCGGTTACGATCTGCTGGTGACGGGTGATATCAACATGACGGCGGAGCGGGAACTCATGGCCAGACAGGATCTCAAGGACATCGAAGTTCTGGTCGTCGGGCATCACGGCTCGAAGTATGCAAGCTGCCCGGAACTTCTGGAGTCGATCGGCGCAGATACTGCCATCGTAAGCTGCGGCTACAATACCTTTGGCCATCCGACGCCGGAAACACTTGAACGGCTGGACAAATACGGGTATACTGTATACAGGACGGATATAGACGGGACGCTTGAATTTCGCGTTCCCTGAGGTGTGCCATGGCGAAGAAGAAAAAAGAAGAAAAACAACTGAATTATAACGAAGAGATCCGCCGCCTGAAAAGCGAAGGCCCGGGACGGCTCTACTGGCTGTGGGGGCCGGAGGATTATCTGCGGGAGCTTTATCTGCAGACGCTGAAGGAAATCTGCGTTCCGGATGGTGAGGACAGCTTCAGCTATAAGCGTATGAACGGGCCGGAACTGGATCTGCGGGAGCTGTCTGCCGCGATCGATGCGATCCCGTTCCTGTCGGAGCGGAGCTTCGTTGAGCTGCGCGGCATCGATTTGAACCGCTTCCATGAGGGCGACGCGCTGCAGAAGCTTTTGGAGGATATCCCGGAATACTGCACAGTCGCTTTTGTTCAGAGCGCGTCCTTCGAACCGGACGGCCGCCTCAAGCTGATCCGCTTCCTGAAGGAGACGGCGATCGAACTCAAATTCACCGAACAGACACAGGACGCTCTTGTCAAATGGATCGCCAAGCGTTTTTCCGCTTACGGGAAGCGCGTGGATCTTGCGGCCGCACAGCACCTGATCTTTGTCAGCGGCGATCTGATGAACCGGCTGATCCCGGAAATTGAGAAGGTGGCAGCCTATGCCAAAGGGGAGGTCGTTACGGTCTCCGATGTGGACGCCGTGGCGCACCATCTGCCGGAGGCCATCGTGTTTGAGATGACTGACCATATGGCCCGGCGGGAGTATAACGCGGCCATGGAGGTCCTGGACGAGCTGCTGTCGGATAAGAACAACGAGCCCATCGCCATGCTTGCCGTGATCGGCGGACAGATGCGGCGGCTCTATGCAGCCAGACTCGCAGCAGAAAAGAATCTCGGCGTAAGCTATGTGATGGACGTCTGCAAGCTGCGTTTTGATTCCATTGCCGCGCGGCTGATCGCTTCCTCGCGCAGCTTCAGTCTGCCGCAGCTCAAACGCGCGGTGGAGCTTTGTGCGGAGACGGACTATCAAATGAAAAGCAGCTCCTCGGATGACCTGGAGCTGCTGAAAGAACTGGTATTGCGGATCGCGGCGGGGGAGACTCATGCATAAGATCCGGGAAGTGATACTCGTCGAAGGACGATACGATAAAAACACGCTCAGCCAGCTGGTGGATGCTGTGATCCTGGAGACCTCCGGCTTTGGTATTTTCAACGATAAGCAGAAGCAGAAACTACTGCGCACGCTGGCCGAGGCTCGCGGACTGATCGTGCTGACCGATTCCGACGGCGCCGGCTTTGTGATCCGAAATTTCGTCAAGGGCTGCGTGGATCCCGCTTTGGTCAAGCACGCCTATATTCCCGATATATTCGGGAAAGAGCGGCGAAAGGCCACACCGTCCAAAGAGGGCAAGCTCGGCGTGGAAGGCATGCGTCCGGAAGTTCTGCTGGACGCTCTGCGGCGAGCGGGCGCGACCATCGACGGCGAGAGTGAAGCGTCTGAGAGATCGATCACGAAGGCCGATCTTTATGCCCGCGGCCTCAGTGGGCGCGATGACAGCGCCGAGAAAAGAAAAGCTCTGATGAAGAGGCTCGACCTGCCGGAGCACCTGTCCGCGACCGCGCTGCTCGATGTGCTCAATGCGCTGATGTCCCGGGAGGACTTCTACCGTCTGGTCTGCTGATCTTCCACGATGACGGAAAACAGGGTCCCGATCAGCAGGACGGCCTCCACAGTCTCATAAATGGCTTCAGCAGTGCGGAGATGCACGTGTGTTCCCAGCGTCAAAAGAAGCCCGCAGCCAAGCAATGTCAAACTGAGAAGCAGGCTGCTTTTGAATATGTACCATGCAGGTTCGCTCATGCTTCCCATACGGGCAAATATTTTTTTGAGTTTCATTTTTCGCACCTCCGCGCCTATTGTATGGCGCGGAGCTTTGCCTTTCAAGGCACAAATTCTTCCTTTTGTTCGTGAACGAGCCGTAAATTTTTGCCGATTCGATTGAAATATCGGGCGGCGGCATATATACTGGGTGATTGAAAAAAGAAAAAGCTCTGTATCATTACAGAGCTTTCTGGCACCCACGAGGGGATTCGAACCTCCGACCTACCGCTTAGGAGGCGGTCGCTCTATCCTGCTGAGCTACGTGGGCCTGTCAACGATGGCTATTGTAACGCAGAAAGCTTTAGCTGTCAAACATTTCTTCCGATAGGAACCGATTGTGATGCTGAAACTGACCAATATCAAAAAAGACTACCTGGCCGGGGATTCCACCGTGCATGCGCTCAAGGGCGTCGATCTGTCCTTCCGCGAGCATGAGTTTGTGGCGATTCTTGGTCATTCCGGATGCGGGAAGACCACACTGCTGAACATCATCGGGGGACTGGATCAATACAGCTCCGGCGATCTGCTCATCAACGGCAAATCCACCAAGCAGTTCACGGACGCGGACTGGGACAGCTACCGCAACCATTCGATTGGCTTTGTGTTCCAATCGTACAACCTGATCCCGCATCAGTCGGTGCTGTCCAATGTCGAGCTTGCGCTGACATTGTCCGGCGTCCGCCCGGCCGAACGCAAGCGGCGTGCAAGAGAAGCGCTGGAAAAGGTGGGACTGGGTGACCAGCTCAACAAGAAGCCCAATCAGATGTCCGGCGGTCAGATGCAGCGTGTGGCGATCGCCCGTGCGCTGGTCAACGATCCGGATATCCTTCTGGCTGATGAGCCGACGGGCGCGCTGGACTCGGAGACCTCCGTACAGATCATGGAGATCCTCAAAGAGATTTCAAAAGACAAGCTCATCATCATGGTGACCCATAATCCCGAATTGGCCGCGTCCTATGCCAGTCGGACGATCCGCCTTAAAGACGGGCTGATCATCGGAGACAGCGATCCCTATGAGGCGGAAGACGAACAAGTCGCTCCGACCAGACGGCAGAAGACATCGATGAGCCTCTTCACCGCGCTGACGCTGTCGCTGAATAACCTGATGACCAAAAAGGCGCGCACCATCCTCACCGCCTTTGCCGGCAGCATCGGCATCATCGGTATTGCGCTCATCATGTCCCTGTCCAACGGCATCCAGAACTATATCGATAAGGTGCAGAAGGATACGCTGTCGAGCTATCCGATCACGATCCAGGCGGAGCGCGTGGATATGACGAGCCTGATGAGCTCGATGATGGGCGTTCGCGCAGAGGAGAGCGGCGTCAAACACGATCGTGATGCCGTCTATGCCAGCGCGGTGCTTTACGACATGATGAACTCCATGATCTCAGCGGAGACAGACACCAACAATCTGAAGCCCTTCAAGGCCTATCTGGAGGATCCGAACAGCGAGATCGCGCCCTATATCAGTTCCACGCAGTATTCTTATGATATGGATATGAACCTCTTTGCCGAGGATGTGGACGGGAACATAGCCAAAATGGACGTCACGGAGTACATGCAAAAGGCAATGAGCGTCACCTTCGGCGGCGACTACAGCTCCTTCTTCTCCACCTACGGGCAGATGTATTCCGTCATGAACGTCTGGCAGGAGATGCTGCCCGGAGAAAACGGCGAGCCGGTCAGTCCGCTGCTGAAGGAGCAGTACGATCTGCTGTACGGCCGCTGGCCGGAGCGCTACGACGAGACCGTGCTGGTCGTCAGCGAAAACAATGAGATTTCCGATTTGATGCTCTATGCGCTGGGATTGAAGTCCACCGACACGATTGCGGAGGACATGCAGGCGCTGATGAATGCGGAAACGCTGGAGACCACGCTGGAAAGCTGGAGCTATGAGGAGCTGTGCCAGAAGACCTTTCGCTTCGTTTATCCGGCTGATCAGTACCAGCTGGACGAGGCAAGCGGCAATTATATCGACCTGAGCAAAGAAGAGCTGGCTCTGAAAACGCTCTATCAGAATGGGCTGGAGATCAAGGTGGTCGGTATCCTGCGGCAGAACGACGACGCCATGAGCGGCATGATGAGCGGCGCGCTCGGCTATACGCACGATCTGATCGAGTATGTCATCGGTCAGTCGCAGCAGAAGGATCTGGTCGTCAAGCAGCTGTCCGATCCGGAGCATGATGTGTTCAACGGCCTGCCGTTCCTGGACCGTGAGGACGAGGCCATGACGAAAAGCCGGAAGATTGATGCGGCTAAGTCCTATATCGCCGGGGCAGACGCGCAGGAAAAGGCGGATCTGTACATGAAATTCATGTCACAGCCCAGCAACGATTATGTGCAGGAGCTGATCGACGAGCAGATGGGCGAGACATCGCAGGAGGATATCAAGTCCATGGTCCTTGAACAGTATCCGGAGTATGCCTCCATGATCAGCCAGATGGATGAAAACATGCTCTCCAGCTACATGGGGCAGATGATCGGGCAGCAGATCCGTGACCAATATGCCTCCAGCATGAGCGAAATGTACGAGAATCTGACGCCGGAGGAACTGGCTGAGGATTTCGACCTGCTGGTACTGGAAGAAGACGACCTTCTCTGGCTGTACGACAACGCCATGCCGCCGGTCTATTCCACCAGCAGCTTTAAGGACAACCTGCGAAAGCTCGGTTATGTGGATCTGGAATCGCCGAGCACCATCAACATTTACGCCAGCTCCTTTGAAAACAAGGATGCGATCTCCAAAGCCATCCAGCACTATAACGACGAAGTGCCGGAAGAGGACAAGATCAGCTACACGGACATCGTCGCCCTTTTGATGAGCTCCATCACAACGATCATCAACGTCATCAGCTATGTTCTGATCGCCTTTGTCGCGATCTCTCTGGTCGTATCCTCGATCATGATCGGGATCATCACCTATATCAGCGTTCTGGAACGAACAAAGGAAATCGGTATTCTGCGCGCCATTGGCGCTTCCAAGCGCGATGTGTCCCGCGTGTTCAATGCGGAGACCATCATCATCGGCTTTACAGCCGGCGTGCTCGGCATCGTTATGACGCTGCTGCTCAATATCCCGATCAATTTGATCGTCCACGACCTGACGGGGATCCAGTCGCTCAACTCCGTGCTGCCGCCGGCCGGCGGAGCAGCACTGGTACTTATCAGCATGGTGCTGACCTTTATTGCCGGTCTGATCCCTGCTGGGATCGCGGCAAAGAAGGACCCGGTCGAAGCGCTGCGAACCGAATAACAAACAAGCCCTTGCCATCGGCAAGGGCTTGTTTCATTACATGGCTTCTATTTCTTTGATGTTGTATTCGTTGCCTGTGATCAGGAAAGTGTTTCCGCTGTGGCAGTAAGGACACTCCTTGCCGTACTGCATGGTAGGATAGGTTTTCGTGCAGTTCTGGCAGTAGGTGACGGCATCCAGTTTCTCGATCTTCAGCTCGGTCTCTTTGAAATGCTCGGTCTTTTCTCGGGCATAGAGCCAGAAATCCGCCAGATATTCCGGAATGATGCCGCTGACCTCACCGACTTCAAGTGTGATGGAGCCGACTTTTTTCAGGTCGTTTTCCACCATCAGCTTTTCCACCGTGTCGATCACATAATAGATGGTTCCCAGCTCGTGCATTATTTCGCCTTCCGAACGATTTTGATCGCCTGCTTGGCGGCGTACTTCAGCATCGGACCGACCTTGTCCTCGCAGCGGACCATGTTGGAGGCGGCCGGCACGTCGCGCTCCAGGTGGATCGCGTCGAACATGCACTTGGTGGTGCACAGGCCGCAGCCGATGCAGCGGTTCGGGTCGACGACGCTGACGCCGCAGCCCAGGCAGCGGCTGGTCTCCGCCTTGATCTGCTCCTCGGTAAAGGTGAGACGATCATGCTCGAAGGAGCGTGCCTTCTTCTCGTCGTGCAGGATCGGCTGACGGGCCGGACGGTCGAAGCAGTCGACGCCAAAGACCAGATCGTCCTTGTTGAGTTCGTAGAACTCACGCAGGTTGCGGCCCTGGGTCAGGCTCTGGCCGTCCTGAACGAAGCGGTGCAGGGATTCGGCGCCTTCGCGGCCGGCGGCAATCGCGTCGATCGCAAACTTCGGGCCGGTGTAGACGTCGCCGCCGACAAAGATATCGGCCTGCGCGGTCTGGTAGGTAACGGGATCGGCAATGGCGTTGCCCTTTTTGCCGGTCTTCAGCTCGCCGATGTCCAGCTTACCCCAGTCGATGCTCTGGCCGACGGCGGCGAGCACGGAATCGACCTCGATGGTCTCAAACTTGCCGGTGCCGACGGGCGAACGGCGGCCCTTTTCATCAGGCTCGCCCAGCTCCATGATCTCGACCTTGAGGCCGCAGACCTTGCCCTCGCTGCCGAGGATCTCGACAGGCGCGTTGAGGAAGCAGAACTTCACGCCTTCAGCCCTGGCTTCAGCGACCTCTTCCTTATCGGCAGGCATTTCGTCCTCACTGCGGCGGTAGATGACATAGGTCTCCGCACCGAGACGGACGGCCGTGCGGCAGACGTCCATCGCGACGTTGCCGCCGCCGATGACCGCGCACTTCTTGCCGATCTCGGGCTTGTTGCCAAGGTTGACTTCACGCAGGAAGTCAACGCCGCCGTACACGCCGGTGAGTTCCTCGCCGGGAATACGGAGCTTGGAGCTCTTCTGCGCGCCGATGGCAATGTAGAAGCCCTTGAAGTCCTGTTCACGCAGCTCGGCAATGGTGACGTCCTTGCCGATCTCGGTATTCATCTGGAAGTGGACGCCCATCTTCTCGAGGACCTCGATCTCGCCCTTGAGAGCGCTGCGGTCGAGGCGGTAGCTCGGGATACCCATGACCAGCATGCCGCCGGGCTGGGGATTGCGGTCGAAAACGGTGACGTTCACATAGCCCATGCGCGCCAGGTAGTAGGCGCAGCTCAGGCCCGCGGGGCCGGCGCCGATGATGGCGACCTTTTCTTCATAGGGCTTGTCGATGGGACGGCGATACAGGGGAGCGGGGATATAGCGTTCGGCGCTCTTGAGATCCTGCTCGGCAATGAACTTCTTGATTTCATCGATGGCGACAGCCTTGTCGATCTTGCCGCGGGTGCAGGCGTCCTCGCAGCGGCGGTTGCAGACGTAGCCGCAGACAGAGGGGAAGGGGTTGTCCTGCTTGATGAGCTTGATCGCATCGAGATAGCGGCCTTCCTTGGCCAGCTTAATGTAGCCCTGGATGGCGATGTGCGCCGGGCAGGCGGTCTTGCAGGGTGCAGTGCCGGACTCATGGCAGTTCTTGCGGTTATCCGCCACGTAATTCGGGTTCCATTTGTCTTCGCCCCACTTGAGGCCAGAGGGGAGCTCCTGGCGGGGATACTGGACTTCGCCGTTCTTGGTGCAGAGCTTCTGGCCGAGCTTCACGGCGCCGGCCGGGCAGACTTCCACGCACTTGCCGCAGGCGACGCAGTTTTCCTTATTCACGTGGGCGCGGTAGGCGGAAGCGGAAAGGTTCGGGGTGTTGAAGTACTGGCTCGTGCGCAGCGCGAAGCAGACGCCGACGTCGCAGTTGCACAGACCGAAGATCTTGTCCTGGCCGTCAATGTTCGTGACCTGGTGGACATAGCCGTTGTCCTCGGCACGCTGGCAGATGGCGAGCGCCTCTTCCTTGGTGATGGGACGGCCCTTGCCTGTTTCGACCAGGTACTCGGCAAAGTCGCCGAGGCCGATGCAGCAGTCGTCCTGAATCTCGCCGGAGCCCTGGCCGTACAGACGGCGGGCGTTGCGGCAGGAGCAGTAGCCGACGGAGAGCTTGCCGTCGTATTTGTCAAGCCAGTGGGAGATATGTTCGATGGAAACGGACTTGTTTTCAGACTGGATGGCCTTTTCCACGGGGATGACGTGCATGCCAATGCCGTCGCCGCCGGGAGGAATCAGATGGGTCTTACCGGCCAGAGGCAGGAAAGTCATCTTGTCGAAGCTGTCGGCCAGCTCCGGATATTTGCAGACCTGGTCGTAGACCATGTTGGTCATCTCGGCGATGCCGGGAACGAACAGCTGCACATACCACTGTTTCTCGTGCTGCGGGTTTTCATGATGGTATTCCACGATGCCGTGCATCGCGGCGTCGGTCAGCAGCTCTTCAATACGCTGCTCGCTTTTGCCGGTGAGCTTTGCGATCTCTGCGGTTGTTTTCGGTTTGCGAAGTTCCATTTTAAGCATGACTTCAGCGATCTCATCGCTGGAGCACGCGCGGTCGAGAATAATGTATTCCGGATCGTTCTCCGTCAGCTTCTTGAGGCCGAACTTATAGGGAAGGCGGTCCGTGATCATCTTGCCGAGTTCAAACAGAATCTCTCTTGCCATATCATGACTCCTCTCAATGAATTACAGCGCTTGTTTTACACAAACTCTCTCCAATACAATAGATTATCATATAAATATGCTAAAGTCACGCTATTTTTTTGCTTTCAATGTTTCTTGACAAGAATAGATTGTTTGAGCGGGCTATCAATAAAACAGATAGCAGGATATGAAAACTATGAAGTACCTTCATTTGGTGATATATGATAAATTTAACAGGGAAGTATTTAGGACATTTTGTCTATAATATATTAGAATGGAGGGCGAGCAATATGAAACACGATGCCTGCGGCTTTGGGACCAAGGCCATCCATGCCGGTAATGTGAAGGATCAGCAGTACGGCGCTTTGACGACTCCGATCTATCAAAGCTCCACCTTTGTGTTTGACAGCTGCGAACAGGGCGGCCGCCGCTTTTCCGGAGCGGAAAACGGGTATATTTACACTCGCCTCGGCAACCCCACGACTTCCGTTCTGGAAAGCAAGGTGGCCGCGCTGGAGGGCGGAGAAGCCGCGCTCGCCACAGCCTCCGGCATGGGGGCCATTTCCTCCTGCCTTTGGACCATCGCGTCTGCCGGAAAACACATCATTGCCGACGGCACGCTTTACGGCTGCACTTTCGCGCTGCTCAATCACGGCATCCAGCGCTATGGCGTGGACGTTGATTTCATCGATACCTCGGATCTGGAGGCGGTGAAAGCGTATCTGCGGCCTAACACTGTCGCCGTCTATCTGGAAACGCCGGCCAATCCCAATCTGAAGATCACGGATATTGCCGCCGTTTCGCAGCTTGTGCACAATTATAACGCAGATATCAAAGTTGTCTGTGACAATACCTTTGCTTCGCCTGCTCTGCAGAATCCGCTCTCTCTCGGCGCGGACGTCGTGGTGCATTCCGCCACCAAGTACCTCAACGGCCACGGCGATGTGGTCGCTGGCTTTGTGGTCGGCAAAGCGGATTTTATCAGCCAGGTACGTATGTTTGGTCTCAAGGATATGACGGGGGCAGTGCTGGATCCCTTCGCCGCCTTCCTGCTGCTGCGCGGACTGAAAACGCTGGAGCTGCGCATGGCTCGTCACTGTGAAAACGCGGCAAAGATCGCGGCCTTCCTGGCGGAGCATCCGGCGGTGGAAAAGGTCAATTATCCCGGGTTGAAGACCCACCGGGGACATGAGATCGCCGCCCGGCAGATGAAAGCCTTCGGCGGCATGCTGAGCTTTGAAGTCAGAGGCGGCAAAGAAGCGGGCATGAAGCTGGTCAATGCCTTGGAACTCATCACCGTCGCCGTTTCTCTGGGCGATGCGGAGAGCCTGATCGAGCATCCGGCCTCGATGACGCACTCCACCTACTCAGCGGAGGAGCTCGCTGCATCCGGCATCGCGCCGGGCCTGATCCGTCTGTCTGCCGGATTGGAAAATGCGGAAGACCTGATTGCCGATCTGAAACAGGCTCTGGAACGAATCTGATGCTATATAAAAAACGAGGCGAGCTTTGCTCACCTCGTTTTTTATTCTGTTTCCGCACTTGTTCTGCGCAGAATTTCGATGAATTTCCGTTCTGCCTCCGACAAGCGGTGGCGGCGGCGATGCACGGTGCCGAGGCGCATATCGCAGGCGCCTTCCAGCGGAACGGCAATCAGACTCTCGTCGGCGTAGCCCTCGGGAAGCACGCCGCTGCCGGTGGATACGCAGTCTGTATGGGCCATGATATTATAGATACTGGCGCGATCGCTGACATAGACTATGCGTTCAAAATCAATCCCTGAGCCATACACCGCCTCTTCAGCGTAATTGAGATTGCTCTCCGACTGCGTAAATACAACATGAGGATAGGAGCGGAGGCTGTCCATCGTCAGGCTGGCTTCCAAAGCGAGCGGATGGCCTTTCCGCATGAATACGTGCGGGTGGAGAGTTATCAGCGGTTCAAAAACCAGGTTCTTTTCCTCAAGGGAACGGATGATATAGTGCTCCGTCCTGTCGGAGATAAAGATCACGCCAAGCTCGCTCGTGCCCGCCGCGACATCGGCGATTACTGCGGCCATATCGGTCTCTTTCAGGCTCAGCTGCAGCGGATGCTGTCCCAGACTGTTGAGATAGTCCACAAAAGCTTTCGTGCAGAACGGATAACGCTGTGCGGACACGGATAAATGGATGCGGCCCGTGTCCTGACGCTGGCTGTAATATCGGCTCAGTCTGCGGTTCTGCTCGACGATGGGAGCGATCTGATTCAGCAGCTCACGCCCGTCCTCTGTCAGCGCAATACCGCGGTTGGAGCGGCGAAAAATCGTGATGCCAAGTTCCTTCTCCACTTCCAAAATGGCGCTCGAAAGCGCAGACTGAGAAACAAAGAGGCTCTGTGCCGCCTTATTCATGGAGCCGCAGTGGTCGATCTCCATGATGTAATTCATCTGTTGAAGCGTCATCCGGTTCACCTCTGTTCAAAGTCTTTTATTCATTATATCACAGTCCGTAACCCATTGCGAGGCGTATTTTGCAAAAGGCAGCCTGAATAAACAGGCTGCCTTTTATGGGGTGTTTACAGACCGTTTTCCAGGCGCTGAAGGATCTGCAGCGCATTGGCCGCGGCGCCTTTGCGCACCTGGTCGCCGCAGCACCATAGGCTGAGACCGTTCGGATGCGTGCGATCCTCGCGCAGGCGGCCGATCCAGACCAGATCCTGGCCGCCGGTGTCCAGGGGCGTTGGCCAGCTTCTGGCCTTTTCTGTCATCAGATGACAGCCGGGAAACTGAGCCAGTGCAGCATTTGCTTCCGAAAGAGTGACTACGTCCTTTGTCCACAGCGTGACGGAAATGGAATGGGAGCGCATGACCGGTACGCGCACGCAGGTGCAGTTGACTGTGAGCTCCGGCCGATGCAGGATGCGGCGGCCCTCATTCTGCATTTTCATCTCTTCGTCCGTATAGCTGTTTTCCGCTTCCGCTCCTATCCAGGGAATAAGATTCATGGCGATCGGGACGGGGAATACTTCCGGCTGCGGCGGCCGGCCCTGCAGATAGGCTGCCAGCTCCTGTTCCAGTTCCTGCTGGCCGCGGATCCCTGCACCGGATACCGCCTGATAAGTGCTGACCACCATGGAACGGATCGGAGAGATTCGGTCGATCCCGGCGACCGCCATCAGCGTGATGATCGTTGAGCAGTTGGGGTTGGCAATGACCCCGTGATGATCGCGGGCGTCGGATCCGTTGATCTCCGGAACGATCAGCGGTACCTCCGGATCCATGCGAAAGGCGGAACTGTTGTCGATAAAGACGGCGCCGCTGCGGCGAATTGCCGGGACAAAGCGGCGGGAAACAGGCGCATCAGATGCGCCGAGGACATAGTCTAACCCCAAAAAGCAGTCGTCCGTTGCTTCCTGAACCCTTTGCTCTATTTCTTGGAAGAGGATCGTTTTTCCTGCGCTGTTCGGGCCGGAAAGCAGACGAAGCTCAGCAACAGGGATCCGGTATTCCTCCAGCAGACGCAGCATTTCGCGGCCGACGGCGCCGGTCGCGCCCAGAATGGCAAGCTTGATGGCTCTCATAACGGCTCCTTTCTTATGCGGCGCACTGTTTGCCGGTATGGTCGATCGTAAAGTCGCCTGTCAGCAACAGCTCAGATACCGGCACGATCGTGTATCCGTCGTTCAGCAGGCTTTCCAGAATACCAGGAAGAGCCTCCGGCGTATGCTCCGCGGCATTGTGAAACAGAACGATACTGCCCGGACGGACGTTTTTGACGACTCGGTTTTGAATTTCATCAGCGCTGATCCCTTTCCAGTCCAAACTGTCCACGTCCCATTGGATGGCGGTCATACCGGCCTCACCGACAGCCTGGATCACATGGTCATCATATTCGCCGTAGGGGCAGCGGAACAAAACAGGGGAGACCCCGGTGACCGCGCTGATCTTTGCATTGCAGGCCGCAAGATCGTTTTTGATCTCCTCGCTGCTCAGCTGGGAAAAGTGGGCATGATGTGAAGAGTGGCTCATCACCTCATGCCCGGCGTCTGCCAGCGCTTTGACAGACTCCGGATAACGGTCGACCCAGTCGCCGACGACGAAAAATGTTGTCTTCACCTGATAGCGCTCCAAAATGTCGATCAGCGTCTGCGTATCCTCGTTGCCCCAGGCGGCGTCAAAGGAGATGGCAACGGTTTTGTCATCCCGCTGCACGCTGTAGATCGGCAGCTTTCGCTGTGCGGCCGAAACGCCGACGATTGCCGGACTGTTGACAGCCCAGAAGATCAGCGCGATGGCAAGAACAAATCCAACAGCGGAAAGAACAGTCTTGTTTTTTGACCAGATACCTCTCAAATCAATCACGGGGATCCCTCCTTACTGATAAACAGTATGAAGAAGGGGCGGGATTTCATGCCAGGCTGTGATGAGAATTCAGGCAAGGGGAGACCCCTTGCCTGAATCCATTTTACCAATTCGCTTAGAAGATCTGACCCGGAAGTCTCAGCTTTTCTTTGGGCGGAAATGCTTGATCGAATTCCTCAACCTCGGCATTGTCAACATAGTAGCCATGCGGCGTTTGATAGACGCCGGTGATACCGTTCAGGTACCCGGGAATCAGTTCTTTGCAGAGAAAGAAGGAATCGTCTGCGCCCTCCGGCAGGTCGTGGTATCGGATGCCGAAATATCGGGCATAGTCAAATCCGCTTTTGCCGTAAAAACCGATATTGCCTTCAAACAGTACGGCCCCAAAACCAAGCTCTGCAGCCTGCTCCAGAGAGTAGTCGAGCAGCTTTTTGCCGTAGCCCTTGCGCTTGAGTTCCGGCGTGATGCAGATCGGACCCATGGTCAGAACGGGGAAGTCCATACCGTCGTCTGTCTGTATCACCGTTTTCATGAACATGTTCTGCCCGATCAAGCTGCCGTTCTGTTCCATGACGAAATCCAGCGCAGGGATAAATGCGGGGTCGTTTCTGAGTACATGGATCACATAATGTTCGCTGCAGCCGGGACGATAGACGTTCCAGAATGCCTCTCTGATCAGAAATTCAACTGCCCGGTGGTCTTCAGCCTTTTCCAAACGAATGGTATAGTCATTTTTATTCATTGTTTTTCCTCCTGAATATTGTTGACGTCAATTGCTTTTCAGCGGGAGGCTTGTTCGATCGTCGGCAAACCTCCCGGTCAGCTGACAATCTCCAGTGTGTTGCGCTTGTTCAAACAGCACTCTCCTTGATATAAATTAAGCCTGACGGCTTTATTTACATACAGTAATACATTCTCCTGTTTCGTGACAGATCAGCAAAAAAGACTTATTGTTTGGTCAAAAGCGTCACGGTCTCCACGTGGCAGGTCCGCGGGAACATATCGACAGCGGTCGCAGCGCGGAGCTGATAACCGTGCGCATGGAACCGCAGAATATCCCGGGCCAGCGTCGAGGGATTGCAGGAGACATAGACCAGGCGATCCGGTTCCATCGAGGCGACCGCTGCGATCGCGTCCTCGTTCATTCCTTTGCGCGGCGGGTCTACGACGACGATATCCGGTCTCAGACCGCGATCACTCAGTTTGACAGCGGCTTCACCAGCGTCCGCGCAAATGAATTCCGTGTTGTCAAAGCCGTTGGCTGCGGCATTTGCTTTTGCGTTTTCCACCGCTTCCGGTACGATCTCAGCGCCGATGACCCGACCGGCTTTTTGGGCCAGACACAGGCTGATCGTCCCGGCGCCGCAGTAAAGATCGAAAACCAGCGAGTTCCGATCCGGAGCGGCATAGTCCAGAGCCTTTTGATACAGTCTTTCCGCCTGCGGAGGATTGATCTGGAAAAAGGCCTGCGGCGCAATCGAAAATCGGGAGCCGCAAAGTACGTCGCTGATCTCGCCACGGCCCCAAAGCGTATAAAAATCTCCGCTTAATACAGTATTTCCTCTTGTTTTGTTGACATTGAGAACGATCCCGCTGAGTTCGGGCACAGCCTCGCGCAGCGTGTCGACCAGCGCCGCCGTGTTTGTTCCAAGTCCGCGGGCTGCAACGACGCAGACGACGGTATCTTTCGTCTGCCATGCCTTGCGGCAGAAGACATGCCGAATGCATCCGTTCCCGGAACTCTCGTCATAGGCGGGAACGGCATACTTTTCCATGAATGCAAGCACGGCTGCTGCCGCGCGTTCGCTGGTCTCATTTTGTATAAGGCAGGAATCGACCGGGATCAGCTCGTGGCTGCGTTCCCGGTAAAAGCCGGCTGCCGGACGGCCGTCAAGATCCGCGACGGCAAAAATGCCCTTGTTGCGGTAGCGGACCACGGAATCGCTTCCAAGGATTTCCTCCGCGCGGAATGTCTGGCGGCCGATGTGAGCCAGCGCATCGTTTACGCGGCCCAGCTTGAAGCGAAGCTCCTCCTTGTAGCTCATATGCCACAGATCACAGCCGCCGCATTGAGTATAATACGGGCATTGACTGTCATGACGCTCGGGAGAGGCCGTCAGCAGCCTTTCGCCGCGGGCATAAACGGCGGTCTTCGTGACCTTGACAAGGCGAATCTCCCAGCTCTCGCCGACAATGGTTTTTGGTACGAAAACTGCCCGGCCTTCAATCCGGCATACACCGAAGCCCTCGGAGGAATAGGATTCGATATGTACTTGAAATTGTTGGTTTTTCTTCAGTTCCATCATGAAAAAAGTATAGCATATCCAGAAAAACTTGGCAATGAAAGATATTTCAAAACATATTTTTATCAGGATCGGCAAATACTATCCTCGTCTTTGACAAAGGAGGAGAAATGACTCATGAAAAGAAAAGTCCTAGTTCTGATTCTTGCGCTTCTGCTTTGCGTTTGTCTCTGTGCCTGCGGAAGCTACAGAGCGACTGACGGCATGAACGACAACGGTATGACCAACAATGGCACCAATGGCACCAACGGAACCGGCACGGACAGAGCCGGCGGCACTTATAACGGCACCAATGGCACCGGCAGCAATGGAACGAACGGAAACGGGATGAATGACCGGGGCACGGATATGCTGCCCGACGCCGAGGACGGCTATGTTGACGACAACAGCGGCAGTGACGGGATCCTTGACGGCGAACTCTCGATGCCCAGTCCCAACGTGACGCACAAGCGCTGAACAAAAAAACACGCCGGATCTACGGCGTGTTTTTTTGTTGCATTCGCATAGTCCCCGGGGTATGATGACAAGGGTGATGATGATGCTGAACATACTTTGGACAGATGCGGAGCGTGCGCATTTTCCGAGCGATCCGCCGATTTCCGATTATCGCAGAAACAAGCTCGCCTCGATCAAACCGGATATGCCCCGTCGATGCTCTCTGGCTGTTGAGCTTCTGCTGAATGAAGCTGTCCGCAGGGAAAATGAAAACTTTCCTCTGCCGTTGGAGATCGGGACCGACACGAACGGAAAGCCGCACCTGATCGGTCATGAATATGCGTTCAGCCTGTCGCACTCCGCACACTTTGCCGCCTGTGCGCTGGCGGATGATCCGGTAGGGCTTGATATTCAGATCCTTACCAAATGCGACGAGCGGCTCGTCAGGCGATTTTTTGCAAAAGGGGAGCAGGAATCCATCTTCTCAGCCAAAAATCCTGACGCCGCCTTTACGCGCCTCTGGTGCCGAAAAGAAAGCTTTCTCAAAGCCATCGGGACCGGGCTGCGCCTTCCGCTCGACCGTTTTGACTTTTCCGATGAACAGGCAGCTCCTGTTTACCGGGGAACTGTCTACGGCTTTCGGGAGTATCGGGCAGATGATCTTTTTTTCTGCATCTGCATGCCTTGTGACGGCCTTCCTTCGGAAATCAAACCTCATTATTATGAGCTGCTGTAAATACGGCAGCTTTTTTATACGTTCAGTCCTGCTTCGCGCATCGTTTTGCGCAAAGTCAGCAGATGTTCTTCACTGATTTCAGTCAGTGGGAGACGCAGGATGCCGCTGTCCATTCCCAGCAGCTTCATCGCAGCTTTGACCGGTATCGGATTTGTTTCGATGAATAGAGCAGAAAACAGCGCCGTGTATTTTCGATAAAGTTCTGCGGCCGCGGGATAGTCGCCCGCAAGGCACAGCGAGCAGAGTTTGGATACGACGGCCGGAACGATATTGCTGGCAACGGATATGACTCCTTGAGCGCCCAAGGCCATCATGGCGACCGTGTTGTCGTCATTCCCACTCCAGAAGATCAAATCGTCTCCGCTCAGGCTCATGGTCTCGGCAATCAGACTGAAGTTTCCGGACGCTTCTTTGACGCCGACAATATTCGGATGCTCTGACAATATTCGGTAGGTCTCTGGCTGAATGCCGATGCCGGTACGGCTTGGCACATTGTATAGGATCAGCGGGATGTCAACGCGGTCTGCCACATAGCTGAAATGCTCGACCAGTCCTTTTTGACTGGTTTTGTTGTAATAGGGCGTTACCATCAGTACACCGTCTGCTCCGACGGCTCTTGCCGTTTGCGCTTTGTGCAGGGCATGGAGCGTGTTATTCCCACCGATACCCACGATCACCTTCATCCTGTTTTGACAGACCCGCACTGTAAAGCGGATGAGCTCCTCAAACTCGTCGGCAGTTACCGTCGGGTTTTCTCCCGTGGTACCGTTGACGACGACGGCTGCCGTTGCGTTTTCATATTGCTGATCCAGATTCCGCTGCAGCCGCTCATAATCGATGCCCGTTTCGGTAAACGGAGTGACGATGGCCGTGCAGGATCCCTGAAATAAGGGCTTTTTCAAAATACCGGTCCTCCTTGATCCATTTTTCAAACTCAATGTATTCCGCGCATAGCGCCGATAGTACTCCGGTGTTGAAAAGGCAGGCGGACTTTGCTATAATAGCAAATAATTCTGTTGTTTGGAGGATTCTCCCTTGCGCGACCGTTATCAAAGGATCGTTATTCCTCTGCTGCTGACGCTGTTTCTGCTTTTTCCTGCTGCGTCGGCGGAGGCTGCAGCGCCGGAGGATGAGCCGATCAAGGGGCTTATCCCGGCCTCTTCCTGCGTCCTGGAAAAAGAATACTTCGCAGACGGAGATCAATTCGATCCGGTTCCCGTGGAAGCGGATACGCTGTTCATTGGCCTGTCTTATGACAATAGCGCTGTGGATGAGGCGGCGTTTAAAAATGCGGAAGGACTGGGATTTCGGATCGGCTCCTTTGACGGTCAGCGCGTTTTCCGGTCTTCTTTCGAGACCGTCGCCACAGAGCTCGTCATTCGCAATGAGCGAAACTGGTATCTGCTCTTGGACGAAGTCTATCATACGGAAGACGAAGCCCAAACCAGTGCAGCGCGATATTTCGGCAAGGTCGTCAAGATCGGCGGTGAGCTGCGCGTTCTGATGGGGCCGTATAAAAACGTGCAGGAAGTGGAGTATACGATCCGTTGGTATGCGCTTGCCGGGCGAGCCTGGCACGAAAGCTGCATCACGGTGTACGACGGCGACGGACGATATCTCGCTATGCTTCCTGATGCCGACGAGATCGCAGTTGAAGCGATTTCGGAGGGAAAAGCACGTACAAATTATCAGAACGAGCAATATTTCGGCGCCTTTCTTCTGCGCAAATGGGAGGAAGAACGGCTGACGGTCATCAATGTCGTCGGGCTGGAGGATTACGTCAAGGGCGTGATCCCATACGAAATGAGCTCCTCCTGGCCGATCGAGGCGCTCAAGGCGCAGGCGGTCTGCGCCCGCAGCTACGCGGCCTATCACCTCGGAGAATATGAAGAGGAATTCGGCTTTGATCTGACGGACGATACAGAAAGCCAGGTCTACCGTGGCATTTACGGTTCGGACGCAGTGACCGACGCGGCGGTGGAAGCGACGGCCGGGCAGTTCGTTCGCTATCAGGGCCGGCTCTGTGAGGTATATTATTTTGCTTCCGACGGCGGCACGACCGAAGATGGAGCGCATATATTCGGCTCAGAGCAGCCGTATCTTGCGGGAAAAACCGATCCCTTTGAGCCGGCGCTCGATTTTGCGGTGATGCGCTGGGAACGCTGGCGCAGCGGTGACGAGATCGTATGGCGGCTGCAGCAAAAGGGTTACGAGATCGACAGTGTGACAAAAATCGAGCCCGTGTATTCCGAGCTAGGCAACGTGATCGGCATGCGCTATGTTGACGCGGAAGGGAACTGCCTGGATATCGAGACGCGCGACAGCTACTCTCCCTTATACCTGGACAGCGCCTGCTTTTCTGTCAGGCCGGAAGACGACGGCTTTCGCTTTGCCGGCAAGGGCTGGGGGCATAACTGCGGCATGAGCCAGTGGGGGGCCAACGCCATGGCCTCGGTCTACGGATTTACCGCGGATGAAATCATCGGATTTTATTTTACCGGAGCTTATATAGGATGAAAAAATCAGATTTTTATTTTGATCTGCCGGAGGAACTGATCGCACAGACGCCGCTGCAGCAGCGCGATCAGTCGCGCCTCATGCTGCTGGATAAGCAGAGCGGCGCCATTTCTCATCGCCACTTTTTCGAGCTTCCCGATCTGCTGCGGGAAGGGGACTGCCTGATCATGAACGACTCCCGCGTTTTGCCGGCGCGCCTTCTCGGATCACGTTTGAGCGGCGGCAGTGTGGAGCTCGTGCTGCTGCGAGATCTTGGCGACGGACGCTGGGAGTGCCTGAGCCGTCCCGGCAGAAAGACGAAACCGGGTACGCAGCTGCAGTTTGGCGACGGCGAGCTGAAGGCCACGGTCGAGGCTGTGGCCGAAGGCGGAAACCGCATCGTGAAGTTTCATTATGATGGTATCTTTCTCGAGGTGCTGGAGCGCCTGGGTAAAATGCCGCTGCCTCCCTATATCAAGGAGGAACTGCAGGATGCCGAGCGCTATCAGACGGTCTATTCCCGGGAACTCGGCAGCGCTGCCGCGCCGACGGCCGGCCTGCACTTTACCGAGGAGCTGCTGGATAAGATCCGCGCCAGAGGCATCCGGACCGGATTTGTCACATTGCATGTCGGACTCGGCACCTTCCGCCCGGTAAAGGAGGAAGAGATCGAGGATCATGACATGCATTCGGAATTTTGCATGATCCCCGAGGAGACCGCACAGCTCATCAACGAGACCAAAGCGCGCGGCGGACGTGTGATCGCAGTCGGAACGACCTCCTGCCGCACGCTGGAGAGCTTTGCCGCCGAGGACGGCAGCATGAAAGCAAGCAGCGGCTGGACGAATATTTTTATCTATCCCGGCTACCGCTTCAAGTGCATCGATGCGCTCATCACCAATTTCCACCTGCCGGAGAGTACGCTCATCATGCTCGTCTCTGCGCTGGCCGGCAGAGAGAACGTTCTCAATGCCTACCGTACCGCTGTTGCTGAGCGCTATCGCTTTTTCTCTTTTGGCGACGCGATGCTGATCGAATAGAGGAGGACAGACATGTATCAGCTTTTGAAGCAGGAGGGACATGCCCGCCGCGGCAGCTTTGATACGCCGCACGGCACGGTCCAGACGCCTGTTTTTATGAACGTCGGCACACAGGGCGCGATCAAAGGCGCGCTCTCTGCCCGCGATCTGAAAGAAATCGGCTGTCAGGTCGAACTGTCCAACACCTATCACCTCCATGTCCGTCCCGGTGACGAGCTGGTCAAGGAAATGGGCGGCCTGCATCGCTTTATGACCTGGGACGGGCCGATCCTGACCGACAGCGGCGGATTTCAGATCTTTTCTCTCGCCCAGCTCAGAAAGATTACGGAGGATGGCGTCAAGTTCAACTCGCATGTGGATGGCCGCCACATTTTCATGGGCCCGGAGGAGAGCATGCGCATCCAGTCCAACCTCGGCTCCGATATCGCGATGGCTTTTGACGAGTGTATCAAGATCCCTTCTCCGAAGGACTATGTTCAGAAATCCTGTGACCGGACGGCACGCTGGCTGGAACGCTGCCAAAAAGCTCTGCGGGAGTATAACAGCAGGGAAGACGCGGTCAATCCCGGCCAGATGCTCTTCGGCATCAACCAGGGCACAATCTTCCATGATATCCGCATCTCCCATATGAAGCAGATCGCGGCGCTTGACCTGCCGGGCTATGCCATCGGGGGGTTGGCTGTCGGAGAAACGCACCAGGAGATGTATGATACCATCGAGGCGGTCGAGGAATATATGCCGAAGGATAAGCCGCGCTACCTGATGGGCGTCGGAACGCCCGGAAATATCATTGAAAGCGTGGCGCGCGGCGTGGATTTCTTCGACTGCGTCATGCCGGCCAGAAACGGCAGGCACGGCCATCTGTTCACCTGGAACGGGATCATCAATATCAAAAATGAAAAATACGCCCGTGACAGTCAGCCGATCGATCCGTCCTGTCAGTGCCCGGTTTGCCGCCGTTATTCGCGCGCCTATATTCGCCACCTTTTCAAGGCGGAGGAAATGCTCGCCATGCGCATGGCCGTCGCGCACAACCTGTTTTTCTATAACGATCTGATGCGTCGGATCCGCGAAAGCCTGGACGAGGGCAGATTTGCACAGTTCAGAGCGCAGTATGCAGAAATCCTCGACAAACGCATCTAAGGTTCTTGCAAATCTGCGTTTGGCCATGTATAATAAAACACACCATTGAACTGGAGGTAATTCAAGAATGACTCTCTTTTTGGAAGCCGCAGCAGCTCAGCCCGGCGCCGGCAGCATGATGACCATGCTGATCCCGCTTCTTCTCATGTTCGGCCTGATGTATCTGCTGATCATCCGCCCCGAAAACAAGAAGAAAAAGAAAGCGGAAGAAATGCGCAACGCGCTTTCTCTCGGTGATGAGATCACCACGATCGGCGGTATCACCGGTAAAATCGTTCAGGTCACCGAGGATACCATCACCTTTGAGACCGGTGAAGACCGTGTTCGCATCCAGGTGAAGAAATGGGCGATCTCTACTACGGCGAAGATGGAAGCTGAGGAAGCTGCCGCCACCAAGCGTAAATAATGGACCGCTGACAAGTCATGAAGTCTACCCCCGACCAATAAGATGTATTACATCTTTTGTCGGGGGTTTTTTATGAGTATCAGTTTGGAAAAGGGAAGGACAAGACAAATCCTGGGCGCTCTGCTTATCTGGATGATATCCGCATTTGTTATGGCATTGGCCGCCGATGTGCTGATCGGCCGTTTGAAACTGGGCAGTCAATGTATCTCCATTGCCGCTGCGTCGATCTTATGTTTGTCATCATTCGCTGCCAGCCTCGCAATGTTTCACAGAGCAAGTGGAGGCCGAAAGATCATGCAGGTGATGCTGCTGTGGCTTGTCACAGCTTCCACGCTGCTGATGATCGGCTTCCTGGTCAACAGCGATGCGATGGATCTCAAGGGCTTGACCCGCGTTCTTGCGTCCAGTCTGCTCGGCAGCTTTCTCGGAGCATTGATCAAGAAACCAGGAAAAAAAGGAACGAAGGTCAAGAAGTTTGTCAAGGTGAAATAAGTTAACATAACATCAAGACCTTTTGATTTGCAAAAACATCTGTATTGCGCGATATCGATATCTTGTGGCCATTTTTTGACTGAATACAAGGTATAGAAGAGTTAATATTTAAAATGTCGTCAAGTTGACATAAATAGAAATTTTTTTAAGAAAAATTTAAAAAGGACTTGATAAATCTTTCAATCTGTAATATATTGTTACTGCGCTGTTGTTATGTTAATCGAGAAATTATTTGTTTTAGCAACAATAAATTTCAAAAAGAAACAAAGCAAAGAACGCAAGTAAAGCAAGTGTGGAAGAGGGGGTGATCCCCGTATGCTGAATTCTGAATGCATAGAACTTTTTGAATCGTTTCTGAAGAACGAGAAAAAGGCCTCGGCGAATACGCTCAGCTCCTATATGCGCGATATTCATCAATTTGCGGCCTATCAGGAGAACAACGGCGGATCGCCGATCTCGGATGCAAGTGAGGAAGAACTGGCAGAATATATCGAGCATCTGCGTCAGGCCGGGAAATCGGTGGCTACCGTATCCCGCAACATCGCTTCGCTGAAAAACCTGTATTCTTATCTGACGCTCAACCGCATGATCGAGCGGAATCCGTCGACCAAGCTTGTTCCCGAAAAGAGCACGCAAAAGCTTCCGCAGATTCTGACGAGCAAAGAGGTGGATCTTCTGCTGGCTCAGCCGGAATGTATCGACGCGAAGGGTTACCGGGACCGCGCCATGCTGGAGCTTCTGTACGCGACCGGCATTCGCGTCACAGAACTGATCGATCTCAATATTACCGATGTCAATCTGGCTGAGGGCGTGATCCGCTGCCACAGCCGCGACAAGGAGCGCTATATACCGATGTACCCGAAGGCGGTCAAGGCGCTGTCCGATTATCTGGAACTCGTACGTCCGCAGATGATCGCCATGCCTGACGAAGAGGCGCTGTTTGTCAATGTCGGCGGTGAACGCATGTCGCGCCAGGGCTTCTGGAAGCTGATCAAACATTATCAGAAAAAGGCCAAGATCGAAAAGGAGATCACGCCGCACACACTGCGCCACTCCTTCGCCGCGCATCTGTTGGAAAACGGCGCTGATATCCATGCCATCCAGGAAATGCTCGGTCACGCCGATATCTCCTCCACCCAGGTATATTCTCAGCTGGTGAAGAAACAACTGAAGGACGTATATAACATGGCTCATCCGAGAGCTTGATAGCGGAACAAAAAGCAGGGCTTGCCCTGCTTTTTCTTTTATGGTAAAATTGCGGCAGGATGTGATAGAATGAGAATACTGGGGATTGATCCCGGAATCGCGACGATCGGCTTTGCGGTCCTGGATGCGGAACGCAGTCAGTACCGGCTGCTGCAGTGCGGCGTGATCACAACGCCGGCGCACACCAGTCTGTCCAGCCGTCTGGATCAGATCTTTCAGGATATGAAACAGCTGTTGGATGCATTCAAACCGGATGCGGTTTCGATCGAGGAACTGTTTTTCAACACCAACATTACCACCGGTATTGCCGTGGCTCATGGCAGGGGCGTGATCCTGCTTGCCTGCCAGCAGGCCGGGGTGCGTATTTTTGAGTATACGCCGCTGCAGGTCAAACAGGCTGTTGTCGGCTATGGCAGAGCGGAGAAAAAACAGGTCATGGACATGGTGCGGCGCCTGTGCAATCTGAAGGCGGCACCAAAGCCGGACGATGCGGCCGATGCGGTGGCACTGGCTTTGTGCCACGCCAGAAGTTCGACCTCACTATTGAACAGAGGAGAGCGCGAGGAATGTTCCACCATATAGAAGGAATTGTCTCCGAAATCGGACAGAATCTTGCCGTGATTGACTGCGGCGGGATCGGCTTTGCCCTGAATACTACGCTGAATACCCTGAGCTATATCAAAACGGAGGAAAAGTGCAAGCTCTATGTTTCAGAGGCCGTGAAGGAGGACGCTTTTGACCTTTACGGTTTTTATACCAAGAGCGAACGCCGCTGCTTTGAAATGCTGACCTCTGTGTCCGGCATCGGACCTAAGGCAGCGCTGTCGATTCTGTCGGCCAACACGCCGGAAGGACTGGCCCTGGCCGTCATGAACAACAATGAAAAAGCTCTGACCGTGGCGCCGGGTATCGGAAAGAAGATCGCACAGCGAGTGATCCTTGAGCTCAAGGACAAGATCGGGAAAGAGAGCAGCGACGTAGAAATCTCCGTACCGACAGTCATGCAGACAGGGGAGAGCAGTACGGTGAACGATGCGGTCACGGCCCTGAGCGTTCTGGGCTACAGCAGCGCGGAAGTGGCTCCGCTGCTGAAGAAGCTGGATCTGACAAGCATGACGACTGAGCAGATCATCAAGGCAGTATTGAAGTCCATGGTCAAATAACAGGAGAAAGCGATGAGTATCAGTTTTTCCACCGAAGAAAACGACGAGATTATCACAACGACTGCCAGCATCCCCGAGGACAGCAACGAGGGCTCGCTGCGTCCCAAAACGCTGCGTGAATATATCGGCCAGCGCAAGGCAAAAGATAATTTGGAAGTATTCATCAATGCCGCCAAAATGCGTCAGGAGCCTCTGGATCACGTCCTGCTGCACGGACCCCCGGGACTCGGCAAAACGACGCTGGCGGCCGTTATCGCCAACGAGATGGGCGTCAATATGCGTATCACCTCCGGCCCCGCCATCGAGAAGCCCGGCGACCTGGTCGCCATGCTTACAAACCTCAACGAGGGCGATATTCTGTTTGTGGATGAGATCCACCGGCTGAACCGGGCCTATGAGGAGATCCTGTATCCTGCGATGGAGGATTTCGCCATCGATATCATTATCGGCAAGGGCCCATCGGCTAATTCCATCCATCTGGATCTTCCGCATTTTACACTGATCGGCGCGACGACCCGCTCCGGCCAGCTGACGGCGCCGCTGCGCGACCGCTTCGGCGTTGCGCTTCGTCTGGAGCTGTATTCGCCCCGGGAACTGCAGCAGATCATCGAGCGTTCGGCCGGCATTCTCGGCGTCAGCATTGAACCGGACGGCGCTTATGAGATCGCCTCCCGCTCCCGCGGAACGCCCCGTATTGCCAACCGTCTGCTTCGTCGCGTGCGCGATTTTGCCATGGTACGAGCCAACGGCGTGATCACCCGCGAGGTTGCCAATCAGGCGCTGCTGAATCTGGAGGTCGACGAGCTCGGACTTGATGCGCTCGACCGCCGGATGCTGCGCAGCATTATTGAATACTATAACGGCGGACCGGTCGGCTTGGACACCCTGGCTGCCACCATCAACGAGGAAGCGGTGACGCTGGAAGATATGTATGAGCCCTATCTTCTCCAGCAGGGCTTTCTGACCCGCACGCCGCGCGGCCGCTGTGTGACCAGAAAGGCTTACGAGCACCTGGGCATCGAATATATGGGACAGCAGCAGATGGAGATTTGACAAAGTCCCGATATTTGAAAAAAAGGTTGACTTTATACAAAGTTGCGGTATAATAACATTGCAATTTTAGGTAATATCATAGAGCATATATGTTTGATTACGCAGTATTAGGTGATATTGAACTGCAAAAGCTGGCAGCCGGCGGCGACGCTTTGGCTGAAGAGGCGCTGGTAGAGCGTTATCTTCCTTTGGTCAATGCCTGCGCCCGGCCGATGAAGCTGTTCGGCGGGGAAGGGAAGGATCTCTCTCAGGAGGGGGTTTTCGGCCTGATCTCTGCTGTGCGCAGCTTTGATCCGGCAAATGGCGCCGCTTTCCACACCTATGCCGAGCATTGCATTCGCATGCGTCTCCTGTCTGCAATCAAATCCGCATCCCGATTAAAGCATTTTCCGCTCAATGACAGTATGTCCCTCGAGCAGCTCTCAGAAGAATCCGATCCCCGTTTATCGGCTGTTTTGGAAGAACTCCATCGCAACCCCGAGGATGTGGTTTTAGCCAGAGAGAACACGGAAGAACTTTATAAAGCCTTATCCGAGTGCCTGTCTAAATATGAAAAGACTGTTTTCTCCCTGTATATGGACGGGCTCAGTTATCTGGAAATCGGCAACCGGCTTGGAAAAGATATCAAGTCCGTCGATAATGCCGTGCAGCGGATCAGGCGAAAGCTGGCGCGGAACCTTAATCTTGGCGATATCAGCATGAGCTGAACGCAAATACAGCCGAAATGGCAAGAGCAAAAAAAGAGAGGATTCAAAATGTACCAAGACAAGACCTTAGTTTGCAAAGAGTGCGGCAAAGAGTTCGTTTTCACCGCCGGTGAGCAGGAATTCTACGCAGAGCGCGGCTTCCAGAATGAGCCTCAGCGCTGCAAGGCCTGCCGTGACGCTCGCAAGAACGCTGCTCGCGGTCCCCGTGAGTTCTTCACCGCTACCTGCGCTGCCTGCGGCGGCGAGGCGAAGGTTCCCTTCGAGCCCAAGTCTGATCGCCCTGTGTACTGCAGCGAGTGCTTTGCAAGAATGAAGGCCCAGGCCTGAGTTGTCTGACCGAAGGATAGGGATGCAGTCGCGTCCCTATCCTTTTTATTTTTTGGGAGGTTTCATGATGGAAATTACCAGAGATACTTTGATCGGCGATATTGTCGCCAACTGCCCGGAGGCCATGCCCGCTTTCCAGGCGATCGGCATGCACTGCATGGGCTGCGCGATGGCCAGCGGCGAGACGGTCGAGGAGGCCTGTGCGGTTCACGGGATCGATCCCGATGTATTTATCGAAGGCCTGACCGACTATCTGGAGAACCTCTGATCGTCAACGTTTCCCGATGGAACAGAGACTATCCTGCATTTTTCATATGATCCGTCCCGGCCGGGGCGTGATCGACGTCGGGACAGATCACGGGTATTTGCCGGTGCGGCTGGCCTGTGAGGGATATCCTGGAGGTATTTTCGCTTCTGATCTCCGCAAAGGGCCGCTTGCGGCTGCTAGGCGTACGGCCGCGCAGGCAGGGGTATCGGAGCGCATCCAGTTCCAGCTCTCGGACGGACTGGACGCCTGTCCGCCTGATGAGGTGGACACGATCGTCGTTGCCGGTATGGGCGGAGATACGATCTGCGGGATCCTGGATCGCGCGGAATGGTGCATGGATCCGGCCTATCGCCTGATCCTTCAGCCGATGACGAAGGCGGAAGTGCTGCGTTATTGGCTGTGCAACAACGGCTTTTTCATCGAAGAGGAGCATTTGGTGGAGGAAGGGGATACCCTTTATCAGATCCTCGCTGCGGTTTATACGGGTCAAAACGAAGCGCTGAGCGATGCGGAGCTTTGGCTCGGGAAACGCGGCCTGGCCGATCCGAGCCTGTATCAAAAAGCAATTCGGCAGGAAATTCATAGGATTCAGCGTCAGATCGACGGCATAAAAGCCGGTAGTGCAGACACCGGTCGGAGGCAGCTTGCTTTATTGCAGGATCGGCTTTGTGAGTTGGAAGAATTGAGGACGGACGACCATGACTAAGGTTCAGGATATTTTTCAGACGCTGTGTCGGACAGCTCCGCTGGAACTGCAGATGGATTTCGACAACTCCGGTTTTTTGCTCGGCTATGGGAATGCGCCGGTCACAAAGGCGCTGCTGGCGCTCGACGTGACGGACGCGGTGATCGATGAGGCCATCCGTGAGAAGGCAGAGCTGATCATCTCGCATCATCCCCTGATCTTTCATCCGCTTCGCACGATTACAAACAATACTCCGGAAGGACGAAGGGTCCTCAGACTGATAGAGAATCGTATCGCCGTGATCTCCATGCACACGAATCTGGATATTGCAGAGGGCGGCGTCAATGACGTATTGATGGCGGCGCTTGGCGTACAGACCGAGGCGGCGCTGGATGAGGACGGATGCGGAAGGATCGGCGTTCTGGATGCAAAGCTTTCCATGCAGGAATTTCTCCCGCGTGTCAAGGAGGCTTTGAATTGCAATGGACTCCGCTATGTCGATGCCGGAAAGAGCGTATACCGCGTCGCCGTGATGGGCGGTGCAGGTGCTGACAGCATCGACCGCGCTGTGGCGCTCGGCTGTGACACTTACGTTACGGCTGATATCAAATATCATCAGTTCCAGCGGGCTCTTGATCTGGGTCTCAATCTGATCGACGCAGATCATTTCAGCACGGAAAACCCTGTTATGTCTGCGCTGTTTGACATGCTACGCACCAGACACGCGGACGTTCGGTTTCTCGTTTCCGAGCTTCATCACCCGATCATCCGCTTTGCCTGAGAGCCTGGCATACCTCGCCTCCGCTTTTCATACACTCGTACAAACGAGATTGAAGAAGCGGAGGCTTTATTATGTCTGAAAACAATATCTATCGGGATCTGGCCGAACGGACCGGCGGATCTTTTCTCCTCGGCGTTGTAGGGCCGGTCAGGACCGGTAAATCCAGCTTTATCAAGCGCTTTATGGAAACGCTGGTCATCCCCAACATAGACAATCCCTATCATCAGGAGCGTGCGAAGGATGAACTGCCGCAGAGCGCCTCCGGTAAAACGATCATGACGGTTGAACCGAAGTTCGTTCCGGAGGAAGCGGCTGAAATCAAGCTCCCGGACGGAACGCAGCTCTCGGTCCGGCTGATCGACTGCGTCGGGTATATGGTGGACGGGGCAGCCGGTCAGTTTGAGGACGGGGCGGAACGCATGGTGACGACGCCCTGGTTTGACCATGAGGTGACGATCACCGAGGCTGCGGAAGCGGGAACGGAAAAAGTGATCCGGGATCATTCCAGCATCGGACTTGTCGTTACGACAGACGGAAGCTTCGGAGAATTGCCCAGAGAGGCTTTTGTTGACGCGGAAGAACGGGTGATCCACGAGCTTCAGGAGCTGGGAAAACCATTTACGCTGATCCTGAACAGCGCCAGGCCAAAAGCCGAGGAAACACGAAGACTTGCAGCACGGCTTTCCGAACAGTATGGAGTTACCTGTCACTGCATGGACTGTCTCAGCATGGATGAGGAAGAAATCCATGCGATATTGAACTCCGTTTTGGAGGAATTTCCGATCGAATCGCTGAGCATTTATCTTCCGGACTGGGTGGATGCGCTGCCGGATGATAACGAGCTGAAAAAAGGCGTTCTGCAGCTGATGATCGGCCGCATTGGAGAACTCCACAAAATTAAGGATCTGCAGAATATGACGGATGAAATACAGAATGAAGAGCTTATCAGTACTGTCCAATGCGGCGATATGAACATGGGGCAGGGACGCATATCCATTCGCGTGGAAATGCCGCGGTCTTTGTATTATGAAACGCTCAGCCGGGAGACCGGCTTGACGATTGAAAGCGACGGCGATCTGATTTCGATTCTGAGCGCTATGGCGTCGATGAGAACGGAATATGAGGAAATCCGCGGCGCACTTGAGTCGGTCAAGGCGACAGGATATGGCGTCGTATATCCCAGTGCCGCGCAAATGCAGCTGGAAGAACCGCAGATCGTTCGTCAGAACGGCAAATACAGTGTTCATCTGCAGGCAAATGCACCGGCGATCCATATGATGACGACCAATATTCAGACAGAGGTCAGTCCGGCGATTGGCGGAGAGGGCGCATCGGAGGAGATCATCAGCTTTTTGCTGCAGGGCTTCGACGGAGACGTCAATCGGATCTGGGAGTCCAATATTTTCGGCAAATCCCTAAATGAACTGGCTGAAGAGGGCTTGCGAAGCAAAATAGATAACCTTCCGGAGAACGTTCGCATGAAGCTGCGCGAAACGCTCCAGCGAATGATCAATGAAAGCTGCAGCGGCCTGATCTGCCTTCTCCTTTAACGGGCAGGGTTTGACTTGCTTGACCAAAACAAGTATAATGGATAAAAAGCAGTGGTTAGTTTTACTTCCGAAGCTGGCGTTTCTGCTGATGCTGATTTCCTGCGTGCTCCTGTCGGTCTTCTTTCTGATGCGAGGCGCGGAACTTGTCAGCAGTTCAGCGGACACCGGCCTGAATACCCTGGTGATCGATCCGGGCCATGGAGGCTTTGACGGCGGAGCAATTTCCGACGATGGCAGCAAGGAAAGCGACATCAACCTTGCCATTGCCCAGAAGCTGCGCTGCCTGTCTGAGCTTTTGGGACAGCCGCTGACAATGACACGCGAAGACGACAGGATCCGCAGCGAATATGCGGAATACAGCGAGCATGAGGATTTGGTGCGCCGCACGGAGATTGTCAATGACACGCCAGGAGCGATCCTTATCAGCATCCACCAAAATGATTTTCCCACCGGACAGCCGAGCGGCGCACAGGTTCTGTATGCTGCTAGTTCTGGCAGTGAAGAGCTCGGCAGGCGCTGTCATCAGAACCTGATCACGCAGCTTGACCCGCAAAATCGGCGCGTGGCCGAGCCGGCGCCGAAGGCTCTTTACATTACCTCTCATGTCGGCTGCCCGGCCATCTTGGTCGAATGCGGATTCATGTCGAATAATTTTGAAGTACAGAAGCTGTGCAGCAGCGCCTATCAATGCTCGATCGCCCTGGTGCTGACAGCCTCGCTGCTGCAATATCTGAGTGAAGCAGAAATGCTTTGAGCGAACGGAGATACCATTATGGCGAACAAACAGAAAAGCATGTATTGCTGCAGTGAATGCGGCGCGGAAAGCGCGCACTGGGCGGGGAAGTGCCCCAGCTGCGGCGCATGGAATACCCTGGTTGAAGTAAAACTGGATGCTCCCGGAGGAATAAAGTCCGGCTCACGCAGCTTTTCCGCACCAAAGCCGAAAAGAATATCGGATCTGGATATAAGCGCTGAGCTCCGCTTTACAACAGGGATCTCGGAGTTTGACCGTGTGCTTGGCGGCGGTGCCGTGATCGGCTCGCTGGTGCTGGTCGGCGGTGCGCCCGGGATCGGCAAATCGACGCTGCTGCTTCAGATGTGCGGAAGCATCGGTCCGGAGGGCAGGATCCTCTATGTCACCGGGGAGGAAAGTGAACGTCAGTTGAAGCTGCGCGCGACGCGTCTGAGTATTGAAAACGAGAATCTTTATGTATTGGCGGAAACAGACTTGGATAAGATCCTGGCCGGGATCGACACACTCAAGCCGGATCTGGTCATCATCGACTCGATCCAGACGGTCTGCGACGCCGATATCAGCTCGGCACCTGGGAGCATCACACAGGTTCGTGAATGCACAATGCGCCTGATGCGGGTGACCAAGGAGCAGGGGATCACCATCTTTGTCGTCGGCCATGTCAACAAGGAGGGGAGTATAGCCGGCCCGAAAGTACTGGAGCATATGGTAGACTGCGTGCTGTATTTTGAAGGCGAACGCAGCACCAGCTTTCGCATTCTGCGCGCAGCCAAGAACCGTTTCGGTTCGACTAACGAGATCGGCGTATTTGAAATGGTGCAGGACGGACTGCACGGCGTTGATAATCCCTCGGAGCTTCTGCTCAGCGGACGGCCGGAAAACGCGCCGGGCACCTGTGTGGCCTGCGTCATCGAGGGTAGCCGCCCGATCCTGGCCGAGGTCCAGGCGCTCGTCAGCTCGGCAAACTATAATGCTTCGCGCCGCTGCAACGGTTTGGATTACAACCGGGCGGCCATGCTTCTGGCTGTCCTTGAAAAACGAGCCGGGCTGAACGTTTCCGGCTGTGACGCCTATATCAATGTCATCGGCGGGCTATCGCTGGATGAACCGGCCGCAGACCTTGCGACGATCCTGGCTGTTGCGTCCAGTTATCTGGATCGTCCGCTTGGCCTGGATCTGGCTGCGATCGGAGAAGTCGGCCTGTCCGGCGAGATCAGAAGCGTCAGTATGATCAATCAGCGACTGGCGGAGATCGCGCGCCTCGGCTTTCGCCGCTGCGTGATTCCTTCGCATGTCCGCGATGAAATCAAGTCGCCGGACGGCCTGCAGCTGATCCCGGTCAGAAACGTCAGCGAGGCTTGCGCCGCCGTTTTACGCCGCGAATAAAAAACTCCTCGTAATACGAGGAGTTTTTTATTTTTCGATTTCTGACTTGTGCTTGCGCCCGATCGGATTGGCCATCGCAGCCTCGTGAAGAGCGGCATTGTCCAGATGCGTATAGATTTGTGTTGTGTTCAGATTGCTGTGTCCGAGTACTTCCTGCAGGGCTCGGGTATCCACGCCGTTTTTGAGCATCAGCGTGGCTGCGGTATGCCTTAATTTGTGCGGAGAGTACCTGGTTGCGTCCAAACCAGCCAATTTTAGCTTCTTTTCGACCATTTTTTGTACTCCGCGCACGCTGATTCGACGATTATCCCGGCTGATAAAAAGGGCGTTTTTGTCTTCCGGGACGATTTTTTCCTCATCCCTTACCATTAAATAATCATCAATGGCCTCCCGGCAGCCTTCGCCAAAGTAAATGACGCGTTCTTTGTTGCCTTTGCCGAGTACGCGCAGATGATCCTCATATAAATCGGTTGTGTTCAATGAAACAAGTTCGGATACACGAAGACCACAGGACATAAACAGCATCAACATACAGTAATCACGAAGTGCATATGGGCCGTCGCAGGCATTGAGCAGACGCTCGCATTCGGCTTCCTCCAGGTACCTTGGAAGCGAAGCCTGACGTTTCGGCATGTCCAGTTCCTGGCAAACGTTATGATCCAGTAAATGACGCTTCACAGTGAGATAATTAAAAAATGACTTTACGGAAGACGTGCGGCGGCACCGGCTGGCTGCAGACAGGGCCTGACTGGAATTCTGCATTTCCGGTGAAAACGACTGATAGCGGTACAGCTCTTCAATCCGGATCGCTTTAATAAAATCCAGATCAACGTCTGTGATATCGATCTCATGAAAAGGCGTTTTCGGATCGACCAGATGTCTGCGGCGTTTTAAGTAGCGGAATAATATTTTTAAATCCAAATAGTAGGCCGCAACCGTTCGATCGGAATGTCCGCGCACCGTAGAGTGGTATTCCAGAAACTCCATTAAAATATCGGGAATATCATTGATTTGATCCAAATTCATGAAAGGGCTCCTTTCGGTGTCTTCTGACCCGCCAAAGTTCGCTAAATTGATATTATGCGAACCAAGAAGCGAAAATGTCAACGAGGAAAGAGGCTTCCTTCCCCGTCGTCTTTACTATAAAGCCTGGATTTGGATTTGTCAATATAAAATCAGCCGCACAGCCTGTTATCGACTGTGCGGCTGATCATAATCAAATCTTCGGCAGATCGATCAGCGGATCTTTTGTTACGCGGATCGCATTAAGGATTGTTGCGATTGCTGCGACAAAATCAAGGAAAATGGCAAACCAAACGGTGCAATTTCCTGTCAGAGCCAGGAACAGCAAAACAGCTTTCACGACAAAGCTGAATAATACGTTTTCGAGGCAGATTTCTCTGACACGACGGCTCAGACCGAACATTTCCGGGAAAAGCTCCAGTTTTGTCGGATTGACCAATGCATCGGCGTATTTTCCCTTTTTGCTGACGCGAACGTCGATCTCCGCATTGCTGTGCGCCTGAAGACTGTTTGCGTAAAGATACATGGTATCCTGACGTTCCAGACTTTCCAGATACTGGAGTTTGGTTTCGTCTGTGAACTCAGAGTATACCTCGTCGGCGTTCAGGCTCATTCCCAGTTGTTCGCCTTCATCCTTGCTGTCTTCCGTGAGAAGGATGCAATGTTCGACGCCAGCTTTCTTCAGATCAGAAATCAGTCTGGTATTCTGCTGGTTCCGATGATCGGACATAAGAACTTTTCCGATGTATTTGCCGGCGACCATCAGGTAGTATACACTGTTGTCCTCTTTGCCCTCGTAGGGAACGGCCTCTCCCCTCTCGGTCAGCAGCTCACGCTTGGCAAGCGTCACATCCGCACCGCCAATTTTGACGTCGACGCCGCTGCCGGGAATTTCCTTGAAATCGCTGATGAGATCCAGCCGGTATTCACGGTCCTGGGAAGCCAGGATCGCCTTGGCAAAGGATTGATCGGAATAATAAACGGCATGGGCAACGAATTCCATAAAGGTTTCGGTGTCCAGAACATCGGTCTTGACGCCGATAAATTCCGGCTGGCTGTCGGCAAAGATTCCGTTTTTGTCAATGACGGCCGTTTTTACCTGGCGGAGTTTTTCCAGCACACGGGCATGGTTGAACAGCACGCCGAAGCGAGTCGCAAAACTGATTCCAACAATGCCGGCCAGGGGCAGCGACGCCAGAACCGAGACCGGAAGACTGATAGCCAGAATGATCATGGCACGGCGAATGGATTCCCGGACGGAAAGGCTGGTTGCGATCGGCATGATAACGGCAAAAGCGACTGCGAGCAGGACCAGGCACTTCAGAACAGTGGAAGCGGCGGAACTGATCTCGTTCTGAAGATCGGTCTCCCCTGCCTTTTCATCCCCGATAATAAGAGAAGCTCTGTCACGCAGATCCGGATCGGAACGGCTCAGCATCTCCAGCGCGGAACGTCTGGTCTTGTCGGTGGCAAAATTGACAAGCACAAGCCCCAACTGGTACAGGATCATGCAGACGGCGCCTTCCAGACCGGTACTGATCAGGAAGGACAGCACGGTGATCAGCACCATGACGGCGGAAGCGGAGAAAAAGTCGTGGTTCAAAACCGCGTCGACCAAATCGAGAAGAACGTCGTAGCCTGCGATAAGGACAGACAGCAGCATGAGAACGATTTTGAGGCCCGGCAGCAGATCCATAAACTGAACTGCAGCCAGAAGCAGTGCGGAGACAACAAGGCGACCGATCAGAAGACCGTCCAGTTTACCGCTGCTGCGCGGCAGCTTTTGCATATAAGAGTTAATCTGGCTGAAAGGAGAATCCATATCTGCCACTCCCCTATTTTATATATCGAAGGCGGATCAGGCTTTTCCGTCGGAACCAAGAACGTGAATGATCTTGTGGGCGACCATATCCTTAACGGCCTGACGGGCGGGCTTGAGGTACTGGCGCGGGTCGAAGTGATCGGGATGCTCGGCAAAGTACTTGCGGATAGTGCCGGTCATGGCAAGGCGGATATCGGAGTCGATATTGATCTTGCAGACGGCGAGTTTGGCAGCCTTGCGCAGCTGATCCTCGGGGATGCCGATGGCGTCCGGCATGTTGCCGCCGTACTGGTTAACCATCTTCACAAATTCCTGAGGAACGGAGGAAGAACCGTGCAGAACGATGGGGAAACCGGGCAGACGCTTGATGCACTCTTCCAGAACGTCGAAACGCAGCGGGGGCGGGACCAGAACGCCTTCCTCGTTGCGGGTGCACTGGGAAGCCTTGAACTTGTATGCGCCGTGAGAAGTGCCGATGGCAATAGCCAGAGAGTCGCAGCCGGTGCGGGACACAAACTCCTCGACTTCTTCCGGATGAGTGTAGCTTTCTTTGCCGTGCTCGACGGATACTTCGTCTTCCACGCCGGCCAGGGTGCCAAGCTCGGCCTCAACGACAACACCGTGGTCGTGGGCATATTCGACGACCTGACGGGTCAGCGCGATGTTCTCCTCAAAGGACTTGGAGGAAGCGTCGATCATGACGGAGGTAAAGCCGCCGTCAATGCAGTTCTTGCAGAGTTCAAAGGTGTCGCCATGGTCAAGGTGCAGCGCGATGGGGATCTCCGGATTCTCGATGACGGCGGCCTCAACCAGCTTTACCAGATAGGTATGGTTGGCGTAGGCGCGGGCGCCCTTGGAAACCTGGAGGATGACGGGGCTCTTCAGTTCGCCGGCAGCCTCGGTAATACCCTGGACGATCTCCATGTTGTTGACGTTGAAGGCGCCAACGGCATAGCCGCCGTCATAGGCCTTCGCGAACATTTCCTTTGTAGTGACAAGAGGCATATTTGTTACTCTCCTTACCTAAAAAATGATTAAATTTGTGAATTTGGACTATTTACAAATTTGCTTTTATATTATATCCTCAATCTGTTGCATAATCAAGAAGCACATTACACAAATGCGGCAAATTTTTTGATATCAAGCATTGGAGGATAAATGCTAATGAGTAAGAAACTGATCGGCGCCTGCATCTTTGGGCAGTCCGGCGGACCCACGGCAGTTATCAATGCCAGCGCCTACGGCGTGATCCGCACTGCACTGGACGCAGAGGAAATCACGAAAGTTTACGGTGCGGCACACGGGATCCGCGGCGTTCTCGACGATAAACTCTATGTGATGGACGAAGAAGATCCGAAGGAACTGGAGCTGCTGCTCCATACCCCCTCTTCCGAGCTCGGCTCCTGCCGCTACAAAATGGCGGATCCCGAAGTCGACGACACGGATTACCGCCGGATCCTTGAAATCTTCAAAAAGTATAACGTCCGCTATTTCTTCTATAACGGCGGCAACGATTCCATGGACACCTGCAACAAGATCAGCCGCTATATGGAATCTGTCGGCTATGAGTGCCGCGTTATGGGCGTGCCCAAGACGATCGACAACGACCTCTTTGGCACGGACCATTGCCCCGGCTTCGGCAGCGCTGCGAAATACATTGCTACCTCCTGCATGGAGATCAGCAAGGATTCCCGCGTTTACGACAATGGCATGATCACGATCGTTGAGATCATGGGCCGTCACGCCGGCTGGCTCGCGGCAAGCTCCGGTCTGGCAAGCTATTTCGGCTCCGGTCCGGATCTGATCTATCTGCCGGAGACGGACTTCGATATGGATCAGTTCTTTGCTGACATTGAGCGGGTCTATCATAAGAACGGCAAGGTTCTTGTGGCGGTTTCTGAGGGCATCCATTATGCGGACGGAAGCTTTGTGTCCGAGGCCAAGACTTCCGCGACCGACGGCTTCGGTCATGCGCAGCTGGGCGGTCTTGCCTCCATGCTTGCCAACCTCGTCAAGGCGAAGACCGGCGCCAAGGTACGCGGTATCGAGCTGAGCCTGCTGCAGCGCTGCGCGGCGCATATTGCTTCCGAGACTGATATTGAGGAAGCTTACTCTGCCGGCAAGAGAGCGGTTGAAGAAGCAGTCAAGGGCACCACCGGCTATATGGTCGCCTTCCATCGCCAGATGGACGACGGAAAGTACCGCTGCGAGCTGACACTGGTTCCGCTTGCTTCGACGGCAAACTACGAGAAGAAGATCCCCCTTGCTTGGATCAACGACGAACACAACGGCGTCAAGCAGGAGCTGATCGACTATGTTCTTCCGCTGATCCAGGGCGAGCCTGCGATCCCGAGGGAGCACTCCCTTCCCCGCTATGCAAGACTGAAAAAAGTCCTTGCGTGAACCTGAACAAAAGAGCAGCCAGATGGCTTTTCCGGCCATCTGGCTGCTCTTTTATTTTTTGAGTTTACGAATCGGGAGTCGTCTCGGGTGCGGTAAGCACCTCACCGTTCAAAACCTGCTGGATCAGCTCTTTGGCTGTATTGACAGTGCGGTAATTCGGCAGGAAGACAAACACATCAATGTCCATGGAATAAACCTGCGCACTGGCACCGTCACCCGTTACATTGTAACTGACAATGTTCCAGTCAGGGGCTGTTTCGATCTGATCCTTTACCAGGTCTCTGATCAAGTCATAGGGCATACTGGTTTCAAAGCTGCCCTCGACAGACTTGACAAGATCATCAAAACGCAAAAGCATGTCCGAAGAGGTCGCTTTGTCGATCACAGCTTTGATGAAAGACATATGGTTGCGCCCACGCTGCTGATCGCCGATGTTACTGCGTGCGCGGACAAAAACGAGTGCTTCTTCACCGCTCAGTTGATTGGGTCCCTCAAGAAAATGATAGTCTTTGCCGCTATCATATTCCCAAAATTCTTTTTCAGAATCAACCGTAACACCGCCGAGCGCATTGACGATATCAACAAAACCGGTAAAATTGACGCGGAAATAATAATTTACATCGATATCATAGAGCAGGCCCAAGGTATCCATGGATACCTGTACGCCATACATGCCGGCATGGGTCAACTTATCTTTGATATACGACTGATAACCATCAAATTGCAGAGTCACATAATAATCACGGGGGGTGGTAAGCAGAAGAATCTGATGCGTGTTCGGATTGATGACGGCAAGAACGTTCACATCAGAACGGCTCTTTTCGATCATCTCTTTGCCGCGTGTGTCAATTCCGCTGATGTAGACGATAAAGGGATCTTTCTTTTCAGGTTCTGCCGTGGCCTGAACAGGCTTGGCAGTCGAAGGTTTTTTCGTCGGTTCCGGTTTTTCTTCCTTTTCAGTTACGACCTGAATCTTGTGGATCTCACGCAGCTGGCTGGCCAGGTTCTCATAACCTTCCACTTCGTTAAACAGCTGCAAAAATGCGCTGTTTACGATAATGGCATCGACATCCTGATCGAGCAAGGCGTTGATCAGACCGGAAGTGCTGTCAAAGGTCTTGGTGATCAAAGTACTTCCCAGATCTTCTTCCAGCTTGGAAATGACCTTATCTGTATTAGCGCGGTCCTGCTCTTTGAGGATACCGTAGGTCAAATCAGCCGATAATACAGTCGAATCGTCGGTCTTTTCGCTGAGCATGTACACGCTGACAGTCGAAACTTCCGATTTTGTTGTTGTGATTGATTGCGCAGCGTTGACCGCACGGTTGAAATACATGGTGGATGCCAGCAAAACCACACAAAGGAGCAGACATAAAACGCCGCCCAATACTACCAGAAAACTCTGCTGGGATCGGAAAACGAGAAGCACAAGAAGGCAGAGTACAATGATATACAGAATGAGGGCAAGTAACAGAATCCTTGCGGGAATCAGCTGGGAACGGTACACATAATAGGCAAACAAAACCGATACCGCAATCAGAACAATAAAAGAAATAATGGAAAACAGGCGGCTTTTTTTCATACAGATATCCTCGCTATATATATAAAGTGAAGCGGTCTAAACCGTAAAAGAATCATTGCTTCAGGTAAATCTTTGGGTATTATACACCCCATGATCTTATTTTTCAAGGAAAACAGTCAATTCCTAAGGATCATAAGATTTTTGCAGCTTGCTTGCACAAATCACGGACTGCTGATATACTGTTTTTTATAAATGAAAGGAAGATGAAACGATGCTCTTCCAGCTCAAAAGCCCTTATCTTTCCGTCTCAAACGGAAAGATCGTCAGCTATGGCGGGAATCAGATGTGTTCTGCAAACAAAACGGAGCGCTCTGTCGGCTGCGGTGTTGTTGCCGCACTGGATCTGTTCCTCTATCTTTGCCGCTATCATTCAAATCTGAAACAGCGCTGCACAGAGAGTTTGTTCCCCACGGCCTGGCCGCTGGATCAGCAGCAGTATCTTTCGCTTCTGCATTATTTCAGAAAAAAGTATTTCCCGCTGATCCCCGGACATGGGATCAATGGACTGAGCCTGGCGATCGGTGTGAACGCATTCTTTTTAAAATATCGGCTCCCTTTCTTCGCCGTCTGGGGTGTGCCTTATGCAAAACTCTGGTCGTCGATCAGGGAAATGCTGGAGCAGGATATTCCCGTCATCTTCTCTGTCGGTCCCAATTTTCCGCTGTTCTGGAAGCATCATCAGCTGCGCTTCTATGTTCAGCGCAGCGACGGCGCGTATATCCCGGGGCCACATACGCACTCCCATTATGTAACGATTACCGGAATGGACGAACAATGGCTTCAAATCGCCTCCTGGGGCAGAAAATACTATATCAACCGCATGGAATATTTGACCTATGTCAAGGAACACAGCGCCCGTCTGGTCAGCAACATTTTATACATACGCAAAAAAAGCCACGGAGTATCGTGATGATGCTCCGTGGCTGCATGATCCCTGCTATTCAGTCAAAAGCAGGGTTGACCGCGTAGAAGTTTTTGCTGTCCATTTTGTCCATTGCCAGGCGCAGGCCTTCGCCAAAGCGCTGGAAGTGCACCACTTCCCTCTCTCGAAGGAAACGGATGACGTTATTGACGTCCGGATCGTCGGACAGACGCAGAATATTGTCGTAAGTGGTGCGCGCCTTCTGCTCGGCGCCCATATCCTCGGTCAGATCGGTGATCACATCGCCCTTGACCGCGATGGATGCGGCGTTCCAGGGAAATCCGGAGGCAGCCGTCGGATAGACGCCTGCGGTGTGATCCACAAAATAGGTGTCAAAACCGGCTTCCTTGATCTCCTCCTGGCTCATGCTCCGCGTCAGCTGATGGACGATTGCGCCGACCATCTCCAGATGTCCCAGTTCCTCGGTGCCGATATCGGTCAGCAGGCCCTTCAGCTCCGGATAAGGCATGGAGAAGCGCTGGCTCAGGTACCGCATCGAAGCGCCTAATTCTCCATCCGGGCCGCCATATTGCGTAATGATGAACTTGGCCAAAGCGGGGTTTGGATTTTTTATTTTGACGGGATACTGCAGTTTTTTCTCATAGACGAACATGCTTATCTCTCCTTTCGCCCGCTGTAATCCCACGGCCAGGGATCGAGCAGCCAGGTATAGCGGTCAGCGCCGATCAGATCGGTCTTTTTCATCGGTCCGCAGATCTCGATGATGCGCCTGCGCGCTTCTTTCTGCATAGCCAGAAAGCTCTGGAACAGGGCGAAGGCCTCATCATCCTCGGCGTGTGTATCCAGATAAAGCCCAAGCTCATGGACGACAAAATCGATCGCCATCATTTCCGTCATGGGTGTTGCGGGCAGATCGGGATTGACCACATTCATAAAAGGCAGATCGAGCCCGGGAAACAGCGTTCCCCTGCTCAGCGCTTCACTGCTCTCGTAGGCTGGATCAGCGCTGTCCTGCATGGGCGTGAGCGCTGTCGCCAAAGGAAAACGATCCGGCAGGGATCCGGTTCGATAATCTCTTTGCTTACTGTTCAACTTGATTCCTCCTGTCGATTGCGTTGGGGGTTGCCCCGGTTCATCCTATGCCGCGTCTGCAGCCTTTGACCTTGCTGCGAACGCATCCCGTCGATTGATATTTACGCAAAGGGAGTCTTTTCATGAAATTGTCCTATCTGGAGCTTGATACGACGGATGCGGCCTGGAATCTGGCCGCAGAGCAGTATGTATTCGATGCGCTCCCGCGCGACCGGAGCTATTTGATGCTCTGGCAGAACAAAAATGCCGTCATCGTCGGAAAATATCAGAATACGCAGGCGGAGATCCATGCAGAATATGTCAAAGAGCATGATATCCAGGTCGTGCGGCGGCTTTCCGGCGGCGGCGCGGTCTATCACGATCTGGGGAATCTCAATTTCAGCTTTATTTCCGATGCTGTAAGTCTTGGGAAAATCGATTTTCAGTTTTTCTGTCAGCCGGTGATCCGCACGCTGCAGTCTCTCGGCGTTCCGGCGGAACTCAACGGGCGAAACGACATGACGGTGGACGGAAAAAAATTTTCCGGAAACGCGCAGTATATCCGGCAGGGGCGCGTGCTGCATCACGGCACGATCCTCTTTGATTCTGACCTGGAGGCGGTCGGGCATGCGCTGCACGCGGACGTGGAAAAGCTGCAGAGCAGAGGCGTCGCCTCCGTCCGAAGCCGCGTGACCAATCTGAGGCCATTTCTGGGCGGACAGATGGGCCTGGATGCATTTCGCAAAGCGCTGCTGAAGGAGATCCTCCGGGAAAATTCCGGTGATCCCTACATCTTCACCGAGGCGGATCGGCAGGCCATCGACGAGATCCGTCGGCAGCGCTATGCCTGCTGGGACTGGAATTACGGTCTCTCCCCTGCCGGCAGCATGGAAAAAAAGCGCCGCATCGAAGGCTGCGGCACGGTAACTGCTTCTCTTTCCACGGATAAGGGGCGAATTCGTGCGCTGAGCTTTTCCGGAGATTTTTTCAGTACGCTTGGGCCGGAGGCGCTGGCCGGACAGCTGGTCGGCGCTGAGCTGAATGAGGACGGGCTTGCCCGCGCGCTCGCCGACCTGGATCCCGGCCTCTATCTGCACGGCATGACAAGGGAGCTGCTGGTCCATTTCCTGCTATATTGATCGAGAAGAGAAATAAATACTTGATTATATCCTGCTAAGATAGTATAATGGCTATACTAATCTTGACAGGATATTTTTTGAGGTTGTGATCAAGTATGGTCAAAGAGCGAAGCTATTTGTGCATCGACTTAAAATCCTACTATGCGTCGGTGGAGTGTGTCGAACGTCATTTGGATCCGCTGACAACGAAGCTGGTGGTCGCGGATCCGGAGCGGACGGAAAAGACCATCTGTCTGGCCGTGTCTCCGGCGATGAAGGCGCTGGGCGTGCGCAACCGCTGCCGCGTGTTTGAGATCCCCAGGCACGTCGACTATATTATGGCCAAGCCCCGCATGGCGCTTTATATGGAATATGCCGCGCGAATCTACGGCATTTACCTGTGCTATTTATCTGAGGAGGATATCCATGTCTACTCCATCGACGAGGCGTTCCTGGATATCACGGACTATTACGAGGCGCGCGGTCTGACGGCCAAGGCCTTTGCTTCGGAGCTGCTGCATGAGATCTACCGCCGCACCGGGCTGACGGCGACCTGCGGCCTGGGCAGCAATCTCTATCTCGCCAAGATCGCGCTGGATATCATGTCCAAGCGAACGCCGGACCATATCGGCATTCTGAACGAAGAGAGCTATCGGCGGGAGCTGTGGAACCACCGCCCCATCACGGATTTCTGGAGGATCGGCCCGGGCACGCAGCGGCGGCTGGAACGGCTGGGGATCTTTGACATGGGCGGCGTCGCCCGCGCCAATGAGGATGTATTGTACAAGACCTTCGGCATAGACGCCGAGCTTCTGATCGACCACGCCTGGGGACGCGAGACGACGACAATGGCCGATATCAAAAGCTTTCATCCGCAGAGCAAGAGCCTGAGCCGCGGGCAGGTGCTGATCTGCGACTATGATTATCCGAAGGGACGCATCGTTGTGCGCGAAATGGCTGAGGATCTGGCACTGGATCTCTTCTCGCAGGGCCTGGAGGCGAAGACTGTGGATCTCTCCCTGGGCTACACCTATCGCGCCGACCGCGCACCGGCCCACGGGAGTGTGGCGATGGAGCTGCCCACCAGCTCGGTCCGGTCTCTGGCAGACGCCGCCGAAGCGCTCTATGACCGCATCATGGAGCGGGAAAGCACGATCCGGCGCATCAATCTCTGCTATGGCAGTGTGCGGGAGCGGCAGACACGGCAATATGATCTGTTTATGGGAGCCGAGGCGCAGCAGCGCGAGGAGCAGCTGCAGAACGCCATGGTGAGTATTCGCAAAAAATACGGAAAAAATGGGCTGCTCAAATGCATGGATCTGCAGGAGGGCGCCACAGCCATAGAGCGAAACCGCCAGATCGGAGGGCATCGCGCATGAGAGCAAAGATGGATCGCGCCGAGCGGGCCAAACAGTTCATGCCCTTTGCGGCGCTGGAGGGACTGGACCGTACGCTGTACGACTTCAATCGCCCGGAGGACGAACGGGTCTGTCTCGGCGAGGACGCGCAGATCGAACTGGACCGGCGCCTGCATACGCTTTGTCCGGGGCGCGAAGTCTGCGCGGTCTACTACGCCAACCGCCAGTATACTGCGCTCAGCGGCACGGTGCTGAAGATCGACCTGACCGGCCGCAGTCTTCTCATTGATGACACCTGGGTCGCGTTGGACGATATTCTCGATCTGCAGGCACTGTAACAGGAAAACGGCACTGACATCAGTCAGTGCCGTTTCCATTGACGCGGTAGATATGAATGCCGCCTTGATCATAGATCAACGGATAGTGCCCGGCAAACCAGGCCTCGTCGATCGAGTAGCTTGCGCGTTCATAGTCGCCGATATAGACGTAATCCACGCCGAGCTCCTCCGCCGGCCGCAGGAAGGCTTCCCCGCCCTGATACATGCGGGCGACCTGCTGCTCCCGCGACTGATAATTGACGCCGTGAAAATAGAGATACAGGCCGGGCCCGCAGACGATGTTTCGGCCGGTCAGCACGGAAACGGCGTTGGTATGGTTGGTGGCGGTGAGGAAGAGCGCATCCGGCTCTGTGTGCTCCGTGATGAAATCTGCCGCGGCGGCCTGTTCTCCGGAGAGCAGGCGGTAATTGCTGACAGTCTCCCGCGCGATGCTCAGCAGGCCGGAGAAGGTGCCGAGAAGAACGAGGAAAAGTGCCAGCGCGCGCCGCAGACAGCCGAGCCGGATCCCGGAAAACGCTTGGCAGAGCCAATCGCAGACAAGGATATCGGTAAGCATGAACCAGACATACAGGAGCTTGTTGTTGTCATAAAGATTCGGCTGGAAGGCGACGAGGTTGGACAGAACAAAAATAGCCGCAGCGCCGAGAAAGATCGACCGCTTTTCACCGCGCAGGAAAAAGAGCATCGGCCACATGGCCAGAAAGACAAGACCGCAGTTGACGGTGTAGAAAAGGAACCAGTTGTTGATGGCTCCGTTTGCCCCGACCACCCAGCCGAGGTTCCACTGCAGCAGATTGCCTGTACTGACCGAGTCCATCGTCCAGTACAGGATCTGCGGCGCCGCCAGCAGCAGGCAAATCAGACCGTAGAACACATAATTCAGAAACAAGACTCCTGCCGTTCCGCTCTTTTTGGCCTGAGGCAAAGCACAGAAAAACCAGACGGCGGAGAGGATGCCCAGCGCCAGAAAGCTGTGCGTATGGATCATCGGCATGCAGGAGGCCAGAACAGCAAGGATCAGGATCTCCCGCCTGCCACTCCCCTGCAGGGATCTCCGAACGGCGAGAATCAAAAAATACACAGCAGCCAGGAGGACACACCAGCCGGCCATAGTCGTCCGCTGCGGGATCAGCATGTCGCAGATGACGTTGACCCAGCGGATATCCTCGTTGTAGAAATTGGTTGGCGTGGTGTAATATCCGGTGAAGATATCAGAAAACGGATATTTCCCGAGAAATAAAGCAAAGCCGAAGCCGCCGTTGAATACAAACAGCAGCCAGGAGAGCAGATCAGGCAGGAGCTTGTCCGTGATCTCGTCTGCCAGCAGCCAGAAGCCCCAGAAAACGCATAAAAGCATCACAAGGCTCGGCAGGATCACAGCGGCACGCAGACTCAGGCCAAAGAAGCGCAGGCTGGCGGAGGCTGCGTCGACCAAAAAGGGATAATTCAACTGCTGCCCAGGGAAAATGCTGTATTCGGGCGGAAACTTTCCCTGGCGAAACAGGCTTTCCACAAAGCCGAGATGCATCGCCAGATCACCATAGGTCGCCTGACCGACCCAAAGGCTGCCGTCCGCCTCCGGGCGCAGTATATGCGTGTGCAGCAGATAGGCGCAAAAGCCGGTCAGCGCCAGAGAGAGCGCAAAACCGAGGCAATCCCGCCGAGCGGCTTCACTTGATGATTTCGCAAACATCGGCCGCTTCCGGAGCAGCAGGTACAGCGCGCCCAATGCGATCAATCCAGCCAGCGAAAGCGCGCAGTACTGTGCTGTGAGTGTAAAGTCAAAAGCAAAGGCAAACAGGCAAGGCAGCCACATTAAGAAAACGCAGCCGAAAACAAGCCCAAGCCAGATCCGGACGGCAATGCGTCTGTCGGCAAGCAGAAGCCATGAAAGTCCGAGCCCGGACAGCAGATAAATCAGCAGTGCAATCATATCAACGGATCATCTCGGCAAATTCGTCTTCGCTGAGAATACGGATACCGAGGGCCTCCGCTTTCGTCAGCTTGCTGCCGGCGTTTTCCCCGGCCAGAACAAAGCTCGTCTTTTTGGAAACCGAGCCGGAGGCCTTACCGCCGTAGCTCTCGATGATTGCGGAAGCCTCATCCCGCGTATACTGCTGCAGCGTGCCGGTCAGGACAAAGGTCAGCCCGGCAAAGCGGTTGTCCTTCCGCTCTTCCCGGCTCTGAAAACTGACGCCCGCCTGACGCAGGCGCTCGATCTGGTGCTGCGATTGCGGCAGGGAAAACCATTCGGTGATAAAACCGGCGGTGATCTCGCCGATATCGGGGATCAGGGTCAGCTCCTGCGCGCCGGCAGCCATCAGGCTGTCCAGATCGGCATAGTGGGATGCAAGCACCTTGGCCGCTTTCTGCCCCACCTGGCGGATACCAAACGCACAGAGCAGGCGCGCGAGGCCCGCCTCACGGCTCTTATCGATGGCGGCCATCAGATTGGCCGCCGATTTCTCCCCCATCCGATCCAGCGCGGCAACGGAAGCCGCTTCCAGATAATAGAGGTCGGCCGCCGTCTTGACAAGACCGCTGTTGATCAGGCTCTCACAGACGGAAATGCCCAGGCCTTCAATGTCCATGGCCTCGCGGGAGGCAAAATGGGCGATGTTGCGCAATCGCTGCGCGGGGCATTCAGGGCTGGTGCAGCGCACGGCCGCGCCGTCGGGATCACGCACAACGGGAGATCCGCATTCCGGGCAAAAGCTCGGCAGAACAAAGGGAACGGTTCCCTCCGGCCGCTTGGCCTTGTTGACGGAGAGCACCTCAGGGATGATCTCCCCCGCCTTCTGCAGCACAACGGTGTCGCCGATGCGAAGATCGAGCCGGTCAATGTTGTCTTGGTTGTGCAGGGTCGCGGCGGACACGCTGGTGCCGGCCAGACGGACGGGCTCCACGACGACCTTCGGCGTCAGAACGCCCGTGCGGCCGACCTGAACGACGATATCCAGCACCTTGCTTTCCTTCTTTTCGGGCGGATATTTATAGGCAACCGCCCAGCGAGGTGCCTTGGCAGTGCTGCCCAGTGCCTCGCGCTGTGCCAGAGAGTTGATCTTGATGACGGCGCCGTCCATATCATAGGGCAGCTCCCCGCGGTTTTCACCGAGCCACTCGATCTGCTCTACGCAGTCGCGGATTCTGTCATAGCGGGTATAGGGCACCACCGGGAAGCCCATGTCCCTCATTGCATCCAGCGTTTCTGCATGGGTGCGGAAGGGCTCGCCGGAGCTATACTGCATGTTGAAGCAGATAATATCGAGCTTGCGCGAAGCGGCGACCTTCGGATCCAGCTGACGCATGGAGCCGGCGGCCGCGTTGCGGGGATTGGCCAGCAGCGCTTCGCCGCGGATCTCGCGCTCGGCGTTGAGCTCGGCAAAGACGCTCTTGGACATATAGACCTCGCCGCGGACGATCAGCCGCTCCGGTGCATTTTCAATGTGCAGCGGCAGCGAGCGAACGGTGCGCAGGTTTTCAGTTACATTCTCTCCTGTGACGCCGTCGCCGCGCGTGGCGCCGCGGACGAAAACACCGTTTTCATACTCCAGCGACATGGACAGACCGTCGATCTTCGGTTCTACCACATAGTCGTGTGCGTCGGGCAGAAGACTGTCCATGCGGTCGCCGAAAGCAAAGAGCTCCTCGTGGGAAAACACATCGGTCAGGCTTTCCAGCGGCACCTGGTGCTGCACCGGCTCAAACTGGCTGAGCGCCTGACCTCCCACCCGCTGGGTCGGCGAATCCGGCGTAATGAGCTCGGGATGCTCGGCTTCCAGTGCCTTGAGCCGCTGCATGAGCATATCGTACTCATAGTCGGAAATGACCGGCGCATCGAGGACATAATAGAGCTTGTTGTGATATTCCAGTTCGCGGCGCAGGCGAAGGATCTCTTTTTGTACGTCCATAGGGATTTCCTTTCTTTGCGGTGAGTGCAAAAGGGTCAGGGACCGGTTTCCTGATTTCTGCCCTGAATGTCCAGATATGTGCCAGGAACCTGTCCGACGATGACGGTGTCGGCGATCAGGACCTCTGTGACAACCTGGGTGCTTTCACTTCCCCAGGGAATCAGGATTTCAATATCCACCCTGATCTCCAGCGTGATCTGATGTTTGGTCTGGTTGATGCCTGCGGTGACGATTCCGTTTTTGAATTCCACACGCGAGGACGTCAAGGTCACAATTTCCACCGGAACCTTCGGCCCGCGCCCCATGAGCAGGCTCAGGCCGCTGAGATTGCCCAGCGGGATCTGAACGGTCGTCGTGTAATTATCCGTCGCTCCGACGACGCGGTCGAGGATCTCGGCCGAGAGTGCATTGATCCTCGCCATGTTGCAGCTGATGGCGCTTACTTCGCCGTTGTCCCCTTTTTCAAAGGTAACGAAATAATCTCCGTCATAATTGCCTTCGCTCATGATCTGCGCAATGGCCTTGTTGATGCGCATGGTGACAATATCACTGGCATCGGAAATCGCGATCTGTGTGGAAATGCTGCGTAAATAAAGCGACATACACACCAGAAACGCCATCAGGGCAAGAGTAAAAAACCAGGCGCTCCATCGTGTGGCGGAACGATTCGGCGCGCGATATCTGTTGCGGCGATGCTGCACGGGCTCACCTCCCCCGTGCAGTATATGCCGTCAATCAGTCAAGCATGGCACTGACAGCCATCATGATGCCAAGTTTTCCGGATTCATAGGTCAATCCGCCCTGCATATAAGCGATGTAGGGCTCGCGCATCGGCCCGTCGGCGGACAGCTCGATCGATGACCCCTGGATAAACGCGCCGGCCGCCATGATGACCTCGTCGTCATAGCCGGGCATCGCCCAGGGCTCCGGCGTAACGTAGGAATCCACCGGAGCGCCAGCCTGGATGCCGAGGCAGAATTTCTTCATGCGATCGGCGCTGCCGAGCTTGACCATCTGGATGATATCGGAGCGTTTTTCATCATATTTCGGAGAGCTTTCGATGCCGAGCAGATCCATCATGGCGGCGCAGAAGACCGCCGTTTTCAAGGCCTGAGCCACCGTGTGAGGCGCAAGGAACAAGCCCTGGAAAAACTGCCGGTTGACGCCGAGCGTGGATCCGCACTCGCCGCCGATCCCAGGCGTCGTCAGCCGAAGAGCCGCGCACTCCACCAGCTCTCGTTTACCGGCGATATATCCGCCTGTCGGCGCGATACCGCCGCCGGGATTCTTGATCAGAGAACCCGCGATCAGATCGGCGCCGACCTGAGTGGGCTCCAGCACGTCGGTAAATTCTCCGTAGCAGTTGTCGACCATGATATGAGCATTGGGATTCACTTCGCGGACTGCTTCACAGATACGGCGAATATCTTCGATCGTCAGCGCGCGGCGGTCATCGTAGCCGCGGGAGCGCTGCAGCATCACGCCGGTGACCTTCGAATCGGCAGCCGCCCTGCGGATCTGCTCATAATCCGGTTCACCGGCGGCAGTCAGATCGACCTGGCTGTAACCGATCCCGTAGTAGCGAAGAGAGCCGACACCGTCGCCAGATATGCCGATCGCGCAGCGAAGCGTGTCATAGGGCGTGCCAGTAACGGCCAGAACGGTCTCCCCCGGATTAGAGAGCGAAAACATTGCGCAGGTCAGCGCGTGCGTTCCGTTGACAAACTGTGAGCGGACGATCGCTGCCTCCGTGCCGAAAATCTGTGCATAGATCCGATCCAGAGTTTCGCGCCCCAGATCGTCGTAGCCATAGCCCGTGGTGCCCGCAAAACAAGCCTCAGAGACACGATGATCCTGGAAGGCCTCCATCACCTTGCGCGTGTTTTCCTGTGCCACGCGATCGATCTGGGCGAAAATCGGGCGGATCTGAGATTCCGCTCGGTCAGCCATCTCATAGACTGTGGGCTTGATATCGGATATCTTCATGTCTTACAGCTCCATCACGAGTTTTTTAAAGGTCTTGCCGCGTTCCGCAAAGTTTTTAAAGCGGTCAAAGGCGGCGCAGGCGGGAGAAAGAAGGACGATATCCCCTTCCTCAGCTTCGGAAGCGGCTGTATGAACGGCATCGGAAAAATCATCGATCGTTTCAAAAGTCAGACCGCAGCCGGGATAGTTGGGCGAAGACAGGATCGCATCGCGGATCTTGTCAGCCGTAGCACCACAGAGGATCACGTGCTTGGCGCGCAGGCAGAGCTCATCACCGAGCGGGTCGAACGGAATGTGCTTGTCATAGCCGCCGGCGATCACAATAGGCTTCGTCTTCATGGCGCGAAGGCCTGCGATCGTCCGGGTCGGGCTGCTGGCGATGGAATCGTTGATGTAGGTCACGCCGTTCAGAATGCGCACCTGCTCCAGACGGTGCTCCACGCCGCCGAAATTCATCGCGACGCTGCGGCAGACATCCTCGCTGACCAGACCGTCAGAAGCGGCAAAGGCGGCCAGATAATTGAGCACGTTGTGCGCGCCGGGAATCCGGATCTCATCCGCACGCATTACTTCGCGGCGAACGCCGTCCAGAACGCGGTATATGATGCCGTTATCGCAGACAGTGCCTGATTTCACAGCATCGGTGGCAGAGAAATAATGGATCCTGGATTTGGCAAAAGAAGCGTAATAGGCGCTATGCTCGTCGTTGAGGTTCAGCACCAGCAGATCGTCCGGATTCTGCCGTTCAAAGATCGAACGCTTGGCGTCGATGTAATCCTGAAAATCCTTATGTTTATCCAGATGGTTGGGCGTCAGATTGGTGATCACAGCCACGTCGGGACGGCATACCATGCTGTGCAGCTGGAAGGAGCTGAGCTCCAGCACGACGATGTCGTCGGCGCGTATGTTCGGAAGTTCGCACAAAAGCGGCTTACCGATGTTGCCGCCGAGATGCACGGTATATCCCTGCGCCTTCAGCAGCTCGGAAATGATGGTCGTGGTCGTCGTTTTTCCGTCGCTGCCGGTCACGGCAATGATTTTGGAGGGACAGAGCGAGAAAAACAGCTCCATTTCGGAGGTCACGAGGCTGCCGCGCGCTCTGGCAGCCTCCAGATGCTCGTCGAAAGGCAGAAGGCCGGGCGTACGGAAAATGATATCCTGATCCAGATCCTCCAAATAGTCTTTGCCAAGCTTTAGCCTGGCGCCAAGAGCGGCCAGGCGCTCCCCTTCCGCGCCCATCTGCTCGGCGCTGCGCTGGTCGCAGGCCGTCACATCGCAGCCGCTTTGCAGCAGCAGCTCGATCCAGGGCGTATTGCTGACACCGATGCCGATCACGGCGACGCTTTTGTTTTTGATGGATTCAATATATTCAAATAATGTCAAAATCTTTCACCTCACAAAAATATATTATACTTCTTTCGCCCCATAAATACAAGAAATGATTGACTTGCCCGCTGAAAATGATTACAATACCCCAGAGAGCAGGCTGAACGACCGCGGGCACAGGGCGAAAGCCCGTGCATGAGGAAAGTCCGGGCTCCGCAGGGCAAGGATAACGGGTAACGCCCGCCAGGGGTGACCCTCGGACAAGTGCAACAGAAATAGACTGCCGCAGTTTGCTGCGGTGATGGTGGAAAGGTGGGGTAAGAGCCCACCCGTCGCGTGGAGACACGTGGACGCTGTAAACTCTATCCGGAGCAACACCGTGGAATGGGGACACAAGGCCGGCCCGGCCGTCCCCTGGAGGTGGCTTGAGCCTGCCGGCAACGGCAGGCCTAGATAGATGGTCGTTTTCAATGACAGAACCCGGCTTACAGGCCTACTCTTAAACAAGCACCGGCTGCATGCAGCCGGTGCTTGTTTAACTTTATGGATCAGAATGAATTTTCGATACGCGATGCTGCGGCAAAGTATACAGGTTGATGTCAGCGTCCAGAATACCTCCGTATGAGGTGTTCTCAAAATGCCACCACTCTGTGGGGATCGTCCCAAACCCGGCTTCTCTCATTACGCGCGTCATATATTCCACGTTGTTTCTCGCTTCTTCCGACCACTCGCTGCTTTTTGTGCGCGCCGCCTCCATGGAAAAAGTGTGCATCGGCGTCGGCATGACAAGTTCTTTTCCGGTGGAAAGATCGATCAGCGACATATCAACGGCGCGGCCGCGCTGATGCCAGGAGTAGCCCTTGCTCGGATCAGCAATGAAACGCAGATCCTGGACGATATCAAACAGCTTGATTTGTGCGGAAAGAGGACGGTAGGCGTCATAGATTTTGATGGCATAGCCGTCTTCCAAAAATCTTTGATAGGCCTTGAACAGCATCTCAGCGGTCCCCTGCTCCAGAATCGGAATCGCCGGATACATCGCCTTGCCCGTAATATTATTGCAGGAGGCAAACAGCAGATCAAATTCCGCTTCGGGGAGAAATACCCTCAGGTCGACCGCACCGGGATACTCCACATAGGTGATCGCGTCCGAGATCCACTCTTCGGCGCAATAGCAGAGTTTACCGTTCGGCAAACGGCAAAGATAGAATCCGCAGTCTTTTCCGTACACGGTAAGCCTTGTGCCAGGAACGATCTGACAGAGGATGGTGGAAGCAGGGTTCGGTTCAGCTCTGCAGTTCAAGAGGTTCGCCTCACACTGAAAAACCGGTTCTCCTTCGATCTGCTGGAATGTTTCGCGTCCGGAACGGCTTTGCAGTGCTGCTTCAGCCAGCTTTGCGGCCAGCGTATCATCCTGTGCATGCAAATACCAGGCGTCGATCCAGACCTGTTGGCCGTCCTCCAGCTCCACAAGCAGGAATTCGCCGCTATCCTCCACGCAGAGGACCTTCGCTCCGACAGAGAGCGTCCCTAGCACGTTGATCTCCTCGTTGACAGGACGTGAACGGTATTTCGTTCCCTCAATATCAACGATAAAGATCTCGTTTTCTGTAATGGGTTTTTCCGTCGGCTCGGGAAGCGGCTCGTAAATCACAAGATGCGGCGTTTCCTCCGGGGGCTGCGTGATCGGCACGGATGTCTGCTCCGGCAATGGCTTCTGCTCCGTCGCCGCGCAGGCGCCAAGCAGGGGGACAAGCAGAACGATCAGGCCGGCCAAAATAACGGACTTGAAACTGACAGGGAATTGATCAGCGCGAATAGCCCCATTTCCGCGATTCCTTTTCATCGAGCATGAACATGTCGATATTCTTTTTATTCTGTTTATAAGCGAACTCCAATTCGGGGTCAAAGACGTATGTTTTTCCATCGATTTCTATTTCAACCCAGGCATGCGCGCTGTGCTCATTGCCGACAAATCCGCTGAAAACCTGCGCATCATAACCGATCGCTCTTGCCATCATGCAGAAGGTGCCGGCAAAGTTATAGCAGTTGCCGGTCTTCGTCGTAAGCATGGTATAAGCCTCGTCTGCCGCCCAGGAAGTGTCTCTGAACGGATAAATACGGCGTCTGCGATAAGTAAAGGATTCCGTGGTGTATTTGTAAATCTCGCGCAGCTTTTCTTCCTGATCCATGGATTCGTCCAGAATTTTTTCAAAAACGGAACGAATCACTTCGTCAAGCTCCGGATTGCCGCTGGTATATACGCCCTGCTCGTCAAAGGTGAGCCCGTTATACTCGCCGTTTTTCACCAGATGACCGCTGCGGTCGATGGCATACAGATCCATGCCGAACATATAAAAGCCTTTGCGCGCTCTCTTGATGGGGGTGCTTTCTGTCCAGGTCTCCACGCCTTCTTCCTTTTCAAAGTCGTGGGAAACGCAGGCTTCCGCCATCTGCCAATAGCCTTCTTCGTCCTGGGTCATATCGATCATATAACCGACCTGTCTGGTAACAACGTTCGGCTCTTCCGAACGGCCAAGCACGCGGTTCATCAAGGTCGCTGTTTCCATGCGCGTCATGATGTGATCCGGATCGGCATTGATCCTTGTACCGGAATCGATCCAATCATGTTCGGCAGCAAAACAGAATACAGGATAGAGACTGTCTTTTTCGTCCAGATCCGCAAACCGGAAGGTTTCATGGCCGGCAGGATAAAAAGCAGCCAGCATTTCCAAAAGTTCGGCTTTGGTGATCCCTTCGTCAGGATGAAAACGGCTGCCGGATACGACGCCGAGTTCCTTCAAGGCGCAAACCGCTTCGTAGCAGGGATCGTCATTCGGAACGTCAAAAAAACCATCGCTTCCGCTGATGGGAATGGAAAGAAGCGTGTAGAGCATCCTGGCCGCATCGCCGCGTGTCATTTCGCTATAGGGCAGATACATGCCGTAACGGTTGGGGAACAGATAGGCCTTGTGCGTATTTGTCTGCAGAGCGACCGCATAGACCGCAGAATAGTAGCTGTTTTGATAAATCTTGAAGGACTCGCGTTTTTCGATGTTTCCCTGTGGGTCCCTCCAGCCGATGAAAGTGTAGTTTTCGATCTCTTCGCCCGGCTCCAGCGTGACGACCGTGCCTCTGCGCGCCTCTCTGGTGATTTCACCGTCCGGTGTGATATAATGAATCGTCAGAGCTTCTTTGTTTCGCCCCAGAAAAGACCAGGTCCCGGGCTCAACAGGAAGAACGCCGCAGGCCATTAAAATAATCAGCGCGAAAACAAGCACGGCGGCCAGATTCTGTATGAGCCTAGGCGTGGATAATTTTAAATCTTTCATATCAAAACTTCCCTGATTGCTGCAGTTTTACTCAAAAGAATCAAAAATGAGCTCAGCTGATAGAAGAAAGAGCTTGTTTTCTGATCATAGAAACAAGCTCTTGTTGTTTTAACCCGGGAAGGATTTACTCCGCGTCTTCCCAGTTGTGCCAGACGTTCTGGACGTCGTCAAAGTCCTCAAACATGTCCAGCATCTTCTGCATGTTCTTGATGTCGTCTTCATTCGTCAGCTTGATATAACCGTTCTGCGGGAGCATTTCAACCTGCGCCTCCAGCAGCTTATAGCCTTTTTCGGTCAGGGCTTCCGCAACGGCTGCCACATCATCTACGCCCGTGTAGACAGTCATGGCTTCGCCTTCGGCTTCGAAATCGTCTGCGCCGGCGTCAAGAGCGTCCATCATCACGGTATCCTCATCCAGTTCTTCGTCCTCATTATCGATGACGATCACGCCCTTCTTGTCGAAGGACCAGGATACGCAGTTGGCAGCGCCCATGTTTCCGCCGTACTTGTCAAAATAATGGCGGATCTCACCGGCCGTGCGGTTGCGGTTGTCGGTCATGGCTTCCACGATCACAGCCACGCCCTGCGGGCCATAGCCTTCGTAGACGATCTTCTCATAGTTTTCGGTATTGCCCGAACCAAGCGCCTTGTCAATGGTACGCTTGATGTTGTCATTCGGCATATTCGCCGCTTTGGCCTTGGCTATAACGGCAGCCAGCTTGGAATTGCTGCGGGGATCTCCGCCGCCGCCCTCTTTGACGGCAACGATCATTTCACGGGCAATTTTGGTAAAAGTAGAGGCGCGCTTGGCATCGGCTGCACCTTTGGTCTTCTGTATATTGTGCCATTTGGAATGTCCGGACATTGTAACAGCTCCTCTGAAGAATTAGAATAAAAAAAGAATAAACTTTTAACCTTTGGTATTTTATCACAAGCGGTCCACGGTGGCAAGTGGAAAAAGCGAAGGCTTGCAAAAATGTAAGGAAAAAGATATACTGATACAAAAAAAGGAGGCGAACGGCATGGAATTCAATGAAAAAACAAAGCTGATCGATATTCTGAAGGCTTATCCCGAACTGGAGCCGAAGCTGAAGGCAATGGATCCGCGTCTTAACGTCATCTCCACTCCCATGGGAAAAATGCTTTTGAAGACGAAAACAGTCCAGGATGCCAGCAACATGGTCGGAATTCCGGTTCCGGAACTACTGAAGGAACTGGAAAAACTGATCAATGGATAATAAAACTCGGCCCGAAAATCTATCGAGCCGAGCTTTTTATTTTGTTTTTGGTACAAAGATCGGCCGCTGGGACAGATCCTGATTCATTTCACAGACGGCTTCCGGACTGGAATGATATTGCTTTGCCATCTCCCATACGGATTCCGTCTGCGCCCAGACTGCAGTCAGGGACGGAAAGGACATCATGTCAAAGCGCTGTTCTTCGTCCAGCGTCAGTGTATCCACTCTGCGGATCGTACCTGATTTCTGAATCAGCCCCGCAGCTTCCGCGCCCATTTGCACAACGAGCTGAGTTCCGTCTCGAATGATTTGAAAGTCTGTCAGACGGAATGATTGGGTGGCCGGATCATCATGATTCTGGTCCGCGACCAGTGTCAGATTCCTCCGCATTGAAAACAGTCGACCGTCTTTGGAGCGGCAGAGAAGATCGACAGATGCGCTTCCCTTCTCCGCTGTGCACGGACCGAGAGCCGGATAAGCAGACAATAATTCCTGAAATTCTTCCGGCAGCTCGATCCGTTCCTCGCTTCTGAGACGGACAGGCAGCTCGCGGAGGCTTTCACACACAACTTGTTCACTGAAGCTGCATTCACAGGGCATTTGATTGCTGTATGCGTCGGTAATCAGCTGCAGCTTCTGATTTCTTCCGGATCTGGTCTGGGCGAGAGCATGAAGTTCAACATCCAATATTTTTCGTCCGTCCAGGCCGTCGATCAAACTGATGTAATCGGAAGTCGGCTCGATCCAAACGTCGGCCGTTTCTGATTGTTCGTCGACCAGATCGATCAATTGTGAAAACGGGATCGAAAAACGGCAGTTGTGCGGCAGCTGCTGTCTCTGGGGAAAATAAAACAGATTCATCAGAACTTCGCCCTTCAGAAGCAGGCGGCTGCTGACTATTTCTTTTTCCCTGACGACATAGCGCAGTTCCTTCCCGACGATCTCTTCCGGCTGTTCTTCTCCTTCCGGGAACGGCAGCTGTTCATTGATGGAAATGCTTTTTTCACTGATTCCAGTCGTCAGAAACGTGTTTGCTTCCGTGCGGCGCAGATGAATGGGCGTCTGGTTCGCTTCGGGAAGCTCCTGGGAGACAACGACATACGCGCTGCGGCTCACCGTCAAATCTGCAGCGATTTCCAGATCTACAGACAGTTTTCTCGGATTCATTACCCGAGCCTGGATCCCGTTGACGGAAAAATGCAGCTGCAGACAGTCGCTGTCAAGGACAGAAGGCAATTCGTAGTCCTGACTGAAGCTTTGTGACATACTGAAAAAGGAAACGGCCGTTTCCTCCTCGTTGATGTACAAAACCGTGACAAGCGCTTCGCCCGCAACAGAAACCGCTTTATTCCTGAGCTCCTTGTTCTTCAGATAAATCTCGGGCCGGACAGAGAGGATGCGCCCGATATCGTCCTTGGTATCCGGCACAACGCTCTCCATGGCAAGCTGAACGGATTTGTTCAGACGGGCCAGATCCTGGCAAGCCTGAACGCTTGTTTCCTTAAAATGAAGTTCCATGGATCACGCTCCTTGATGCACACTTGCTACATGTTATGGTCCTGCAGTTGGCATTATTCCTTGCCGCGTCTTCGGCGGAACAAGCGGGATAAAAATTTTGGCAGACGAATGATATAGATTTTCATATGTCCTCCTGTCAACAGCACCGCAGCAGCCAGATCCCCAAAGCCAGAAGGGCGGCGGCAAGCAGCAGCCACCAAAACACGCCGGGCAAGATCACGCCCAGGATGATCAGAAGTCCGAGAGCTATTGACGAAAACGCCCAAACGCAGCGCCGTCCTCTGCGCATAAAAAGACCGCCTCCCACACGGTAGAATACTACATTCTATGCGGAAGACGGTTGGAAATGACCTGAATATGTTGTCAGCGGGAGTTTTTGATCTCCCAGAAATTTTGCTGAGCGCAGAGCTCATACAGTCGGCAGTAGGAACGGTAGCGGCTGGGATGGATATCGCCGCGCTGCGCTGCCTCGGTAACGGCGCAGCCGGGCTCTTTCAAGTGCGCGCAGTCGTGGAAGCGGCATTTGCCGAGATAAGGTCGGAAATCGGCAAAATCATCGGCAAGGTCTTCCTTGGCGATCGTCTGCATCATTTCCAGCTCAAACGAGGCAAAGCCCGGGGTATCGGCGATATAGCTGTTTTCATCCAGACGAAAGAGCTCCACATGGCGGGTCGTATGCTTTCCTCGTCCCAGTTTCTCGCTGACAGCCGCGGTTTCCGCCTGCAGCCCGGGCAGCAGACAGTTCAGCAGACTGGATTTGCCTACGCCGGAGTTGCCGGTAAATGCGGAGGTCTTGTTCTGCAGCAAACGAAACAGTCCGTCGATCCCTTCGCCGGTCGCAGCGCTTGTTCGAACCAGCGGAAAGCCAGCCTTTTCACAGATGGCATACAGTTCATCCGCCGGATCCAGGTCCGTTTTGTTGACACAGACAATCATCTCGCAGCCGCTTTCCTCTGCAATGACGGAAACGCGGTCGATCAAAAAAGGATCGGTAACGGGATTCACACCGGCTGCGACGAATACCAGCGCATCGATATTGGCGACTGCCGGACGGATAAACCAGTTCTTCCTCTCAAGAATACGGTCGATACGGCCTCTCCCTTCACCGTCTGTACTGCACACAACACGATCACCGACAAGCGGAGAGGTCCCGTCCAGACGAAACTTTCCGCGCGCCCGACATTCCAGCACCCGATCAGCTGTCTGCACATAATAAAAGCCGCTCAGCGCCTTGATGATTCTTCCTTCCTGCATCTTATTCTCCCGGGCCGCTTGAAATCACCAGGGTGATTTTGGAGTGCTCCTCGATCTGTGAAAAAGCCTCCGGAATCTGGCCGATGACCGTGCCTGCCTCGAAATCGCTGGACACATGTTCAGCTCCGCCGTAGCTCAGGCGGGCTGCCTCGAGCTTGGCTTTGGCAGCATCCTCCGAGATGCCGACCAGGTTCGGTACGTCAACGAAGAGAATCTCCGGGCCGCTGCTGACGGTGATATAAACGGTTGAGCCGTAGCTGATCTCTTCCCCGGCTGCCGGGCTGCTGGAGATCACATAGTCGCGCGATACGGTATCCGAAGTGGCATTTTCAATCTCACAGACAAAACCAGCGTTTTGCAGCAGCAGGAGCGCATCAACGTAATTTCGGTTGATCAGATCGGGGACAGCGACCTGGCTGCTGTTGGTGCTGACTTCAAGATTTACGGCGACACCTGAGGGAACGAGCATAACGCTGCGCCCTGCCTTGGGCTCCTGTTTCAGTACCAGTCCCGGAGGCGAATCCTCGTCGACGACAAAAGTGACTTCAAAGCGATAGCGGTTTAAAATCTCCGGGTCGTTTTCCAGCTGTTCATAGCTTTTGCCGACAAAATCCGGCAATTCAAAGCGTTCGGCAGGCGCGAAGATATCCGCGACCCAGTACTTCCACAGAAACACAAAAACGGCAATGCACAGCGCAAGCAGAAGAAAACTTCCTGACAAAAAGCTGACACGTTCAGCACGCCGCCTTCTTCTGGCGAAGCTCTTTTTTGACAGCTCGCTGACAGAGCGCACGGGCTTAACGTCAGGCGCCTTCACCTCTTCGGCAGATGCGTCCTCGACCAGACCGCTGGCAGCGTCCCGAGACAGCTGCTCCAGATCGTCGGCCAGCTCAGCGGCGGTTTGGTAGCGGTCGGCAAGATTCGGCGCCATCGCACGTGCGATGATCTCTTCCAGAACCTCCGGCAGATCCTGATTCAGTTCCCGGATCGGTTTCGGCGTGGCGTTCATGTGCTTGACCGCAATCTCGCCGAGCGTATCTCCGGTATAGGGCACCTCACCCGTTACCATCTCATACATAACGACGCCAAGCGAATAAATATCGCTTCTGGCGTCGGGGAGATCTCCCCTCGCCTGCTCCGGCGCAATATAATGGATCGATCCGATGGCCTGTCCATCGGCCTCCTGAAACTCATTTTCCAATGAGGCGATGCCAAAATCGGCCACTTTAATGGTGCCGTCCCGCAAAAGCATGATGTTCTGCGGCTTGATATCCCGGTGGATAATCCCCCGCTCATGCGCATGACCGAGTGCACGAGCAATCTGCTTGGAAAAATGCACCGCTTCTTTCCAACTGAGAATGCCGCGGCGGTCCATGTACTGCTTGAGCGTAATGCCGTCGATCAGTTCCATGACGATATATTCCATCTGATCGCTGTGGCTGACGTCATAGACAGCGACAATATTCGGATGCGACATCATGGCGACTGCCTGCGATTCGGCGCAGAAACGCCGCTTGAATTCCTCATCGGCCGCCATCTCGTCCCGCATGATTTTAACAGCGACGTTTCGGTTCAGCCTTCGGTCAAGCGCACTGTATACAACGGCCATGCCGCCTTCGCCGACTTTCTCGAGCAGTTCGTAACGATCGTCCAGCAGCAGACCGATATTTTTATCGTTCTCGTTCATAGCGTCCCCTTATTTTGCGACGGCAATCACCGTAACGTTGTCTCTGGCGTCCCGTTTCAGCGCGCAGTCCATCAGTTGATGACACAGGGCTTCCGGATCCGGATAGTCTTCGGCAAACGAAAGCATTTCCTGATCGGTCAGCGTATTGGAAAGGCCGTCAGAGCACAGCAGAAGAATATCGCCGGATTTCAGTGAGAAGCGATAGTAGTCCGCCTCAACCTGCGCCTCGGATCCGACAGCCCGCGTAATAATGTTTTTCTGCGGATGAACGCGCGCCTCTTCTTCTGTGATCGCGCCATATTCGAGCAGCTCCTCCACCAGTGAGTGGTCCCTGGTGATCTGAGTGATCTGACGGGATCGGCGGGAAATCAGATAAGCGCGGCTGTCGCCGACATTGATAATATAGCCGGATCCGTCGAATTTCAAAATACCACCCACAAGCGTGGTCCCCATGCCATTGAAGGCCTCATCAAACCGGGAGTATTCAAAGGATACCCCGTTTGCTTCGCTGCAGGCTTCTTTCAAAAGCGTCTCATAATCCAGACGCTTTTTCACCCGGGAAGTCAGTCTGCCGTAAATATGCGAGATAAAAGCTTTGTTGGAAAGCTGGCTGGCTACGCCGCCGGCCTTCGCGCCGCCCATCCCGTCGCAGAGTGCAAGGACCAGGCAGTTCTGTGATTCACAGCGCTCTATAATAAAGCAGTCCTGGTTATCCTTGCGGACATTTCCCTTGTCGGTTAACCCAAAGCTTTTCATCATGAATTACCCCTCAGCGGCATTTCGATTTCTGTCTATCTCACGTTTTCTGCGCAGCTGACCGCAGGACGCGTCCACGTCGCTGCCGAGGCGGCGGCGAACGGTGACATTGACCTGGTGCTCTTCGAGTATCTTGATAAATGCTTTCATATGCCCGGACGTGGAAGGACGAAACTGTCGCTCCTCCACATGGTTGAGCGGGATCAGATTGACATGTGCGGATACTTCCCTGGCCAGAGCAGCAAGTTTTTGCGCATGGAAAGCCGTATCATTCACACCGTCGATCATGGCATATTCAAACGAAATGCGTCGGCCGGTCTTTTCAAAGTATTTTTTGCAGCAGGCAATTAGTTGGTCAACGCCGCGGCCTCGATTGGCGGGCATCAAGCGGGAGCGGGTCTCGTCGTCCGGCGCGTGAAGCGAAACAGACAGCGTCAGCTGAAGATCACGCGCTGCAAGATCGTCAAAGCGTTCGGTGATGCCGCAGGTGGAAAGAGAAATGTGCCTCATGCCGATGTTCATGCCTTTCGGATGATTGACGAGCTGCAAAAAACGCATGACGTTGTCGAAATTGTCCAAAGGCTCGCCGATCCCCATCAGCACGATGTTGGAGATCTCTTTCCCGGAATCCAGCTGGGAAAACATGACTTCATCGAGAATTTCGGACGGCGTCAGATTGCGGATCAGGCCGCCGATGGTGGATGCGCAGAAGGCGCAGCCCTGCCGGCAGCCTACCTGCGAGGAGACGCAGACCGTGTTGCCGTGCTGATAACTCATCACGACCGTTTCCACAGCCTGCCCATCCTGCAGTTCCCAAAGATATTTGATCGTACCGTCGATCGAAGAAATCTGTTTGCGCAAAACCTTTGGCGCATAGATTCTGTAATTCTCTTTTAATTTTTCCCGCAGATTTTTGGATAGATCGCTCATGGCGTCAAAATCCCGGACGCCGCGGCCCAGCCAGCGAAAAATCTGTCCGGCCCGGTATGCGGGCTCCCCGAGCTGACGGAGATCTTCCTCCAACTCTTCCGGAAGCAGAGATACAATGTCTTTTTTCATTCAGTTCCCCGTATCAGTTTTGAAACGAAAAATCCGTCTGTGCCGTCCACATGCGGCCAGAAGGTGTAGCAGCCGTTGCTGGAAGCTTTGTCACCGACAGTAAACTCCGCCGGACGGAACGACCGATGCGTACGCAGAAAGCCTTCCACGACTGCCTCATTTTCCTGACGCAGAACCGTGCAGGTGGAGTACAGCAGGGTGCCGCCAGGCATAACATAGTTGGACAGGTTATCCAGGATCCTGGCCTGGATCTCCGGCAGGCGGGCTACATCCTCACAGCTTCGCATCCGGATCTCCGGCTTTTTTCTCATGACGCCAAAGCCCGAACAGGGCACGTCCGCGATGACCAAATCGAAGGCGTTCTGCCATTCCGATCTCAGCTGCGACGCGTCAGCCGCCATCGTTTTGATGCAGCCGATGCCAAGACGCTTTGCGCCGCTTTCAATCAGCCGCAGTTTTTTCTCGTGCAGATCGCAGGAGACGATCTCCCCGCGGTTTTCCATGCGGATGGCAGACGCAAAGCTTTTTCCGCCAGGCGCTGCACAGGCGTCCAATACCTTCAGGCCGGGACGAACTCCGGCAAGCTCGATCGCCATGGCTGCCGCGCGATCCTGCACATAGAACAGGCCGTCCTCATATCCCGGAAGATCGCCGGGATTGCCGCCGCGCAAATGAACGCAGTTTATGGGAAAAGGCGGACAATCAAAAGCTTTTCCATTCTGCTGCAGAAAGTCTGTATATGTCTTTAGATCGGCTTTCAGCGTGTTGATCTGCAGATCAATGCCCGAAGGCTGCTGACAAGCAAGGAAAAATGCTTCCGTAAAGTCATAGCCATGCTGCCTGATCAACTCTTCCGCAAGCCAGGCTGACTGACTGTATCGAATCGACAAATAGGAGGCGCTTCCCTTGCCGGGGATTTCTGGAAGATCTTTTTTATGCTCGCTCAAACGCCGAAGGACCGCATTGGCCAGACCCGATGCTCGGGACAGACCGGCAGCGCGGCAGAGTGAAACACTTTCATCCACGGCGGCATGCGACGGGATCTTGTCCAGCAAAAGAATCTGATAGGCGCCGAGGCGGAGAAGATCCCGCAGCTTCGGCTCCAATTTGGAGGAATGACAATATAAATCAATATAATAATCGAGAAATCGGCTGTTTTGTATCACGCCCAGGCTGAGTTGAACTGCCAGCGCAGCGTCTTTGGCATCCAATGAACCGCTTTGCAGCAGCCTGTCCAGCACCTGGCCGGACCAAGCTCCGTCACGGCGGCAGCGTTCCAAAACAGTCAGCGCGGCTTCTCTTGCCGTACTCATATCAATTCACTCCGCCCGTGATCGGATGCCCGCGCAGATAATCGGCCGCGGACATTCTTTTTTTGCCCGGCGCCTGCAGTTCGGTAATGCGAAGGGACTCTCCCTCTCCGCAGGCGATCTCAATGCCGCTTTGATCGGCATGCAGAACTGTTCCGGGAACAGCGTTCGAATGCCGCCCGGTATAGTCCGCGTCAAAGACGCGAAGCGTCGTTCCGTTCAGCTCCATGGTCGCAACCGGCCAGGGCTGCAGTCCGAAGATCTGCTTCATGATACTGCGCGCAGAACGGCTCCAATCGATCGGCGACATGGATTTATCCAGCATGGTGACGTAGCTTGCCTTGCTGTGATCCTGCGGGATACGCGGTGCGGTGCCCGCTTCGATATCGCGCAGCGTCACCGTCAGAAGCTCGGCACCCATGACCATCAGGCGGTCAAAGAGTTCGCCGGAGCTCTCCTTTTCACCGATTTCCGTTTCACGTGTGTAGATGATATCGCCGCTGTCCATATCATGGGCAAGGTACATGGTGCTGACGCCGGTCACCCGGTCACCGTTTAATATCGCCCACTGGATGGGGGCGGCGCCGCGATACTTGGGCAGGAGCGACGCATGGACATTGACGGCGCCGTATTTCGGCAGCGCGAGGATCTCATCCGGCAAGATCCGCCCATAGGCGACGACGACCAGAATATCGGGCTGAAGCTCCCGCAGCTGTGTCAGGGCCGTACCGTCGCGCATGGATTCCGGCTGGAAGACCGGGAGTCCTGCCTGCAGAGCCAGTTCCTTGACCGGAGAAAAGCTGACGGTCATGCCTCGTCCGCGCGCCTTGTCCGGCTGGGTGAATACGCCGACAACGTCAAAATGCTCGTCGATCAGTTTTTTCAGCGACGCCTCAGCAAAGGCGGGCGTGCCCATAAACACAATACGCATCGCTAAACCTCAAGGCTTAAAATTTGCCGCTCTGGAGTTCTTCCTCCGTGAGCATGCGCTCGCAGCGCGAGGTAAAAACCACACCGTCCAGATGATCCAGCTCATGGCAGAAACAGCGGGCCGTCAGTCCGGTCCCCTCGACCTCAAACCATTCGCCGTTGCGGTCCTGTGCGCGTACCTTGACATACATCGGCCGTTCTACAAGTCCATATTCTCCCGGTACGCTAAGGCAGCCTTCGGCGCCGTTCTGCACGCCGGAACTTTCAATGATTTCGGGATTAATGAGCTCGATGATATACTCCGATTCACCTTCGGGAACGTTTGTCTCAATGACGAGCACCACTCGGCGCAGAACACCGACCTGCGGTGCAGCGAGACCAACGCCGTTGGCCTGCTTGAGTGTATCGGCCATATCGTCCAGCAGCTGATGAAGCCGCTCATTGAACGCCGTCACCGGGCGGCATTTTTTATAGAGCAGGGGCTCTTCTTTCGTCAATATATTACGTAAAGCCATAGCTTCTCCCATCCGCCGCATATGCGGCTGTATCTATTCCACAGGATCGTTGTCTGCGAATACCGATACGCCCTTAAAGCGCTTATCGGCACTGCATTCCATGACGATTTGTGAAATGAGGCTGCGCATCACGGAATCGGCATGGCAGGCAAGATTCACCCTGTAGCGGTATCGATTGTTGATTTTAACTACACTGAGCGGGGCAGGCCCCATCACGATTGTTCCAGGGCGATTCGCTGTCGCTTTGCGGAGCCAATCGGACATATAATGCGCTGTACGCAGAACCTGCTCCTCGAAGAGACCGGAAGCGGTCAGTGAGATCAGATCGCAGACCGGCGGCGCATGCTGCAAACGCCGAAGTTCCATTTCCGAAGCATAAAAAGCTTCGTAATCCTGGGCGGCGGCCTGCCGGATGATCTGATTATCCGGCGTATAGGTCTGGATTACGGCACGGCCCGGTTTTGATCCGCGGCCGCTGCGGCCGACCACCTGAGTGATCAGGGAAAAAGTTCGTTCTCCGGCACGGTAATCACCGGCATACAGACTTTGATCAGCGGAGAGAACGCCGACAAGGGTCACATTTTCAAAGTTCAAACCCTTGGTGACCATCTGCGTTCCGACCATGATCGGGATGTTTTCCTGCTTGAATCGTTCAAACAGGGGCTCGTGAGAACCGACGGGGGCCACGGAATCCGTATCCATCCGCAGCACCTCCACGCCGGGAAACAACTCGTTAAGCTGCTCGACAACATATTGTGTGCCGCTTCCAAGATATTTGAGTTCTCCCCCGCAGTCCGGGCAAAGCGCGTCTACCCGCTGAGAATATCCGCAGTAATGGCAGATCAGCCGCCGGTTGCTGCTGTGATAGGTCAGAGAAACGCTGCAGCGCGGACAGCGGTAGGTAAAACCGCAGCTGCCGCAGCTGATGAGCTTATGCGCGCCGCGGCGGTTGATGAAGAGGATACTCTGTTCCTTCCGCTCGATATTTTTCTGCAGCTCGTCACGGAGATATTCGCTGATATCCCCCGTATTGCCGCGGCGCAGCTCACGCTTCATATCGACGATGCGCACTTCCGGAAGCGCCATATCGTTGTAGCGCTCAGGAAGCGTAAAAAAGGCGTAGCGGCCGGTTTCCGCGTAGTAGCGGCTGGAAACGTCCGGCGTTGCAGAGCCGAGCAGAAGCAGGCATCCGGCACGGGCGCAAAGATATTTTGCCACATCGCGCGTGTTGTATCGCGGCGTATTTTCGGATTTATAACTCTCCTCCTGCTCTTCGTCAATGATCAGCAGGCCGAGTTCATTGACCGGTGCAAATACAGCGCTGCGAGTGCCGATGACAAGCCTGGCCTGTCCGCTGCGGATGCGTTTCCATTCGTCGTAGCGTTCGCCTACGGAAAGGCTGGAGTGGAGCACGGCAATCTGATTGCCAAAATAGGAGGAAAAGGTCTGCAGCATCTGCGGAGTCAAGGCAATCTCGGGGACAAGCAGGATCGCAGACTTTCCTTTTTCCAATGTCTTTTGAATCAAATGAATATAAACACTGGTTTTTCCGCTGCCCGTGACACCAAACAGAAGCGCAGCCGAGGCTTTTCCCTCGTCTGCCATCTTCTGAAGGCCGAGAAACACCTGTTCTTGTGCAGCATTTAGCTGCGGAAGCGGGATCAGTTCATCACTGTATATTTTCGGACGACGGAACACTTCCCGCTCATATAACTGGACGAGTCCCTGCTTTTCAAGGGCCTTGGCAGCCTGGCGCGACGCGTCCGTATGCTGCAGAACGTCATGCAGCGGCAAAGCCTCAAAGCTGCATAAGAGCTCCAGAATTCTTGCCTGCTGCGGTGCGCGGCGGCGCTTCGTCTCCCCTGCCGCCGCAGCTTCCTCTGCGGAAACGGCGAGGCGGATCATCGGCAGCATTTTATCCTTGACCCTGCGTTCGCCCTGATCGTTGAACCAGAGCCCAGCAGGCAGGATCGCCTTGACCGCATCATAGACCGTGCAGAAAAAGCGTTCCCGCATAAACAGCGCCAGTCTGATCTGGGAGTCGCTTAAGATCGGCTGCTCGTCCAACAGCCGGAAAACAGCCTTCAGCTTATCGCCGCTGTATCCGCTCTCGTCGGACACGGCCAGAATAATACCTTCGCACAGGCGGTTGCCTTTGGAAAAGGGTACATAAACCCTTACCCCGGGGAGCGCAGTATCCTGCAGTTCCTCGGGGATCAGATAATCATAAGGCTTGTCTATCCAATATGGTGCGGCGGAAACCGCAATTTTAGCAATTTTCACAGTTCCTGCCAGGCACTCAAATCACTTGATCGTGAGCTTTCCGGTATAGACCTCGTCAATAGCGGAAGAAACAGGCTTGCGCTCCAGCGGGATCTGTTTCTCCTCGGCTTCCGCCGAGATTGCGCGGGCACGGCGGGCAACGAGGTTCACAAGCTGATAACGGCTGCCGACCTTCGCTACGAGATCGGCCATCGGGGGATAAAGCATCATAATAGTATTCTCCATTCTGCCGCCAGGGCGGCTGATAGTATTAACGAAAGGATCAGACCTCGCGCAGATAATGCGCGCGATCTGCGGCGCGGCAATGCTCGGCCGTAATGATGGCCTTGAGCTCTTCGGCTGCGCGGTTGGCATCGTCGTTGACGATGATATAATCATAAAAGTCCGCTTCCTGATATTCCTGTCTGGCGCGAATCAGTCTTGCCTCGATGGCGCGGGCCGTATCGGTGCCGCGTCCGACAAGACGGCGTTCCAGCTCCTCCAGAGAGGGTGGAATAATGAAGATCTTGACGGCGTCCGGCATCTTTTCGGCGACCTGACGTGCGCCCTGCACTTCGATATCCAGCAGCACGTTCATACCGCTGTTGAGCTTGTCTTCCACATATTTACGAGGCGTGCCGTAGGAATTGGCAACATAGACGGCGTGCTCAAGCAGTTCGTCGTTTTTGATCATCTCGTCAAAACGTTCGAGATCGACGAAGAAATATTCTCTGCCGTCAACTTCGCCGGGGCGAGGCTTCCTTGTCGTTACCGATGTGGAAAAGCAGAGATCGTTCCGACCTTCCATGGCTTGAAAGACAACCGTGCTTTTCCCTGCGCCGGACGGGCCGGAAATCACAATCAGTTTCCCTTTTTCATTCATTCTCTTTGATATCCTCCTCTGTTTTGTCTTCAAAACGCTGGAACAAAATCTCAGGGGTCAGGGCGGACAGCACGCCGTGGCCGCTGTCCATGAGGATCACGGCGCGCGTGCTGCGGCCAAAGCTTGCGTCGATCAGCAGGCCTTTTTCCCGCAGATCCTGGATCATCCGCTTGATCGGCGCGGATTCAGGGCTGACGATGGAGATGGTGTGTTCGGCAGAGATCAGATTGCCGAAACCGATATTGATCAGCTTCATGGCGGCCGCTTATTCAATATTCTGGATCTGCTCGCGTATCTTTTCGATCTCGGATTTGAGATCGACCACCACATGCGCGATTTCAGAATTCTGGCATTTGGAGCCGGTCGTATTCGCCTCGCGATTGAACTCCTGGATCAGAAAATCAATTTTGCGTCCGATCGGAGACTGGCCGTTGATCATACCTGTCAGCTGCGCCATATGGCTGCGCAGACGGACGGTCTCCTCGTCCACGGCAATATGATCGGCAAAGATCGCGGCTTCCGCGAGGATGCGGTTTTCGTCGATGCCGGCCGTACCGAGCACCTCAGCCATCTTCTGCTCCAGCCGCTTCCGGTACTCCTCCACCGTCTTCGGCGCTTCGCGCTCCACCGTAGATACCAGGCTGTCAATCACGGCAAGACGGTTTAGAACGTCGTCGCGCAGCTTTTCGCCCTCACGCAGGCGCATGGCGTCAAAATCGTCCAGCGCGCGCTCAGCGATCTCACGGATACCGGCGGTGATGGCCTCTGCGTCCATCTCCTTCTTTTCAACGACAAGTACATCGGGAAACCGACTGACAGTAACGGCAGACAGGTCATTGGGCAGGCTGTATTCCTCTGCAATATGCTGCAGCGCTTCCATGTATCCCTTCAGCAGCGGTTCATTGACCTTGACGGCCATATCACCCGCCTGGGAGGAATCCACGCTGATAAAAACGTCTACCTTTCCCCGGCTGATATGATGCTGAACCGCAGACTTTACCGTATCTTCAGCGAACAGGAAGCTGCGCGGCATACGAACCGCACAGTCCAGAAAACGGTTGTTGACGCTTTTCAGCTCGACAGTGATTTCCAGGCCGTCGACATTCCCCTTGGCGCTGCCGTAGCCTGTCATGCTTTTGATCATATTTGCCTCCGTGATTCAAAGAAATTCAATGATTTCAAAGGTTATCCTGTCTTTCTCCCGGATTCTCCGCTGCGAGAGCACAACGATCACTGCGCCGATGATAAGTCCGGCAAAGCTGAAAATAATCCCGGCCGTTTCACCCAGAGAAAAAGCCGCAGAAAGAAGATATCCGAGAAGGAAAAACAAAAGCGGGAAAACATAAACGAGAAAAGCGGCTTTAAAAATGCGCGAAGTCTGGCTCTCGATCAGGACTTTTTGACCGGGGCGGGCCTGGATCTTGTTCAAAGCTGGCGTTTTCAGCTCATTTTGAAAGACACAGCTTTCACAGCTGCCGCAGTTGCCGCCGCAGGCCGTGGTCCTTTTCACAGCAACTTCCGCCATGCCTCCCGGAAGAAGCTTGGTTACAACAGCCTCCTGGGTCATGAATTCCCCTCCGCTTCTTTCAGGGCGATAGAAATTTGTGGCACTTCGCCGACTTCGCCGACATCAGGAAAACCGTCAACATAGATCTTCGGCGTCAGATTAAAGGTGCCGGTAGAATTCAAATAATCCTCAAGGTCGACAACGGCGCGGATATTCTCTGCCTTCAGCGCCATGAGCTGTTCCTCCGGGCCGCGCAGCGTGACAGTAATGGCGCTGGTGATCAGCTCCGCCTCGTAGCCCTCGGTCAGATTGATATAGGCGATATTCCGAATGATAAACTTGTCGGAAACAAGATCTGACAGTTCAACCGTGACTTTTGCCTCCGTCACGCCGGACTGGTTGACCAGCCCATCGTCAATGCGGATCAGATACGTTTCGGTAAACGACGAAGAGAAATCCTTGGTGTTGATCGTTGCCAGAACGATCTGGTTCATGGCATCCAGCAGTTCGGAATCACCGGAAAGCGTGACGGATCCCGGCTCGATTGTGACCTTTGTGTTGTCTGGCGTAGCGCCTGAGGCATACTCAATGCTGACTTCCAGAGGAACGACCTTCTGGCGGATGATGGTCAGCCGTGCTTCGATCTCATTGGTATCGAAGCTGATCATATCATTGTAGTAATCCTCATCGTTATTGTCGCGCAGAACAAAAGGCACCGTTCTTGTGATCGTGTGGTCGACCTCTTCCCCGGCGCCGAAGGTCAGCCAGGCGTATTTGATGTTTTTCAGATAGATCTCAGGCCCGGACACCGTGATCGTGGCGGGATTAAATACCGGAGCCTCGGCCACATAGCCTTCCAGAGATGTGCCTTCAAAGCTGCCTCTGACGGGGATCTGCTTGTCGATCAGCTCGGATACGGTGAAAACGACCGTTTCAGGCGTACGGCTCAACGTGCTCAGAGAGCTGGTATCCGTTCCGTCTGGGAAAATGATCTTGTAGGTCTGCGTAGTGACGGCCGCCAGCGTAAGCTTGCTGACGTCGATCTGCGCGACCAGATCATCCTCGTCCAGTGCGCTGACAATGCGGCGCGGACCGACGACCTCAACGTTGACTGTCGGTGTGCTGACGTTCGTAATGACCATGTTGCGCGAGTTTCGCAGGATATCCTCGCCCACCAGTTGAACGCGTACCCCGGTAAAGGTTTTTTTGAATTCCTCTGTGTCCTGGGACGCCACGTAGGTCCACATAAACAGCGCGATCAAAAGAGACAGGACGATCCAGAGAACAGGGCTGTTGGCAATATTTTTCAGAAGATTATTCTTTTTCATGATTCTTCCTCAGCAAGACATTCTTGATCCAGGGGATAAAGCCTTTCTTCCGTTCTTCGTCGCTTTCGGGGATCAGTTCGCTGCGAAGGATCTTGTCAAGAGTCGAAGCGGACAAGTGACGTTTGAGCATGCCCTCGATCGCGACGGAAATAGAGCCGGTTTCTTCCGATACGATAATGATGACCGCATCGGACTGCTCGCTCAGACCAATGCCGGCTCGATGACGCATGCCAAGATCCTTGCTCAGATTGTTGCTCTTGGTCAGCGGAAGGACGCAGCCGGCGGAGGCCAGTCTGCCGTTTCGCAGGATCAGAGCACCGTCGTGCAGCGGCGCTTTATTGAAAAAGATATTTTTGATCAGCTCGGCCGTCGCGTCCGCATTGATGATGGTACCCGTACTCATAATATCGGTGAGCTGGATCTTTCTCTCAAAAATGATCAGGGCGCCGGTTTTGCTGGCGGACATTTCCGAGCAGGCCAGAACGGTCTGCGCGACAGCGGCTTCCATCGTGCCTCCGTAGGATTCTTTTCCGGAGCTCAAACTGCTGCCGAGACGTTCAAAGAGACGCCGCAGCTCCGGCTGGAAAAGGATTACCAAAGCGATCAAGCCAAGCTCAAAAGCCCTCCGAAGCAAAAACTGCATCATCTTCAGACCAAGGATCTCTGACAAAAGGAACACGCCCAAAAGGATCAGAATCCCTCTGGCAAGGTTCGTGGAATTCGTCCTTCTCACCAGAGAAAAGACTTTGTAAATGAGAAAAGCGACGATTAAAATATCAATAATATCAGTTACCTGAATCGACGACAACACATTCAGGGACTGATTAAGCATCGTGCGAATTGCATCCATCTGTCTTTCTCCGTTCCGCTGACTTTTCGTAAAATGAGCATACGAACATACATAATCAATTTATTATAAATCATCCGCCGGAAAAAGGCAAATAGAATTGATATAAATTCTCTTAAAATCAGAACATGGCGCGGATGATCCGGCAGGATTTTTCCAGCTCCTCTTTTGTAACAAAGGGCGATAAGCTGATTCTGACTGTCCCGCCGTCCACCGTTCCGGCGCTTCGATGCGCAAGCGGCGCGCAGTGAAGACCACCGCGAACTGCAATCCCCTTTTCACTGAGCGCCTCGCTGAAGCTTTCGCTGTCAACGCCGTTGACTGTAAAGGAAAGGATCCCGCTTTGATTATGATTCGAATCACAATATAGTTTGAGTTCAGGTATTGCAGACAGCGCATCGATCAACTGCTGCAGCAGAGTCTTTTCGTAGGAATGAATGTTTTCCAAGCCTCTGTCGCGGACATAATCCATGCCGGCCTTCAAGCCCGCGATCCCGGGGACATTCAATGTTCCGGCCTCCAAGCGCTCCGGGAGTGACTCCGGCATATCCTGATTCAGGCTGTCGCTTCCGGTTCCGCCGAAAAGCAAAGGCTTGCCGATACGGCCGCACAGCAGCAGGCCGGTCCCTTGCGGCCCGAACAAGGCTTTATGACCAGGCATGGCAATAAAAGCTGCTCCGAGTCGGTTCATATTCAGATCGAGGATACCGGCGGACTGGGACGCGTCAACGATCAAGGGAACTTCATGTTCCCGGCAGAGAGAGGCGATGCCATCCAAAGGGAGCTCAAATCCGAAGACATTGGATACATGCGTGCAGACGACAAGCTCTGCATCGTTTATTTTTTTCTTGAAGTCTGATAATACGCCATCAGAATCGAACAAGCTTCGCCCGGCGAAGCGGATATCTGCCCCCATAGCGTTCAGCGGGCGTGTGACCGCATTATGCTCAAAGCCGGAAATCAGCACACGCATTCCGGGCCGCACAAGCGTTCGGATTGCCAGGTTCAGGGCATGCGTGGCATTGAAGGTGAATACGACGTGTGAGGGATCATCTATATGAAACAGATCCGCAGCCGCTTCCCGACAGTCGTACACGATATCAGCCGCTTTCCTAGCGCTCTGATGAGTACCTCTTCCCGGATTTGAGGCCGACAGCATTGCCTGCTGAACGGCTCGGTATACGCTCGGCGGTTTGATAAAGCTGGTGGCTGCATTGTCAAGATACATCATAGGCCGCTTCCCTCCATTCGTCATCGACTTTTTCATATACTTTTCCCAGCAGCAGCTCCGCATCTTTTAAAATCCGGATCCCTTCCCTCCCGTGCCGCCGAAGGATCAACGCATATCCGCAGCCGGATCGCGTCAGTGCCACGGGCGCCTTGATGAGTGAGGACATGATCCCATTTCTCTCAAGAAGACGCTGACTTCGCTGCGCATGAGTCATGGAGCGGCACATGATCAGATACTTTTCCATTCGGAACATTCCCCCTTTATAGACAGAAACAACCGCAGAGCAAATGCTCTGCGGCTGTTTCATGAAATACCCATCGCTGAGCTCAACCCATTGTATGCACTCAGGCGGCGGTTTGTACGATTCAGTTTTTCTCAAGCAATACGACCGCATGCGCCGCAATTCCAAGACCTTCACCGGTAAAACCGAGTCCTTCTTCCGTGGTCGCCTTGACGCTGACGCAGTCGGCCGGAATATCGAGAACAGCGGCGATCGTTTCGATCATGCGGGGAATAAACGGCATCAGCTTGGGACGCTGCGCCAGGATCGTGCAGTCCAGATTGGCGACAGAATAACGCTTTTGCTTGATAAGTTCATTCACGCGCGAGAGCAGAACAGTACTGTCTGCTCCGGCGTAAGCGGGATCGCTGTCGGGGAATAGCTTCCCGATATCGCCGAGCGCAGCTGCGCCGAGCATCGCATCCATCAGCGCATGCAGCAGCACGTCGGCGTCGGAATGGCCGAGCAGACCTTTTTCATAAGGGATCTCCACACCGCCGAGAATCAGTTTTCTTCCCTCAACCAGGCGGTGAACGTCATAGCCGTGTCCGATTCTCACAGGTACTCTCCCCGCTCCTTTAAGATCTCAGCTGCAAACAGCATATCCCGCGGCGTCGTGATTTTGATGTTGTCTTCATCGCCAAGAACAGTTTTGGCGCGAACGCCCATCATCTCCGCCGCTGCGCAGTCGTCAGTCAGCGTCATGCCTTTTTCTACCGCTTTTGTCAGCGCGCCCTTGATCAGCTCCGCGCGGAAAATCTGCGGTGTCTGAATACGCAGTGTGGTTTCCCGATCGACAGTCCCGATGATGCAGCCCTCGGCATCCACAGCCTTCAATGTATCGACACTGGGCACGGCAGGCGCAGCAGCCATATGCTCGGCGGCTGCATATACCGTGCGCAGGATCACATCTGCTGTGACGAGAGGCCGTGCGCCGTCATGGATGGCGATCAGCTTCGCGGAAGAACTGACCTCCGAAACACCGGCCAGCGCGGACTCCGTTCTTGTTTTTCCGCCCGCGATCACGCGGCTGACCTTATCGATCCCGTATTCCTTGCAGAGATCGGCAATCTCCTGTAGTTTATCGAGCCTTGTCACGACGACGATCTCATCAACGAGCGGCGAAGACTGAAAGGCTTTCAGCGTTCGGGCAAGCACAGGAATCTCCCCGAGCTTCATCATCAGCTTGTCGCTGCCCATGCGCTGGGAGGAACCCGCCGCGACAATGACTGCAGAGCAATGAGGCTCCTTCGTCTCGCTTTTCTTGAACAAATTCAGGAGTTTCAAAACCGCCACGCTCCTAACCGATTATTTCAGCTGTCTCTTTCTGGCAAAGTTCATCATGCCGTCCTGCATCAGATCCAGGCGTTTGAGCATCTTACCGGCGCCGTAGGCGGCGCAGGAGACCGGATCGTCAACGACGATGGTGCGAATACCGGTGCTGCGCTCGATCAGACGGTCGATACCGTAGATCAGGCTGCCGCCGCCGGACATAACGATACCGTTTGTATCAAGATCACCGACCAACTGGGGCAGCGTACGTTCCAGAACAACATGGATGGCATCAAGGATCTGGTTCATCGGCTCGACAAAGGCCTCGATCAGTTCGTTCGAGGTGATCGTCACCGTCTTGGGCAGGCCATTGGTCAGACTGCGGCCCTTGACCTCTTCCACGCCGACGTCCGGACGCTGGATCACGCAGCCGATGCTGCGCTTGACCTCTTCGGCTGCGCCGAGGCCGATCAGAAGATTATGCTTGCGGCGCACATAACGCACGATAGCTTCGTCAAAGCTGGTGCCGGCCACCTTGATGGATTCACATTCGACAACGCCGCCGGCAGATACGACTGCGGCTTCGGTGGTGCCGCCGCCGATGTCGATGATCATATGGCCGTCGGCCTTGGAAATATCAATGCCGGCGCCCATGGCCGTTGCAACGGCGGTTTCCAGCAGATAAACCTTTCTCGCGCCTGCTTCGATGGCCGCGTCGATCATCGCTCGCTCTTCCACGCCGGAAATGCTGCTCGGCACACAGGCCAGCACGCAGGGCTTGAAGAAGCTGAAGGAGGTAATACGGCTGATCAGCTCGCGCAGCATCTGTGCCGTCATATCGTAGTCGGAAATGACGCCGCCCTCGACCGGGTGGATCGCAACGATGTCCGCCGGGGTACGGCCGAGCACCTTCTGCGCCTCCTGGCCGACTTTCAGGATCTTGCCGTTGTATTTATCAATCGCAACGACTGTAGGCTCACGCATCACGACGCCCTTTCCCTGTTCAAAAACCAGGGTGGACGTAGTACCCATATCAATGGCTATATCTTTTTCAAATAAATTCATGGCTTGCACCTCTTGTTTATTTTTCTATCGTTTGCGCGCTACGGTGACCGCCGAAACCTCGGCAGCTCCCGCTTCTTTCAGCATTCTGGCGCATTCCGACAAGGTTGAGCCGGAGGTAACTATATCGTCGACCAGGAGGATCTTTTTGCCGCGTGTCGCCTCGGGATCACAGCAGCGATAAGCCCCCTTGACGTTTTCACGTCTCTGCGCCGCATTCTTTGTGCGGGACTGCGGCGGCGTATGCCTCTGCTTGACCAAAAGCCTCATGCACGCAATCCCTAAACGAGCAGAGAGTTCACGCCCCAGCAGCTCAGACTGATCATAGCCGCGGCTGCGCAGTCTTTGTCTGCTCACCGGAGCCCAAGTTATAATATCGCAGGAAATTTCGTTTTCGTCAATAGATTTTACCATAAATCCTGCATAAATACCAGCATAGCCTGTTCTTTGTCCGAATTTGAAGCGATGAAGAGACTCTCTGACATTATTTTCATAATAGAGCGGAGAAACGCAGCTTTTAATATGTTTCAGTCCGGTCTGCGCTGAACAGTCGCCGGTATACGGAAGTTTTGTGAGGCAGTCTTTACAGACGCCTTCCCCGCTGTTTCGGAGAAGACGGTGGCAGAATGCGCAGCGCGGAGGATACAAAAGATCCAGGAGATTGTCAAAAAGCTTCATCCTTCTGCTCCGCACAGTCTGCGCAGACGGACCCGAAGCGCAGAATACCGCTTGGTCTGCCTGTAATTGTCGATCATCTGATAGGCGGTCTGATCGTCTCCCACCATGATCAGCAGCCTGCGGGCGCGCGTCACGGCCGTATACAGCACATCCCGCGTCAAGAGCATCTGAGACCCGGCGGACAGGGCCAGAATCACCGCCTGATACTCGCTGCCCTGCGATTTGTGGACCGTCATGGCCCAGGCATGCTCCAGTTCAAGGAGCGAGTCAAAGTCGTAGCTTGCCATTCGCCCGTCGAAATCCACGGTCAGCTGTTCGGCGTCCGGATCGATCTGAACGACCCGGCCGATATCGCCGTTGAAGATCCCGGAGCCTGCCGACTTGTGATCGGTACTCTGCCAAAGAATATCATAGTTGTTTTTGATCTGCATGACGCGGTCATTTTCCCGGAAGACAATCTCGCCGAAGACCTTTTCCCGCTTCTTTCCGTCATGCGGATTCAGCGCCTCCTGCAGGCACTTATTGAGATTGACAGTCCCCAGCTCCCCTTTCCTCGTGGGAGAAAGGACCTGGATCTCATCCGTCGGTATATGCATCTTCTCCGGAAGACGTTTCGAAACAAGCTCAACGATCGTGTCGACGCTGCTGCCCGCCTGCATCCGGCGCAGGCGGAAGAAATCCCCTGTATTCTCCGAAAAATCGGGGTGTTCTCCGCGGTTGATCATATGGGCATTGCGGATGATACGGCTGTCCTCCTTTTGACGGAAGATCTCCGTCAAACGCACCGTTGCCACCACCTGACTGCGGATGATCGCCGAGAAAACATTGCCCGGCCCGACGGAAGGCAGCTGATCGGCATCGCCGACCATGACAAGGCGCGCATCCGGAGGAAGGGCCTCAAGGAGAGCGTGCAGCAGCTGGATATCCACCATGCTGCATTCATCCAGAATCACAGCATCGCAGTCCAGCGGATCCCCGGCATTTTTGGAAAAGACCAGCGTCTCGTCGTCATCGGCAAATTCTGCCTCCAGGAGCCGATGTACCGTAGACGCCTCGCGTCCGGTCAGTTCCGTCATGCGTTTGGCGGCGCGTCCGGTCGGCGCGGTCAGAAGTGTTTTCATGCCGAGACGGTCAAACATGGCAAGGATCGCCCGGACAGATGTCGTTTTGCCGGTGCCGGGGCCGCCGGTCAGAACGACGAGCTGATGATGAAGAGCAAGACCAAGGATCTGACGCTGCATGGGCGCATACTGAATGTTCAGTTCCCTTTCCAGTGAACGAATCAATGCGTCAAGATCCAATTGATCGGGAAAACGACGCTGAGCCATTGCGGCCAGACGTTCGGCAGCTCCGACTTCGGCCTCATACAGAACGGGAAGATAACAGGCATGGCAGCCCGCAATATCCTCGCAGATGAGCTGTCCGCTCTCAGCCAAGGATGCGATGCTCTCGTCAGCACTCTCAGGCTCTACGCCGATCAGCTGCGCGGTAATGGCGGCAAGCTTTTCCCGGGGAATAAAGCAGTGCCCGTTGTCGGCGTTATGAACGAGCTCGAACAGGACCGCCGCGCTGACACGCTTGGGACTGTAGGCGTCAATGCCGATCTCCTGAGCCATGATATCCGCTTCGGCAAAGCTGCCTCCGATATGCTCGGTGGCAAGCAGATAGGGATTTTCACGCAGCAGATCCAGTCCTCCGTCACCGTAATACCGGTATACGCGCATTGCGAGGATCGGACGCAGACCGAAGGAACATACAAATTCCATCAGACGGCGCATACCGGCCTGACGCCGAAAGTCCTTGGAAATCTGCCTGGCGCGGTTCTGACTGATGCCGCGGATGCGCGTCAGCTTCTCCGGCTCATTTTCAATGATCGCCAGGGACTGTTCTCCGAATTCATTGACGATCAGCGAAGCCATGGCGGGTCCTATGCCCTTGATCGCTCCGCCGGCGAGATAGGAATAAATATCCTGCTCCGTATCCGGCATCAGACGCTGGGCAAACTCCGCCTTAAACTGTCGGCCGTGCACATTGTGCGTCGTCCAGCGGCCGCTGATGATCATGGATTCGCCGACGGAGGCATAGGGAAAGCAGCCGACAACGGTGACCGTTTCCCCGCTGCCGTCCAAAAGGCGCAGGACGGTATAGCCGTTTTCTTCGTTTTTATATATGACCGAACTGACGGAGCCTGACAGCTCAAGCAGTTCCTCGTTCTGATCCATAAATGCTCCTGTTAGTCCAATAGTTTCTTCAAATACTGACCTGTAAAGCTTTCCTCACAGCGGGCGCAGTCCTCCGGGGTGCCGGCGAAGACCAGCTCACCGCCCTGATCGCCGCCCTCCGGACCGAGATCGACGATATAGTCGGCGACCTTGATCACGTCCAGATTGTGCTCGATCACGATGACGGTATTCCCCTCGTCCACAAGGCGGTTAAGAATATGGATCAGCTTATGCACGTCCGCCACATGCAGACCGGTCGTCGGCTCGTCAAGGACATAGACCGTTGCGCCGGTACTGCGGCGGGACAGCTCGGTGGCGAGTTTGACGCGCTGGGCTTCGCCGCCGGAGAGGGTTGTGCTGGACTGGCCGAGCTTCACATAGCCGAGACCGACGTCGACAAGCGTTTCGATCTTATGCCGGATTTTAGGCTGGTTTTCAAAAAACGTACAGGCCTCGTCAATGGTCATATCCAAAACGTCCGCTATGCTCTTCCCTTTGTACTTGACCTCCAACGTCTCGCGGTTATAGCGTTTGCCTTTGCAGACGTCGCAGGGCACGTAGACATCCGGGAGAAAATGCATTTCGATTTTGACAAGGCCGTCTCCGGAGCAGGCCTCACAGCGTCCGCCCTTGGTGTTGAAGGAAAAACGCCCCTGACCGTAACCGCGCAGCTTTGCGTCCTGGGTGGTGGCAAACAGATCGCGGATATCGTTGAACACACCGGTATAGGTCGCCGGATTCGAGCGCGGCGTGCGGCCGATCGGGCTCTGGTCGAGCGCGATGACCTTATCGACGAACTCAAGTCCCTCAATGCCGGCGCATTTGCCCGGCCGGACCTTGGCCCGGTTTTTCTCCGCCGCAAGCGTTTTGTACAGCACCTCGTTGATCAGCGAGGACTTGCCGCTGCCGGAAACGCCGGTCACGCAGATCAGCGTACCCATCGGGAGACTGACGTCGATGTTCTTGAGGTTATTTTCCGAGGCGCCTCGAATGACGAGCTTCCTGCCGCTTCCCTTTCGCCGGCGTTCGGGAATGGGGATAAACTTCTTCCCGCTGAGATACTGCCCGGTAATGGATTCTTCACAGGCGCAAATGTCGTCGATGCTTCCGGCGCAGACGACGCGTCCGCCGTTGACGCCGGCGCCCGGACCGATGTCGATCACATAGTCGGCGGCGCGCATCGTCTCTTCATCATGCTCCACAACGATCAGTGTATTGCCCAGATCGCGCAGATTCTTCAGCGTATCGAGCAGCTTGCCGTTATCGCGCTGGTGCAGACCGATGCTCGGCTCATCCAGGATATACAGAACGCCCATCAGGCTGGAGCCGATCTGTGTGGCAAGCCGGATGCGCTGACTTTCGCCTCCCGAGAGGGTGGCAGCAGCGCGGGAAAGCGTCAGATAGCCGAGGCCGACGCTGGTCAGAAAACCAAGACGCGACTTGATTTCCTTCAAAATGCGCTCAGCGATCATTTTTTCCTTTTCAGACAGAACAAGTCCGTCAATGAAATCAAGCGCCTGGTTGACCGGCAGATCGGCAAAATCAGCAATGCTCAAACCGCCGACCGTAACAGCCAGCGCAGATTTTTTCAGCCGCTTGCCATGGCAGTCCGGGCATGGCGTTTCGGACATGCAGTCCTCGATATCGGCGCGCATGCCGGGGCTCTGCGTTTCGCGGTAACGGCGCTGCAGGTTATTGACGATACCCTCGAATTCACGACGGATGACGCCATAACCCTCATTTTTCTCATAGCGAAGCTGCAGCGGTTCGCCCTTTGTCCCATACAGGATGGCGGACAAGGCTTCCTCCGAAAAGTTCTTGATCGGCTCGTTGAGCTTGAAATGATAGCGTTTGGCCAGCGCATCAAAATACATGCGCGAGATGGAGTCTCCCTTGATATTGCCCCAACCGGAGGCGGCGATGCCGCCGTCCATGATGCTGAGGTTGGGATTCGGGATGATCAGTGCGGGATCGACCAGCATCTGCGTGCCGAGGCCGGTGCAGGTCGGGCAGGCGCCGTATGGGTTATTGAAGGAAAACAGACGCGGCACCAGTTCTTCAATGGATATGCCGCAGTCTTCGCAGGCATAATTCTGGGAAAAGCTGATAGAACGCTCCTCTGACGGCAGATCGACGGTCAGGATCCCGTCGGCCAGAGCCAGCGCCGTTTCTGCAGAGTCGGTCAGACGGCGTGTGATCTCGGGCTTAATGACCAGGCGATCCACAAGGATCTCAACCGTGTGCTTTTTGTTCTTTTCAAGTTTGATTTCCTCGGAGAGATCATAAATGATGCCGTCGACGCGTGCGCGGACATAGCCGGATTTTTTCGCGTCCTCAAAGATCTTTGCATGCTCGCCCTTCCGACCGCGAACGACCGGAGCCAGGATCTGAATCTTGGTGCCCTGCGGAAGGCTCATGATCTGATCCACGATCTGGTCGATGCTCTGCTGGCGGATCTCCTTGCCGCATTTCGGGCAGTGCGGGATGCCGATGCGCGCCCAGAGAAGACGCATATAGTCGTAGATCTCCGTGACTGTGCCTACCGTGGAGCGCGGGTTGCGTGAAGTGGTTTTCTGGTCGATGGAAATGGCCGGGGAAAGGCCGTCGATATAATCCACGTCCGGCTTGTCCATCTGGCCGAGAAACATTCTGGCGTAAGAGCTGAGACTTTCAACATAGCGGCGCTGGCCTTCGGCATAGATCGTGTCGAAAGCGAGGCTGGACTTGCCGCTTCCGGACAGACCGGTGACGACGACCAGCTTGTCGCGCGGAATCTCGATATCAATATTTTTCAGATTGTTTTCTCTGGCGCCTTTGACAAAAATACTGTCCTGCATGTTTTATTCCTCAACACAAAGATCAAAAAACTCAGCCTGTACGAGATCCCGCAGAGCATCGGGCGCAAGCTCGATCTGAAAGCCGATCCTGCCGGCGCTGACGAGCAAGCAGTCAAGCGACTGCGCGCTGCAGTCAATATAGGTCGGAAACTGCTTCTTCATACCGATCGGGGAACATCCGCCGCGCACATAGCCCGTAGTCGGAGTCAGTTCGTTGAGATGGAGCATGGCAACGGACTTCTCCCCTGCGGCGGCAGCCGCTTTTTTTAGGTCCAATTCCTTCATCACAGGGATGACGAACACATAACAGCTGCGGCTTGCTCCGCGGGCAACCAGCGTTTTAAACACCTGGGACGGATCCCGTCCGATCAGCGCCGCGACCGAGCTTCCGTCAACGGGGCTGTCCGTATGGGGATAAGTATGTGCTGTATATGGGATCCTGCGCTGCTCCAGGATCCGCATGACGTTCGTTTTCTGCATGTCTTTCTCCAAATTTGTGATAACAATTTATTTTAACCTATCCCCGGGTTTCTTTCAATACTTTTTCTCTGTTTTTTTATAAAAACAGCCGCTGCTCGCAGAGCAGCGGCTGTCGCTTTGTTTATTTCGGCCAGGGTGTCAGGGACTCTTTTTTTACCAGAAACGACCGATCGGCCAATTCGGCCAGCGGTGTATCGGAAAGAGAATCGGAATAGAATTCATCGATCGTTTCGCCGGGATATTCGGCCCGAAAGCGAAGGACCTTTTCGCTGTCATGGCAGTTTTCCCCGAGTATTTTACCGGTATGCGGATCCATCTTCGTCGCGATGAGGCGAACTCCGAGTTCCTCCGCAATCGGAGCGAGCAGAAACTCCGGCGAAGCGGAAATGATTAGATCGTCGTCCCGCTTCTGCTCCATGTACCAATCCTGCATGTTTTGACGGTGCGAATTCCAATAATCCTTCACTTCACGGTCAACATCTTTCAGGCGCTTCAAAAAGGAGAACAATTGCTGCTTTAAGACCTTGGCGCCAATTTTGCCGCGCTTATATTGAAGCGCAAGCAGCAGGCTTTTGGGGATGACCGGAAGCACTGCAGCGGGGTATCTTTTCAGACACCAAAGGAAAAAATGATAGGAGCTGTCGGGATAATAGACGGTTTGATCGAAATCGTATACGTTCATTTACTTGAAATAAATACTGTATGCCAGCGTTCCGATCCGCCCCAGCAGGATCAGCAGCATAGCGACCCATACGCTGACACCGCCGAGCAGGCCGAGAACCAGAAGCAAGAGTTCAAGTCCCAGCATAATGATCGCAGACAGGAGCGCCGCAACGGTAATCCTCTTGGCGCGGAACAGTGCCTGCGGGATCTGGAAGATCTTGTTCCCCATCAGCAGCACAGAGGCCGCGCCGATGAGCTTGTACTCCGTCAGCGCATTGAACCCGACGCCGATATCAGCAGCCTGCAAAAGCTCAAGATCCTCGTCCTTGCTGCTCACATAGCTGATGGCGGCGCTGTTGCCCTTGCTTTCGCGCAGATAATTCAGTGCCTCGAGCTTGGATTCATTGGAAAGCTCACATTTGACCATGTCAAAGCTCAGCGAGGAAGCGATCGGGCGCGCCATGGAACGAACGTCGCCGGTCAGCATGACCGCAGCACGAATACCGCGCAGGCGCAGCTCCTCGATCGCATCAAAAGCGGCGTCCCTGACGCGGTCGTTCAGGACGATGCAGCCGGCGTACTTGTTGTCCACAGCGACATGGATCACCGTTCCCTTATGAGAGGGGACGTCAAACACGATATTGTGATCCAGAAGCAGGGAGGAGTTCCCGACATAAACGTTTCGCCCGCCGAAGAGCGTGTGGATGCCTCTGCCGGGGGTCTCTTCCAGAAGAGTGATGTCGCTGCGGTGATGAATATCGATGCCGCAGGCCTCGCGCAGAGCGACAGCGATCGGATGCTTGGACTGGCACTCGGCAAGGGCGGCGATGGTCAGAAGGTCTTTTTCCTCATAATCGACCGGATACACGGCAACGACCGAGTACTTTCCTTCAGTGATCGTCCCGGTTTTGGAGAAGATCATCATATCAGAACCGGCAAAACGGTCAATCGCATCTGCATTCAAGAAAGAGATGCCGTCTTTCAGCGTATCCACCACGCCGGTAAAATATGCCATACGCGCAGACAGCAGAACATCGCCGCAGCCGCCGAGCGCGATCAGCAGCAGTCCGCGATACAGCCAGGTGCGCCAGGCGCCGGTAGCCAAGGACGCGATCACACCGACCAGTACGCCAAGCACGGCAAGCCCCAGCGGCAGCCAAGACAGGATCGTTTCCAGCAGACCCGCGCGGGACGGGCGGCTGTTCGCCGCATCGCGCGCACGGGAAACAAGGCGATAGACCGTCGAATCCGTATAAGCGTTCGTCACGCGGACGCGCAGCGGATTGGTCAGATTGCGGCAGCCGGCAAAGACGCGGCTGTTTACACCGACGTCGAGGCTCGCCCCGTCGCCGCAGAGTGCGGAGCTGTCCAGCGAGCTGATGCCCTCCACAACAACGCCGTCCAGCGCGACCAGTTCACCGGCGGGAACAAAGAGGATATCGCCCGGGACCATATCTCGCGGATCCTTTTTCTCCAGGCCGTCTTCCGTTTCTGCAACGGCCGAAGAAGGGATCATTTCGTTCAGACGATCCAGCTCAGCCGATTTCTTTTCAAATAAATAGGCCTCGACAAGCAGGAAAACGCGGTGCATCAGCATAATGAACACGGCCACTCTCGGCTGTCCGAGGCAAAGCATGCCAATTCCGGCAACGGAAATCAGCAGACTGCGTCCGGGTATCACGCGGTCCAGAATCTCTCCCACCGCATCAAGCACTGTATAGGCGCCGAGAAACAAAAACGGAACCAGATACAGGGCAAAACGAAGGGCTCCACGGGTCGGCAGCATCCATAGCAGGAAGAACAGCAGCGCCGAGCCGGCGGTGATCAGAACATGATAGCGGCTGAAGGAATAGCTGCGTCTGTGTTTCGGCGCACCGGCCGCATCGGAAACGCCGTAGGCGGCCAGCTGCTCGAAAAAGCCGCGCAAGGCTGTCCAGTCGGGCTTGGGAAGCTGAAAGATCTTCCGGGGTTCCGGAGTTTCGTCTTCCTCTTCCTCGTCGTCATATTCCTCCTCGGTGTCATCGTCGTCCGCGTCGTCGTCAGATACCGGGGCTTCGGCGGCAGCGAATTCCGGCTTTGGCTCCTCCGCTTCTGTCTCAAAAGGATGTGAGGATTCTGCATGCTTTGCTTTTGCCGAAGGATCCGGGAAGATCTTCACATCTTCATCTTCCGCGGGAAGGCCGGATTCTTCTTCAAAATCATCCTCGTCCTCATATGATTTTTTATCAAACTTCGGCAGAGAAAGCTTGGGAAGCTTCGGCAGCTTCCAATCCTCCGCATTCAGACGAAATCCGCCCTTGGACGGCACAGAAGCCGCATGCTTGGGCGAACCGGACGATCTCTTCTTTATGGGTGCAGGTGCTTCATGCTTACCCATTTGATATCCCTCCCAGGTCTGATTTTTATCAGAATCTCTGTTATCATAAACTAAATGATACGGCATCTTACCCCTTTATGTCAATATGATTTCGAAAAAATGTAAATCAAAAACAAATGTTATCACAAATGCAGGAACGGGAAAAATTACCTGCGGTAAACGGGTATATGTGATCCTGCATCGCAAAAAATAGCTGTGGGCAAACAACCCGAATTGAGAAAAGGAGATGCAAACAATGTCTACTCGTAACAGCAATCATCTGGTCAATCCCTCCGCTCGCGAGGCTATGGACAAGTTCAAGATGGAAGCCGCTTCCGAAGTCGGCGTCAATCTGAAGAACGGCTACAACGGCGAGCTCACCAGCCGTCAGGCCGGTTCCGTTGGCGGCCAGATGGTCAAAAAGATGATCGAGTCCTACGAAAACGGCATGAAGTAAGCCTTTGGGCAAAAAAGTTGCAGGAAAGCAATGATGCTTTCCTGCAATTTTTTAGTCCTTGTATTCAAACATCAGGTCGTACATACTGACGGTGTCGCCGTCTTTGACTCCCATCTGCTCCATGCGTTCAAAGACGCCGGCTTCACGCAGCACGCGGTCGAAAAACATCCGGCTTTCATAGTCCGAGAAGTTGACTGTTGCGACCAACCGCTGCAGCCAGGGGCCCTCGACGATCCACATATCGTCGAACTGGCGAATCTCCAAATCCTCCGAGGTGTCGATCACGGGCTCGGGAGGAACATAATTCGCTTCATAGGCAGCGATCGGCGGAAGCTCAGCCAGACGGCGGGCACATTCTTTGACAAGCTCCCGCGTCCCTTCATGGGTCACGGCGCTCATTTCAAAGAACTCATAGCCGCTCGCCTCCACCATACGTTTCAGACGATCGATGTTTTCCCGGTCCTCGCCGAGCAGATCACACTTATTGGCTGCTACGATCTGCGGGCGTTCGGCAAGCTCCGGACTGTATTCGCGCAGTTCATTGCAGATCGCCTCGAAGTCGTCGACCGGATCGCGGCCCTCGCTGCCGGAAACGTCCACCAGATGCACCAGCAGACGGCAGCGGTCGATATGCCGCAGAAAATCATGGCCGAGGCCGGCCCCTTCCGATGCGCCCTCGATGATGCCCGGGATATCGGCCATCACAAAAGAAACGCCCTCGTCAACATACACGACGCCAAGATTGGGAAACAGCGTCGTAAAATGATAATTGGCGATCTTCGGATGGGCCTTGCTGACCACGGACAGAAGCGTCGATTTACCGACGTTGGGAAAGCCGACCAGGCCGACGTCGGCCAGCAGCTTCAGCTCCAGGGTGATATCGTGGCTCTCACCGGGCAGACCGGGCTTGGCAAAATGCGGGACCTGACGGGTCGGCGTGGCAAAATGCATATTGCCCCAGCCGCCGCGGCCGCCTTTTGCGGCGATCCAATCCTCGCCGGTGGACATGTCGTGCATGATGGCGCCGGTCTCCGTATCGCGGATGATTGTGCCGCGCGGGACCTTGATATAGAGACTCTCGCCGTCCTTGCCGTAGCAGCGTTTCCCCTGACCGGGCATGCCGTTGCCGGCCACATATTTCCGCTTATAGCGAAAGTCCATCAGCGTGGACATATTGTCGTCAACGGTAAAAATGATGTTGCCGCCGCGGCCGCCGTCACCGCCGTCCGGGCCGCCGGCCGCCACATATTTTTCTCGGTGGAAAGCGACCGCACCGGCGCCGCCGTTACCGGCTCTGACGGTGATCCTGGCTTTATCGACAAAAGAAGCTGCCATAACAGCCCTCCTTGCTTTCAAATCAATCCTAAGGAAAAAGGCCGGACTTTCGTCCGGCCCTATCGCAATGCTTACTGAGCGATCTCTTCGTAAACAGAGACCTGTTTGCGGTCCTTGCCCATGCGCTCGAACTTCACAGTGCCGTCCACGAGGGAGAACAGAGTGTCGTCCTTACCCTTACCGACATTGGTACCCGGGTGGATCTTCGTTCCGCGCTGTCTGACAAGGATGTTGCCGGCGAGGACAAACTGCCCATCGGCTCTCTTGGCGCCAAGACGCTTGGACTCGCTGTCGCGGCCGTTCTTGGTAGAACCCATACCTTTTTTATGTGCCATTTAGGTTACACCTCCATTAGTCAAAATCAGTTGCGGAAAATCAGGCGTTGATGGTCTCAATCTGGACCTTGGTGTAGGGCTGACGATGGCCCTGCGTGCGACGGTAACCCTTTTTGGGCTTCATCTTGTAGACGCGGACCTTCGCGCTCTTGCCGTTCTTGACGACATTGGCGGAAACGGAAGCGCCCTCGATGACGGGTGCGCCGAAGGTCGCGGTCTCACCGTCGACAACAGCCAGGACCTGGTCGAACTTCACGGTCTCGCCAGCGGCGACATCGAGCTTTTCGACGAAGATCACATCACCCTCGGCAACGCGGTACTGCTTGCCGCCGGTCACAATGATAGCATGCTTCATAGTAGATATCCTCCCTCTTTACAGGACTCGCTCTGGGGGTGGAGGTTAGCCTCAACTTTGGGACCCCTTCAATGCGGCTTTAAAAGAATACCACGGCAAACCGGCGTTGTCAACATTTTTTTAGCTGTTTTTTTGCTTATTTTCACCAAGATTGAGATCCGAATGCACAAATGCCAAAGATTGACCTCCCGGCGGCTTTGTGGTACAATACGAAACGCTTTCACGTAGACATTCCGTGATCGGAGGAAAAAATGAAACTCGGTAAAAGAATTGCAATGATCGCTTTGGCCGCACTGCTCGGTACCCTGCTGTACCTGCGTCTGAGCGGCGGGCATACAGATAATAACCAGCCAGGAGGACCTATATCAAACGTCCCTGAAAAAACGGCGCTCATTCTGGAAACGCCGCCTGTTGAGCTCACTGCCGTTCTCGACGAATCAGAGCTGAATTCTTTGGACACTTCGTCGCTTATTCGTCTTGATCTCACCGGCAGCCGCTGCTACGAAGCGATCGAAGACTTTATCAAAGATCATCCCGGTGTGGATGTGAGTTACGCGGTGCTGATTGACGGGAACGGTGAACCGCTGTCATTGGATCCGCAGACGGAAACGCTGTCGATCGATGATGCGTCCTATCTCGCCTCGTTGACTGAGAACGCGAAATGGCTGAAAAAGCTGCACAGCATTACCATCGATCCGGACATTGCCGAGGCCGCTGCAGTGGATGCACTGCGGGAAGCCTGTCCCGACTGTGAAGTCAAGTATTCGATGCATCTGCTCGGCGAGCTCTATCCATATGATATCGTGTCGCTGACTTTGACCGGGTTGAACGCAGACAGCCTGCAGCAGCTGATCCCCGACCTGCAGCGCTTCACGCACCTCAGTTCTGTCAGTATCCCGCGCGATGAAAATGATCTGAGCCTGGAGGACGCTCTGAAGCTCAGCTCTGAAAGTTCCGTCATTCAGTTGGACTATCAGACCGAGCTCTTCGGCGAGCCGATCTCTCTTGATGCCGAAACGATCGAATTTGAAAACGTGGAGATCGGTAATGAGGGGCTGGAAGAGCTGAGAGCTGTTCTCCCCTATTTTCACAATCTGAAATACCTGAAGCTGGACAGCTGCGGCGTGGATAACGAGCATATGGCTCAGCTGAGGGACGATTATCCTGATATCAAGGTCGTGTGGCGCGTCTTTTTCGGAAACTACCATTGCCTGACAGATACAGAGATGATCTGGGCCACCGGCGGATCGGTCAACGACAACACCAGCGAGCCGCTGAAATACTGCACCGACGTGAAATATCTGGATCTCGGACACACGCTGATCACACACGCTGATTTCCTCAATTATATGCCGAAGCTTGAAGTGGCGATCCTGGCAATCACCTGGCTGAACGATATCAGTCCCATAGCCAACTGCCCGGATCTTGAATATCTCGAGCTGTTTTCCGCCCGTGTCAGCGATCTCTCGCCGCTGGCCCAGTGTACGCATCTGCAGCACCTCAATATCAGCTGCCAGCGCAACAGCGACAACGTCCCCATCGGACCGACCGACATCAGCAGCCTGTATGATCTGCCGGAGCTCAAGCGCTTCTACTGCACGATGAGTTATGTGCCGGAAAGCCAGCAGAAAGAAATGATGGATCGCCACCCGGATTGCGAATTTGAATTCCGCTGGGTCGATCCGGCCGAAGGACATTGGCGCTTCAAAGACGGATTGAACAACAATGTTCCCGAAAACCGTGTCGAACGGTATGCGCTTTTGTATGAGCAGTTCGGCTACGCCACGCTCCAGCAGTCGGGCAAAACCTGGTCATTGTACGGCTAAACGGAATAACAAAAAAGCTTGCGCAGCAGCGCAAGCTTTTTTTCTATCAGATTATCTCAGCCGACGGCGGCAACGTTATCTTCCTCTAAAAGAAGCACGGACCCGTCCTCTCCGCTTTCGGTGAGAAGGAAGCTGTGCTCTGTTCCGCTTTCATCGCGGCAGCGGATCATCAGATCCGGCATCCCGTCGGGGATCGCGGTCTGGACCTGTACGCCAAGATTGGAAAGATAACTGCAGTACCAGTGATTCTGCGTCTGATAAAAGCCGATATCATCGCTGATGTAGGTCACGGAAGTGATCGAAACGTCATAAACCGTACCTTCGGCATACACGCGAAACTCCTGACCATCCTCTGAAATGCTGACCTTATCCAGCAGATGGACCTCTTTTCCGCCGCGGTCATCAATCCCCATGATATTGAGCTGGCCGTCATGCGTCCGCTTCACAGGAAGCCATTCCTCTTTCAGAAGTCCAGCCAGATCTTCATAGGACACGGTAAAACGGACGATCCCGTCCGCGTAGCTGCCGATCTCATAGATATCGGAAAAAACGGTCAAGCCCTCATTTGTCAGTGTCCAGGATCCGTCACGGAACAGGGCTGTCAGCTCCTCGTCGAGGTTCTCGTCGGATTTGAAGGCAACCATGTAGTCAAAAATCGGCTTGTAGCGTACGTCGTTATGAAGCGTGTCATACATTTTTTCCAGCAGAAGCTTTTCCAGTGCGCTGCGGTCGCTGGCAAGATCGTCAAAGCTCAAGGCACGACCGCTTGCCGTGTCAAAAACATAAGCGCGGTCCGCATAGATCCCGTGCGCGCCGCCGGTATAGCTGTTGACCCGGTATCGCAGTGCGATCACGCGGCTGTCTGCGCGGTCGATATAGGCAGAGCGCATGCAGGAAAACTCCATATTGAGTCCGGCGTCGTGATCCTGGATCAGCGCATAGTTATCCATGGCGAGCTCAAGCACGGCGTTGATACCGTCGCCGTTGCCGGTGCCGGAATAGTAGATCTCATCCTGTGTGGCAAGGAACTGATTGATCGCTTCTGCGGCAGCAGTATTGGACTCCAGATAAAGCTCTACGTCGTCATAACCGTAGGTCAGTATCACGCGGTCGGGATCGTCCGGCGCAGGATATGTCTCCGTAATATTGCTTATATTGAGGATGACGGGTGCGCCCAGTTCTTCCAGAATCTGCGGGTCAGGTACAAACGGAGTGGGCGCAGGTTCGGTCTCAGCAACGGGCCTCGGAGTATCATCCGTATCCTGAACCAGCGACTCCTCGCTTCCGCAGGCTGACAGCGCGGCTGTCAGGCAGAGAGCAAGGATCACGGCGATGATTTTTTTCATAGTTATTCCTCTTTCTGCAGTTCTTCTTCCGGGATCCGGCGGGCAAGGGCGGAATTGGTATAGCGCCGGTCCTCCGTCACTTCTCGGATACAAACGATGCCTTCCGGCCAGGGAAAGCTCTGGCTTTCATCGGTCAGCTCTATTTCCAGTATCGCCTGTTCATTCCAGAAGGGATAGATGTCAATTTCATAGAGATAATCCCCTGACCGCAGGCAATAGCGGTCTTTTTCAATGAGCTTGCGTTCCGGATCGGCCTTCAGAAGCAGGCGTTCGTATTCGCTCTGCCCGATCTCCCGTTCGACTTCTATCCGCCGCATATCGGAAACATGCGTTTTTTGAGTATGCGTATAGACGGTCCGTCCCTGCGCCGCACGGCTGCGTACCCGTTCGCTCGTTCCTTTCCGCTCATTCAAAAGATATGTCTGCCGGATATGGGAGCGCTCTGCGACAGAAGCGAGCCACAGCAGATCCGGCATGCGGATCAGAAACTTCCGTTCGATTTCATAGGGTATATCATCCATGCCTGTCCCCCCAGCTTTCTGCAAGTTTGCCGTGATAGTATACCGCAATGCCCATCATAAATCAAGCATCCGCTTCCGCTCCGATCCGATCGTGAAGATAGGCCAGTGCATCGGCCAGTGTGCCGATCTGATCGATCAAGCCCTTCCCTACCGCCTCGTCACCGTAGATCACGCTGCCGACGTCGTTGGCCAGCTCATCCGTGTTCGTCATCAGGCGCAGATATTCCTCGCGTGAAATGGATGAATGATCTGTCACAAAGCGCACGATCCGCTCCTGGATGCGAGCGAAATAGTTATAGGTCTGAGGGACACCGATCACGACTCCGTTCAGGCGCACCGGATGGATCGTCATGGCGGCCGAAGGAGCGATCATGCTTTTCTGTGCCGCAACAGCAAGCGGCACGCCGATGGAGTGGCCGCCGCCAAGCACCAGCGAGACGTTTGGCTTTTTCATACCGGCGATCAGTTCAGCAATCGCGAGACCGGCCTCTACATCGCCGCCCATCGTATTGAGCAGGATCAGAAGGCCCTGCACCTCCGACGATTCCTCGATCGCCGCAATCAGCGGCAGGACATGCTCGTATTTTGTCGATTTTGTATCCTCGGGCAGCACCTGATGCCCTTCGATCTGACCCACAATGGTCAAACAGTGAATATTCCCCTGGCGGCTTGCGCCCAGTTCTTTGATTTCATCCATAAAATACACCTCCCGGTTAGTTTAACCGGGAGGTGTGCTTTTCATAAGGACGAAGCTCAGCCCTTGTATGCCGTCAGAACGGCCTTGTAAGTCATGTAGCAGTCGAACTTGCTGGTGACCTCAAAGGGAGCATGCATGCTCAGGACCGGCGTTCCGGCGTCGATGGTGTCGATGTTGCGGTTGGCCATGTACTTGGCGATCGTGCCGCCGCCGCCCTGGTCGACCTTGCCGAGTTCTGCCATCTGCCAGACAACGCCGTTGTCGGCAAAGAGACGGCGCAGAACCGCGACAAGCTCCGCACTGGCGTCACTCGTGCCGCCTTTGCCGCGGGAACCGGTGAACTTGCAGATGCTGACGCCGTAGTTGATCTTGGATTCGCTGCGCTTCTCGGAAACCTCGGGATAAAGCGGATCGAAGGCATTGCTCACGTCAGCGGAAACACAGAAGCTGTTGGCATAGCAGTGGCGCAGTGCAACGCCCTGAGTCACGCAGAGATCTTCCATAAAGCAGTCGAAGGCAGCGCTCTGCATACCGCTCACGCCGTCGGAGCCGGTCTCTTCTTTGTCGGCCAGGATGCAGACACAGGTGCGCTCGGGATCCTTCACGTCAAACAGAGCTTTCAGCTCGGCGTAAGCACAAACGCGGTCGTCCTGACCGTATCCGCCGATCATGGAGCGGTCAAGACCGATCTCGCTGACGTCATACGCGGGAACGGCAGAGAGCTCGGCAGAGAGGAAATCCTCCTCCGTGATGCCATACATGTCGTTAAGGATGCTCATCACGGCAAGCTTGACGCGGTCCTTGCCCTCGTCGGCATAGGGGGTGGAGCCGATCAGAATATTCAGGCCCTCGCCGGTGATGCCCTCGGCCATGGTCTTGGTCATCTGATCCTTCGCCAGATGCGGCAGCAGGTCGGTGATGATGAACTTGGGTTCGTTCGGCTCGCGGCCGATCACCACGTCGACGACCTCGCCGTTTTTCAGTGCGACGGCGCCGTGCAGCTCCAGAGGAATGGTGACCCACTGGTATTTCTTGATGCCGCCGTAGTAGTGCGTCTTGAAATAGCACATCTCATCCTGCTCATACAGGGTGACCTGCTTGAGATCGAGGCGCGGAGAATCCACATGCGCGCCGGCAATGACCGCGCCCTCAGCCAGGCTCTTCCTGCCGATCACAGCCAGCAGCAGAGCCTTGCCGCGGTTGTTGTGATAGATCTTCATCCCGGGCTTGAGCTCCATGCCGAAGTGATATTCGACAAAGCCGTTCTTTTCGGCAAGCTCTATTGCGTTCACAACCGCTTCCCGTTCCATGCGGGAACGATTCAAATAGTCCATATAGCCTTTGCAGTAATCCTCGACTGCAAGGCGTTCTTCGGTGCCGATCAGATCATAGCCGTTCTTCTGCTCGTAAAATAGATTGTTTCTCAGCTCATCCATGGTGAATACCCTCCATAAATTGTTTTTTGCAGAGTTCATAAAAAGTCGCTTCGGAACTATCGTTATGCAGCACGTCGCTGCAATGAGAGACAAAGAATTCATCGGGCTTTTGCGCAGCGATCCTCGCCTCGGCGCGCTCGCGTGTCAAACCATCCCGTGTCATGATGCGCCGAAGTCTGGCCTCGCGGTCAGCCACGACGGCGAAAGTCCGGTCACAAAGCCTGTCCAGTCCGCTCCCGATGAGACCGATCGCATCGATCGCTGCCAGGCTGCCGCCGTTCATCGCGTGTTCACGAAGACGGAATTTTGTCTCTTTGATCACGGCGGGATGCGTCAGACGGTTGAGATCCGCCAGGGCTTCAGAATCACCGAAAACGGCCTCCGAGAGGTTTTTTCGATCAAGCACACCATTCTTTACGGTACCGGGAAAACGCTCTTCGATCGCTTCCAGAAGTGAACGGTCGCTCTTCAGAAGTTCATGGTACACTGCGTCAGCGTCAACAACAAGCGCACCAAGATCCCGCAACACATGCAGGGCGGTCGTCTTGCCGCTGCCGCTGCCGCCGGTGATGCCAAAGATCGTCATGCCATCCACCAGAGCGTCGGCGACAGTTTCTTCTGACAAGGCGCCTCGCCGAAGAATCCGGAATGGCGCGTCAGCGAGGGAAATGATCGTGGATTCCGTGCCGATCCCACAGGCTCCCCCATCCAGGACAGCGTCGATCCTGCCGTCGAAATAGGCAAGCACCTCCTGTGCCGTTTTCGGGCTCGGTTGACCGGAGGGATTGGCTGAAGGCGCAGCCAGGGGCAGCGCTGACTGTCTCAGCACGGAGAGCGTCAGTGGATGATCCGGACAGCGAAGCCCGATCGTATCGCCGCCGGCACGGACGATTGACGGAATATTGTCCTTCGCCTTGAGGACAATCGTCAGCGGACCCGGCCAGAATTTTTCTGCCAGAACCCGAGCCTGTTTCGGTACATCCAGACAATAAAGCTCCATCGCCTCCGGGCCGGGCACCATCAGAGACAGCGGTTTGACGGACGGGCGGCCTTTGACTTCATAGATCTCCTCGACCGCCGCAGCGTCAAGGCCGTTGGCGGCAAGTCCGTATACTGTCTCAGTAGGGACAGCAAGCAGACCTCCTCTTTGAAGCACCTCCGCGCAGGCGGAGACCTGATCGGTAAAAACAGTAGTTTTCATATATCGCTTTGCGCTTTCAGTTTTTCTGCCTGGTCAGCCGTCACCAGCGCGTCGATCAGTTCGTCGAGATCGCCGTCAATGACAGCAGAGAGGTTGAAATTTTTGTTATCACCCGTCAGCCGGTGATCGGTCACGCGGTTTTGCGGGAAATTGTAGGTACGGATACGGTCGCTGCGGTCGCCGGAACCGATCTGGCTCTTGCGTTCCGCCGCAACGGCGGCGCGCTGCTTCTCCTGCTCAGCCTCATAGAGTTTGGATCGCAGGATCTGCATGGCTCGATCTTTGTTTTTATACTGGCTGCGCTCATCCTGGCATTCCACGACCGTTCCGGTCGGCAAATGCGTTATGCGGATGGCGCTCTCGGTCTTGTTGACGTGCTGACCGCCGGCGCCGGATGAGCGGTAGGTGTCGATCTTCAGATCGTTCATATCCAGCTTGAAATCCAGCTCACCGGCTTCCGGGAGAACGGCGACTGTAGCCGCGGATGTGTGGATCCGTCCGCCGGATTCCGTCACCGGTACGCGCTGCACCCGATGGCCGCCGGCTTCAAATTTCAGGCGCGACCAGGCGCCTTCGCCCTCAATGATCATGCTGATCTCTTTAAAGCCGCCGAGTTCGGTCTCGCTGACATTGACTACGTCCAGCTTCCAGCCTCTGCGTTCGACATACATGCTGTACATCCGATAGAGATCGGCCGCAAAGAGCGAGCTCTCTTCCCCGCCGACGCCGCCGCGGATCTCCATGATGACATTTTTGCTGTCGTTCGGATCCTTCGGCAGGAGCAGGATCTTCAGCTTCTGCTCCAGTTCATCGCGGGCGGATTTCGCCTGTGCATATTCCTCCTGCGCAAAGTCCCGCATCTCAGGATCATTCATCAGCTCCATCGCGGTTTCCAGGTCGGCACAGGCCGATTCATACGCGCGATAGGTCTCCACCAGCGGCGCAAGCTCCCGGGCTTCCCTGTCGATTTTGGCATACAGCTGCGGATCGGAATAGGTTTCCGGCTCCTCGAGCCGCCGCAGGCGCTCCTCGTATTGATTTGTAATCAGTTTCAGCTTATCAAACATCGTGATCCCTCGGTCAGAGATTATAGCACGCGGAAAAACAAAAGTAAATTACAGGATCTTCGGGCTTGTCGTCCAGTCAAGGCCGCCGCGGCGCGCAGAGACGGACGGACAGCCCATCACAAGCAAATCGTGCGCTTCAGAACCGAGAGAAAAGATCCTGCGGGCGTTTTCATCCAGTTCCCGCGCCGCAGCGGGCTTCGTGATGACCGGGATCGTCCTGCCGCGCAGACGGTGAAGCTGCTCGCGGCCGCGCTCATTGGCAGCGAGGACGCGCGCATAAGGCGGCATCCCGGCCGTCATGTCTGCATCGATTCCGAGGGCTGCGCAGCAGATCATGCGGCGAACGCGGGACATGGCGTAGCGTTTGGACTTAACGGCGGTCATCACCGAATCCAGATCCGCTTCCTCATGCGCTGCCTGACATAGCCTGCGTCCGAGACCGTCGCCTGCGTCCGGCAGTTGATCGAAATACTCATCGCGGAGCATACGAAGGCGCGATATGATAGCGGATTCCAGCAGATCAAAGCGGGAAATCTCCCGTCCAAGCAACGTTTCTCGCTCAAAAACTGCGGCGGCATCGGCCGGGATCATATCATGGATGAGCTTCCCTTCTCTCAGCAGGCCGCGAAGCTCTGAGGCGGACTTCCAGTCACCGCCCGTTGCGTCATGCGCGCAGCCGATACGCGGAACCGTCAAGGGGCGCAGTTTCGAATCCAGCCGACGGATCGCTTTCAAATACTCCAGCGCCAAAATATTGTTCGGCGATTCCAACAGATTCGCTTTATCTCCACAATGAGCCCGGAGGACCTGCTGCCGGGCGGTCGCGTAGCTCAAATTGGGCTGAGCATTCAAAGCGGATTTGATCTGATCTGTAATCTCTGACAGTGAGAGAAGATCCGCAAGTTTATGCAAATCTCCCAGATCGCCCGCTTCGCTGCCGAAGCTGATGGCATCGCAGCCAAGCGCATCCAAAAGATAAACCGCGCCGCGAGCAAAGCCTTCCGCAGAGGAAAGAGACCATGGCAGCGGCAGCTCAACCACAAGGTCGGCGCCGCAGCGGCAGGCCGCCTCCGCACGGGCGAACTTGGAAAAGCAGGCGGCTTCCCCGCGCTGGACAAAGTCGCCGGACATGACGCAGACGACCGGGCTGTTGTCGCCAACGAGCTCGCGGGAGCGGCGTATATGATATTGATGTCCCAAATGAAAGGGATTGTATTCCGCGACGATGCCGATCACGCTCATGCATTACTCCAAAAAACTCTTGCTTTTTTCCGTATTTGTATTAGAATAAATAAGGTTATTGCTATTGTACAGAAAACCAGTGATTTTTACAATAGAAAGGAAAGAAATCCATGAAAATTCTTGTTATCAACGCTGGCAGCTCCTCCCTCAAGTATCAGCTGATCGATATGGAAAACGAGCAGCTGATGGCCAAGGGCCTGTGCGAACGCATCGGTATCGACGGTCATCTGAAGCACACGCCGCTGGTCGGCGACAAGCCCGTGTTCAATGAAGACGTTCCGATGCCCACCCATTCCGAGGCCATTGCCGCTGTCATTGACAAGCTGACCAGCGCCGAATATGGTGTGGTTTCCTCCATGAAAGAGATCGACGCTGTCGGTCACCGTGTGGTCCATGGCGGCGAAAAGTTTGCCAGCTCCGTTCTGATCAACGACGAAGTCCTCGACGCGATCAAAGAGTGCATCCCCTTCGCTCCCCTGCACAACCCCGCCAACATCACCGGCATCAATGCCTGCCGCGATGTGATGGGCGACGTGCCGATGGTCGCCGTGTTCGATACCGCCTTCCATCAGACCATGCCCAGCAAGGCTTTCATGTATGCTGTTCCTTATGAATACTATGAAAACGACGGGATCCGCCGCTATGGCTTCCACGGCACCTCTCACCGCTATGTCTCCGCCCGCTGCGCTGAAATGATGGGCAAGCCCATTGAAGAGCTGAAGATCATCTCCTGCCACATGGGCAACGGTTCCTCTCTGGCCGCTGTGAAGAACGGCAAGGTCATCGACACCTCCATGGGCTTTACGCCGCTGGTCGGTCTGCCGATGGGCACCCGCTGCGGGGATCTTGACGCCGGCGTCATCCAGTTTCTGATGAACAAGTATGGCTACAGCATTGACGAAATGCTGAACATCCTCAACAAGAAGTCCGGCGTGCTGGGTATTTCCGGCGTTTCCTCCGACTTCCGCGATCTGGGCAAGGCTGCCGAAGAAGGCAACGAGCGCGCGCGTCTGGCTCTGGATATGTTCTACTACTGGGTCGCCAAGGTTGCCGGTTCCTATGCCGCTGCGATGAACGGTGTGGACGCCATTATCTTCACAGCCGGCGTCGGTGAAAACGACCAGACCGCTCGCGCGGAGATCTGCAAGTACTTCGGCTATCTCGGCGTGAAGGTCAATCCCGAGGCCAACGCCACCCGCGGCCAGGATATCATGATCTCCACCGAGGACTCTCCCGTCAAGGTCTTCGTCATCCCCACGAACGAGGAGCTTGTCATCGCCCGCGATACCCGCGATATCGTCGGCTGATTCTGTCTGATCCATCTGCCGCTCTGATCAGAGCGGCAGATTTTATTCCATTTCCTCTCATATGCCAAAATCAAAAAGGAGGTTCATCTTATGCCGACTACATCTGATTTTACTTTTGCCTCCACCACCGGATGCAACAATCTCCACGCCCATATGGTAGTACCGGACGGCGAAGTGCGCGGCGTCGTTCAGATCGCGCACGGCATCGCCGAATATATCGACCGCTACGACCCGTTCATGCAGTTTCTCGCCCGAAACGGCTATGTAGCCGTCGGCAACGACCATCTCGGCCACGGCAAGTCGATCTCCGTTCCCGAAGAAAAGGGCATTTTCGCCGAAAAGGACGGATGGAAATATGTTCTGGACGATATGGCCAAGCTGCACAAAATGACTGCGGAAAAATATCCTGGCCTTCCCTATATCTTCTTCGGTCACAGCATGGGCAGCTTTCTGACTCGTCATTATGTGATCCTCCATCCCGATCAGCCGGATCTCGTCATCATCTGCGGCACCGGACACCAGGCTCCCGCGATGGTCGCCGGCGGAAACGCCATGGCAAAGCTTGCCGTCGGTATCTTCGGGCCGCGCAAAATCGGCAAAATGCTCAACAACGTGGCCTTCGGTGCCTATACCAAGGGCATCGAAAACCTGCGCACTCCCAGCGATTGGCTCAACCGCGATCCCAAGGAAGTCGACAAATACATCAACGATCCGCTCTGCGGCTTTGTACCGACAGTCAGCATGTTCCGCGACATGATGGGCGGCGTGAAATTTATCACCGATCCGCAGAACATTGCGAAGATGAACAAGAATACACCGGTTCTCTTTATTGCCGGCGGCGATGATCCGGTCGGCGAGCACGGCGAAGGCGTCAAGCGGGCCTTCCAGGCCTTCAAGGATGCCGGCATCAAGGATGTGAGCATCAAGCTCTATCCCGGTGCGCGGCACGAGATCCTGCTGGAAACCAACCGCGAGGAGGTCTTCCGCGACGTACTGAACTGGATCAGCGAAAAGCTTGCCTGAAAACAAAACAACAAAAAAACACCTCTGATCGAATCAGAGGTGTTTTTTGTTGCTTGGAAAATTACTCTTCGTCAGCCTCGGGAGCGACGCCGGTGGCTTCGCCGGTGGCGGAGACTTCATAAACCAGAGCGTCCTCGGCGGGAGCGGCTTCTTCCTCAACCGGCTCTTCAGCCACAGGCGCGGGGGCCGGCTCGGACAGCGCGCGGATGGACAGGGAAACCTTATGCTTCTCTTCGTCGATCGCGGTGATCTTCGCATCGACCACGTCACCAACGGTCAGAACGTCGCCGGGCTTGCCGATGCGGCGGTTGGCGATCTGGGAAATGTGGATCAGGCCGTCGACACCGGGGACGACCTCGGCAAAGGCGCCGAACTCCATGAGCTTGACGATCTTGACCTGAGCCACGTCACCGACAGAATACTTGTTGGTGAAGACAGTCCAGGGATTGCCGTCGGGATCCTTGTAGCCGAGGGAGATCTTGCGCTTCTCGCGGTCGAAGTTGATGACGTAGACGTCGATCTCGTCGCCGACGGAAACGACCTCAGAGGGCTGATGGATGCGGCCCCAGCTCAGCTCGGAGACATGGACCATGCCGTCGATGCCGCCGATATCGACAAAAGCGCCGTAGCTGGTCAGGGACTTGACGGTGCCGTGATACTTCTTGCCGACCTCGATCTCGTTCCAGATGGCCTCGGTGCGGGCGCGGCGCTCAGCCTGTGCAACACGGCGGATGGATCCGACCACACGCTTGCGGGCCTTGTTGACCTCGGTGATCTTGAGGCGGACCGTCTTCTTCAGCAGCTCGGACAGATTGGCTTCGCGGGGCAGATCGGTCTGGGAGGCGGGAACAAACACACGCACACCCTTGACATTGACGACGATGCCGCCTTTGTTCTCTTCCGTGACAACACCTTCGAGGACAGTGCCGTCTTCTGCGGCGGCTTCCACATCGTTCCAGCTCTTGGCGGCATCCAGGCGCTTCTTGCTCAGCTGCGCGGTGCCTTCCACGTCATTGACGCGGACAACAACGGCTTCGATCTCGTCACCGACCTTGACAGCGTCTTCGACCTTGATGCCGTCATCGGTGAACTCGGAAGTGGGAATGAATCCGGAATACTTGGTGCCAAGGTCGACACTGATTTCAGTGCCGGTGATGGCTACGACAACGCCCTTGACCTTGTCGCCGTTATATATGGTTTTGAGAGTCTCCTCCAGCATTTCGTCGAAGGAAAGTTCCTTCTGCTCGGGAGCTTCTTCAACTTTGATTTCATTCAGTTCGTCCATTTTGTTTCTTACCTCCTTAATTATCCACGCAGGGGTGGAAGCGCCGGCCGTGAGTCCAATGGTTTCACAATCCTTCAGCATAGAAATATCCAGTTCATCCGCCGATTCGATAAACTCCACGCGATCACAATGCTCCGCGCAGATCTTTGCCAGATGGATACTGTTGGCGCTGTGCTTACCGCCTATGACAACCATGGCCTCGCACTGACTGGCCAACTCGGCAGCTTCCGTCTGCCGCGTAGACGTAGCAGAGCATATTGTATCAGATATTTTTGAATTTGTACATCTTTTTTTTATTATTTTGGCGCATTCATCGAAATTATTTTGCGTTTGCGTAGTCTGAACAACCATTGTTACCGCTTTATTCCAAATGTTGGGCGTGTTTTCCAGCCACTTTTCCAATTCCTGTGCATTTTCAAAGACTTCACAGCTTTGACACCAGCCGCGGATCCCCTCAACTTCCGGATGATGACGCATTCCGATAATGATCACAAAGCGGCCTTCCTCAGATGCACGCCTGACGATCGCATGGATCGCCTTGACCTTGGGGCAGGTCGCATCGACAACGGGACTTCCCTGCGCCTCCAGCCTGCGCAAAACCTGCTCAGATACGCCGTGCGCACGAAGGATCACGGTTTCGCCGGGTTTGGCCTCTGCGGGATCCTGGATCACCCGTAGACCGCGTTCCGTCATCTTACGGACGACCTGCTCGTTATGAATCAGATCGCCGAGACTTGCCACAGTCTGGTTTTCCCGCAGCAGCTTGTCCGCGATCTCAACGGAACGCTTAACGCCGAAGCAGAAGCCGGCGCTCTCAGCCTGAATCACCTTCATGCCTTCAGTCCCAGCCTTTCCTCTATAGTTCGGCAAAGAAGTTCAAAGCTCTCATCAAAGCCGATTTCCGTCGTATCCAGCAGGACGGCGTCTTCCGCCCGCCGCAGCGGAGCTTCCGCGCGGTGCGTATCCTGGTAGTCGCGCAGCTCGATATCCTTGAGAACGTCTTCAAAAGATGCATTGATCCCTTTATTCTGAAGTTCCAGCATGCGGCGATGAGCGCGGGCCCCGGCGCTTGCCGTCAGATAAATCTTCAGATCAGCGTCGGGCAAAACGACCGTGCCGATGTCCCGTCCGTCCATGATGACGCTGTTTTCCCGCGCCATTTTGCGCTGCATTTCCAGCAAAAATGCACGAACCGCGGGATGCGCAGACACATTGGATGCGCAGATGGAGATTTCGGGAAGCCGGATATCGGAGGAGACGTCCTCATCACTGAGAAACATGCGCTGCTCACCCGCATCATTATAATCCATCCGGATATCCAGCGTCGGAAGGATTCTCTGCACGGCTTCCGCATCACGCGTATTGACGTCCATTCTATGGGCCGCCAGCCCGACGCAGCGATAAATTGCCCCTGTGTCCACATAAATCAGGCCAAAATGAGCCGCAGCGCGGCGCGCGAGGCTGCTTTTTCCGGCGCCGGAAGGCCCGTCAATGGCAATGGCAACATGTTTGTTCATCATGATTCCTCCTTCAGCACAGCCAATCCGGCGGTACGAGCCGTTGACCATGCAATCTGCAGATTAAAGCCCCCGGTATAAGCGTCCAGATCCAATACTTCGCCGGCGAAATAAAGGCCGGGCATGAGCTTCGACTCCATGGTGCGGGGATTGACTTCCTTCGGGTTGACCCCGCCGGCCGTGACAATGGCCTCGTCGATCGGACGCTTGCCGGAAACAGAAACGGGAAACGCTTTGAAAAGCCGCAGCAGACGCATCCTCTGCTCCCGCGTGATATCATGCACCTTGGTCTCCTCCGGGATACCGGATAATTCAATCAATACCGGGATCATACTCTGGCCAGCAAGATCGATCAGCGCGTTTTTAAACTCGCGGTTGGCGTATTTTTCAAAATCACGAAGCAGGCGGGCGTCGAGCTTCTTTTCGTCAAGACCCGGTTTCAGATCAATCTCCAGGCGATATTTGCAGCTGTCCATGTGCCGCATATGAGCGCTGGCGGATAAAACCAGCGGCCCGGACACGCCGAAGTGCGTAAACAGCATTTCGCCGAGCTCACGATAGATCAGACGATCATCCTCATAGGCGGAGAGGCAGACGTTTTTCAGGGCAAAGCCCTGCATTTGCGAGCAGTATTCATCCTCACTTTCCAGCGGCACAAGCGAAGCCTGCGGCGCGGTAACCGTATGGCCGAAGCTTTTGGCAAAACGATAACCGTCACCCGTAGATCCCGTCAGCGGATAGGACAAGCCGCCTGTGCAGACAGCAGCCGCGCGGCAGCTGATCGTTCCTTCCTCCGTCACGACGCCGCTGACTCGTCCGTCTTCGCTGCAGATGGCCTTTGCCTTCGTGCGAAGGAAACGTACACCGAAGCGGCGGCATTCCTTCAGCAGCAGCTCGGCCACGTCGTTTGCATTGTCGCTGACCGGAAAAACGCGGTTGCCGCGCTCGATTTTGAGCGGCAGACCGCGATCTTCAAACCAGGTCATCACATCAGCGGGCGAAAAACGGCTCATCGCGCTGTACAGGAAGCGCCCGTCCCCCGGCATGTTGGCCAGTACGGTTTTGACATCGCAGTGATTGGTCAGATTGCAGCGACCCTTGCCGGTGATTCGCAGCTTCCGGCCCAGCTTCTGATTGGGATCAAGCACCGTCACAGTGAGGCCGCGCTCGGCGGCCGTCGCGGCAAGCATCAGCCCGGATGCCCCGCCGCCGATCACGACAAGGTCGCAGCTTATATTTTTAGATTCGTTCATGTATGTATATCCTTAGCGTTCAAAGGATTTGATTTCTTCTATAGTCAGACTGCGCCACCTGCCGGAAGGAAGATCCCCGAGGTGAAGCGAGCCTTCGCTGACGCGCAGGAGCCTTGTCACGCGCAGCCCGACAGACTCGCACATTTTACGCACCTGGCGGTTCCTGCCCTCATGGATCGTGATGGAAAGCAGCGCTTCCTGTTCGCTGATGCGGCGAAGCAGGCGGACGGTCGCCGGACGGATCTCATATCCGTCGATCCGCATCGGCTGGCCAAGGGATTTGACCGCAGCGTCCACATTGCTGCCCTTTACCCAGGTTTCATAGCATTTGCTGACCTCATGAGACGGATGCATCACACGGTTGGCAAAGTCGCCGTCATTGGTCATCAACAGCAGCCCCTCGGAATCAAGATCCAGACGGCCGACCGGATAAACACGCGCGCCGACGTCCTTTACCAGATCCGCGACGCTTCGTCTCCCCTGCTCGTCGTTCATGGAAGTCACCACGCCGCGGGGCTTATGCAGCATCAGATAAATCTTCCGCTCCTGAGGAACAACAGGAAGCCCGTCGAGGCAGATCTGATCCTGCCCCGGTTCCGCCGTTTCGCCGAGCGAAGCGATCCGGCCGTTGCAGCTCACGCGGCCTGATCGGATGGCCTCCTCAGCGGCGCGGCGGGACATCAGCCCCGCCGACGCTATGATTTTTTGCAGTCGTTCTGCCATATAGTCACCTATTCTACCGGATAATTCTCCAAATAAATCAAGGAAATCTCACACAGGAGCTGCCCATCGTCAAGCAGTCGCAGCGTACCGGCTTCTGCGCCGCCGGATACGGGCGCGAAAGCGTAAAACGGCAGCGTTGTTTGTACGGTCAATTCGCTGTCGACCGGCAGAATGATCCGCTGCTCCGAAGCGGGGACAACGACGGCTTTCGCTTCCCGGCCTCCAAGAAGAGGGATTTCAAATCGTGTGCTGTCCCTGTTGATCACATGCATCGTATAATGATCATATGCCCAGTCGTAAAGCTTACCATGATCATTCCAGTCATCGGGATCGTTGAGCGTGACGCAGACAAGGCGGAATCCGTTCCGTTCACAGCAGCTGACGAGGCAGCGCCCGGCCGCTTTCGTATAGCCGGTCTTGCCTCCGATACAGTCCGGGCAGCGCTGCAGCAGCTTATTGTGGTTATAAATCATCTGCCCGCCAACCTCAGCTTTTTCCTGGGAAATGAGCCCGGCAAAGCAATCATTTTTCATTGCGGCGTGCATCAGGATCGCCAGATCGCGCGACGTGGAGCAGTGCCCGGCTTCATTCAGGCCGTGCGGATTGAGAAAATGTGTGTTTCGCATGCCAAGTTCATCGGCACGGCGATTCATTCGCTCAGAGAATGATTCAATATCCCCCGCGCAGTGACAGGCCAGCGCAACCGCAGCGTCGTTCCCTGAGGCAAGCAGTAAGCCCAGCAACAGCTCGCGCACCGTATACTGCTCTCCCGGCTTGAGATACAAAGACGAACCCTCAGCCCCGCAGTATTCCGGAAGGATATCGACAACATCCTCCAGGTTGCAGTTTTCGATCACGACCAGCGCCGTCATCAGCTTCGTCGTGCTGGCGATCGGCAGCATGCGGTCCGCTTCCCGTTCATAAAGAAGTTTTCCGTCTTCGGACATCACAGCCGCACTCAGCGCATGGATCTCCGGCAGCTGTTCGGCAGGAACGGCTGCATTGCCCGGAAGCGGAAGAAGCGAGGCCAGCAGCAGACAAATCAGTTTTCTCAAAATAAGCACCACCCTTTTCTATCTTGGGCAGTGCTTATTATGAGCCGGATCGACGGCTATTATTATTCTTCGTTCTGCTTGTTGATAAAGCCTTCCACGCGATCAATGACCTGGGGCACCAGATCAATGATCCGGTCGATGGTGGTATTGGCCGCAGGCAGGATGTTGATCATTCGGACATTGCCTTCCTTGATCACGAGGAAGCCGATCGGGTCGATCTTGACGCCGGTCGCGTTGCCGCCGCCGTAAGGACGGTTTTCCCCGCCCTTTTTGTTGCTGAATTCCAGACCGCCGCCGCCGAAGCCGACGCTGATGCGGGAAACGGGAACCAGGGTAATGCCGTCGGGCGTAAAAATGGGATCGCCGACAACTGTGTCCACTTTGAGAATGTTTCTGACATTCTCCATTGTGCTTTCCATCAGTTCTCCGATCGGGTTCTTGTTATCCATGTGAGTCCATCCTTTCCTCTGGCGTAATATCTTTATCGTTTTCTGTATTCTCTATATGTTCAGAATCCTGTTTCTGCACGGCAGACGCCGATTTTGCGGCAGCTTTTGCTTCCTTCTTCTGCCGCAGCTTGCTTTTGAGCACATGCCTGGCACCGATAAACATGACCTGAAGAAGAAAACCAACAATCTGACCGATGCGGATACTGAGGCCCATCCCAAAATCCAGGGCAAACTGATCCGTCGTGAAATCCACGTCCGTGTGGACGTCAGATTTTTTGACAGTAAACCCCTGCCTGGCAAGCGGCAGAAGGATCGAAAGCGCTTCATTGAGATAGCCGTAGGCCATGGCCGTATTGTAAGGATCCTGGCCGGCAATCAGCGCGTGGAGCTTGAAGCGGTCGATGCGGAATCTGCGCGGGAAGCGGGCGAAATGATGCAGGATCGCCTTGACCAGATCAAAGAGTTCTTCCTTGGTCATGCCGAGCGGCAGGCCCTTTTTCTTGGGCTTGTCGGACGTTTCTCCGCTTTTTTCCTCTTTCTTTTCTTTCTTTTTCTTCTTTTTTTTCGGTTTCTTTTCCTTTTTTGGCTTTTCCTCGTCCTTGTCCTGCTTCGGCAGCAGCTGCAGCAGCACGCCGGCCACCTTGGCCGAAAGGCTGAACTCGCCGCCCTCATAGGACACGTCCACACCGATTCTGATCAGGTTGATGCCCACGAGAATCAGGACGATGACGCCAAGTATGATCCAGCCTACCAAGACATCACCCCCGCATGTATTAGCTTTCTTCCATGCCCTCCAGCATCAGCTGTCCGTCCGCCGCGTTCTGCAGATCGTTGATCGCTTTCTGCAGCTTATCGACGCCGTCGCTCTGCGTCATATCCGGCAGATGCGGCAGATCCTCCAGCTTCTGCAGGCCAAAGGTGCGCAGAAACTGGTCCGTCGTCCGGAAAAGAGAGGGCCGCCCGGGCACATCCAGCCGACCGCAGATCTCAATCAATCCGCGTTCGTTGAGCATGCTGACGGTATACGAGCTGTCCACGCCGCGCACCTGGTCGATATAGGCGCGGGTAACAGGCTGAAAATAGGCTACGATCGCCAAAGTCTCCAGCGCCGGCTGGGAGAGCATCGGCGGTTTGCGCTGCTCAAGCGCCTTGATGATGACTGCCGCATACTCGGGCGCAGAACACATCTGCAGCTTGTCTCCAAGCAGCAGCACCCGGAGGCCGCGTTGCTCGCGCTCATATTGGTCGGCAAGCTCGCGGCCGGCTAAAAGCACGTCATCCTCCCCTGTCCCGAGCACCAGAGACAGACGGGCTATGGGAACCGGCTCTCCGGCCGCAAACAGAACCGCCTCCATGGCGGATTTCAGATCAATCATTGCTATTCTTCAATCCGTTCCAGAATTTCATCCAGATCGCCGCCGGAAAACTCCACGGTATAATCATCGTCGGCGCGGATGAGTTTTATACTGCCCATGCTGCACAGTTCGAGAATAGAGAGAAAAGTCGCCACTACTTCCGATCGACTGGCACAGGCCATGTAAAGTGATTTCAGAGAGCTTTTTCGCCGCCGCAGTCCGGTCAGGATCTGACGGCTCTTGTCGCGCACGCTGTATGTGATGCGCCGGGGAATGGCGGGACTAAGCAGATCGCTTTCCGGCGTTTTGATCCCGCGGGAGTACATACCGAGCATCGCGCGCAGCAGATCGACCGGCTCATGCCGATACTCATAGAGCCGCGCCTGCTTGGGCAAAGGCTCCGGCAGCTTGGCAAAATACAGCAGGCCGAGCTCTGAGGCGCGCTTGAGTTCCGGTGTTACCTGTTTAATCGCTTCGTAGACGTCTTTGCTTTTCAGCTGTTCCAGGGAAGCCTTCAGCAGCTCCAGCTCGGAAACTTCTTCCTCGTCGCCGGTGAGCAGCGACTTGGTTTTGATGTACAGCAGATGTGAGGCCATCTGGACAAATTCGCTGGCGACCTCCAGATCCATCTGCTGCATCTGCTCCAGATAAGCCAGATACTGATCCAGGATCTCCGCGATCTTGATATCGCGGATCTCTATTTTGTTTTTCTGCAGGAGCATCAGAATCAGGCTGAGAGGCCCTTCAAAATCCTGCAGCTCGTTTTTCTCACGAACGACGCCTTCCAGAAAAAAGCTTGGATTTTCCATCAAATTCACGCAATAAACAAAGAATAACTCCATTGATAGGTCATTTCTGCCAGGTGCATAAACCAATCAAAGACCGTATCAATGATAACGCTGAGAAAGCTGCCGGTCACGCCAGTATAGGCAAGAACGACCAGCAGGATCATCCCGTAACGCTCATAGCGCATCAGCTTCCTGTAAGCCGAATCGGGGATCAGGGAAAACAGCACCTTGGAGCCGTCCAGCGGAGGGATCGGCAGAAGGTTGAACAAGGCAAGTCCAAGACTGAGATGCGCGGTGACATATAACAGTTCAATGCCGATCATCGCAGCCTGGCTGGAGGACTTGACCAGCGGGAGCAAAAAGCCAAAAAGGAGCAGTGCGATCGCCGTGATGACAAAATTGCTGACCGGTCCCGCCAGAGCGGTGATTGCCATGCCGCGCTTCGGATTTTTAAAATAGCGCATATCGATCGGCACGGGTTTGGCCCAGCCGACATGCGCGACGATCAGCATCAGAAAGCCGAACACATCCAGATGCTTGATCGGGTTCAGGCTCAAACGCCCGGCATTTTTTGCGGTGGGGTCGCCGAGACGATAGGCCACCAGGCCATGGCTGATCTCATGGAGGGTAATGCAGATCAAGGCGGGAATCGCGCTGAGTGCAATATTCAGAAGCGGTGTGAAATCAAAAGCCCTGATGATATTCTGCCATGCGCTCATCCACTATACCCCCAATATATTGACAGTTTACCAAAATTTCTGTAGAAATACAATAGCGGGACGAAAAAATCATCCCGCTATTCCCTGTGGATTCAAATCAGTTGTAGGATCTGCGTCATCAGATCTTCCCGACCGCTTCCCTTTTCCGCTGAAAACGGGATCAGAAGCTGTTCTTCCGGAAGTGAAAGCGTTTCGCGGATCAAGCGAAGGCTCGGCTCGATCTCGCTCTTTTTCAGCTTGTCCGTCTTGTTGGCCACAACGAGCCAGCGACAGCCGGCAGTTTTGAACCAGTCCGCCATCGTAATGTCGTCCGCCGTCGGCTTATGCCTGGCATCTACGATCATCACGCCGAGAGAGATCAGTGAAGGTTCAGAAAAGAAATCCTCCATCAGCTTGCCCCAGCGGTCCCGTTCGGACTGGGAGACCTTGGCGAAGCCGTATCCGGGCAGATCGACGAAGTAGAGCTTTTCATCGATAAAAAAGTAGTTCACGTGAACGGTTTTTCCGGGAGAAGCGCCGACGCGCGCAAAGTTTTTCCGATTGAGCAGCCGGTTGATGACCGAGGATTTGCCGACATTGGATTTGCCGGCAAATACGATGGACGGAACCGATGTGCGGATAAACTGCTTCGGAGAGGCGGCGGAACGGATAAACTCCGCCTTATTCACATTCAGCGTTTTCATCCGACACCTATATTCTGACCGGAAGCCGCTGTTCAGCAGAAAGCGGAAGATAATCGGAGGCGGACTCCGAAGGCTGACGCAGCAGCGCAACATCCAGGATCTTATCGACCTGGTCGGTGCTCACAAAATGAAGATTCCGCCGAACTGTCTGGTCGATTTCGGCAAGATCGGAGACGTTGTCTTCCGGAATGATCACCGTATGTATGCCGCTTCGAAAAGCCGCCATCGTTTTCTCGCGAAGTCCGCCGATCGGAAGCACGCGGCCGCGAAGTGTGATCTCACCGGTCATCGCCACATCATGCCGCACGGGCGTTCCTGTCAGAGCAGAGATCAGCGCGATCGTCACCGTGATACCGGCCGAAGGACCGTCTTTGGGTACGGCTCCCTCCGGGAAATGGATGTGGATATCTTTAGCTTTATAAAAGTCGGGATCAATACCCAGTCCAGCTGCACGGCTGCGGATATAGCTGAGCGCCGCATGCGCCGATTCCTTCATCACATCGCCCAGATTGCCGGTCAGCTCCAGCTTGCCGCTGCCCTCCAGGACGGCGACTTCCACGTCGAGCACCTCACCGCCGACGCTGGTATAGGCAAGTCCCCGCACAAGGCCGATCTCATCGCGATCACGGCGCTCGTCTTTCTTGAATCTGGCCGGACCGAGCAGCTCTTCCAGACGCTCCGGTTTTACCGACAGGCTGCGGAACTTCCCTTCCGCGATGCCGCCCGCTGCTTTGCGGCAGAGTGTGGCGAGCTCGCGTTCCAGACGCCGGACGCCGGATTCGCGCGTATAGCTGTCGATGACCTCACGGATCGCGTCGTCGCTGATCCGCAGCTGGTTGCCGTTCAGGCCGTGCTTTTTCCGCTGTTTGGGCACAAGGTGACGTTTGGCGATCTGCAGCTTTTCCTCGTCGGTATAGCTGGACAGCTCAATGACCTCCATACGGTCCAGCAGCGGGCGCGGGATCGTATCCATCGTGTTGGCGGTGGTAATGAAGAAAACCTCCGAAAGATCAAACGGAATCTCCAGGAAATGATCGCGGAAGCTGCCGTTCTGCTCACCGTCGAGCACTTCCAGCAGCGCAGCCGAGGGATCGCCCCGATAGTCGGCGCCGAGCTTGTCGATCTCGTCAAGCACCATCAGCGGATTGCAGGAGCCGGCCTGGCTGATGCCGTTCATGATCCTGCCAGGCATGGAGCCGATATAGGTCTTGCGGTGGCCGCGGATCTCCGCCTCGTCATGCACGCCGCCGAGCGACAGACGGACGAGCTTGCGATTCGTGGCGCGGGCGATGCTCATGGCAATGCTCGTCTTGCCGGTGCCCGGAGGACCGACCAGGCAGAGAAGGCCGCCCTTGAGCTCCGGACTGAGCTTACGGACGGCAAGGTACTCCAGGATGCGTTCCTTGACCTTCTCCAGGCCGTAATGATCGTCATCCAGGATCTTCCGGGCCTTTTCGATATCCAGCGTTTCCTCGGTCTTTACGCCCCAGGGAAGCTCCAGTACCGTATCAAGATAGCCGCGCAGCACCGCCGACTCCGAAGAGCCGAAGGGCTGCTTCTGCAAACGTGACAGCTCCTTGAGCAGCTTATCCTTTACCTCCTGCTTGGCAGGGAGCGCCTCGATCTTCCGTCGGTATTCGCCGAAATCATCAGCAGAGAGATCTTCACCCAGTTCGGACTGAATGATCTTCATCTCCTCACGGAGATAATACTCCCGCTGGTTGTGCTCCATGGCCTCCTGCGTGGCCTCGTTGAGCTCCTGCTCAATGCTGAGGATATGAAGTTCGTTGCTGAGCATGCGGCCAAGCTGCATCAGGCGGCGGCTCATGCTCCGCTCCTCCAGAACGGCCTGGCGCGCAGGGACGTTCACGCGGATATTCTGCGCGATATAGAAGGCCACGTAATCGGCGTCGGGGTTAGCCAGAACATTGAGAAGCTGCTCGTTCATCATGTCCTGATTCAGATGCAGATACTCGTTGAAGAGCGTCAGACAGTTGCGCAGCAGCGCTTCCCTGCGTTGGGGGCTGATCCGCTCCGGCTTGTCGTCATAGGGCTCCAGCAGCGCGGTATATCCCTTGCTGTCGGTGTCCATGCTGAGCGCACGGGCACGGTACAGGCCCTCCACCATCAGCCGGCAGCCGCCGTGACCGCCGCGCAGCTGCTGGCGAATGCGGCAGACCGTGCCGACGGAATAAATATCCTTCTCCTCCGGAACATCCACGGAAATATCCTTCTGCGCGGACAGAAAGATCAGATGATCGCCGCGGTTGGCCATATTGATCGCTGCCAGAGAGGCCGGGCGTTCCACATCGAAGGTCAGCAGCATCTGGGGAAATACGATCAGTCCCCGCAGAGGCAGCAGAGGCATGGTGCGCGGTTCAAAATTCATGGTTTGTTGATTCATGGGTAACCTCCTTTCGCAGAGGTGCGATGTCGTTTACTGGTTGATGTGTTCGATGCGCGGGCTCTCATCTTTCCGGATGCAGTCCGCGGTGATGGTAACTTTTTTCACCGTCGGGTCGGAGGGCACGGAGTACATGACGTCGGTCATCACCGATTCCATCACGCTGCGCAGGCCTCGTGCGCCGATCTTCCGCTCAATGGCCTTATCGGCGACTGCCTCCAGCGCTTCCGGCTCAAAGCAGAGCTCCACGCCGTCATAGCGCATCAGCGCCTGATACTGCTTGGTCATGGCATTCTTCGGCTCGGTGAGGATACGAACCAGATCGTCGCGGCTGAGCGAATCAAGCGAGGCGACGACCGGCAGACGGCCGATCAGTTCCGGGATGATGCCGAATTTGAGCAGATCGTGCTGCTGCACCTGGGACAGGATCTTGCCCACATCGCGGTCGCTGCTGCTCTTGATCTCGGCGCCGAAGCCCATCGTCTTCTTGTCAGTGCGCTTTTCGATGATCTTATCCAGTCCGTCGAAGGCGCCGCCGCAGATGAAGAGGATATTGGAGGTATCCACATGGATGAACTCCTGGTGCGGATGCTTGCGCCCGCCCTGGGGAGGAACATTGGCGATCGTGCCTTCGAGAAGCTTCAGCAGCGCCTGCTGCACACCCTCGCCGGACACATCGCGCGTGATGGAGGTATTCTCGCTCTTGCGTGCGATCTTATCGATCTCGTCGATATAGATGATGCCGCGCTGCGCGCGCTCCACGTCGAAGTCCGCCGCCTGCAGCAGCTTGAGGATCACGTTTTCCACGTCCTCGCCGACATAGCCGGCCTCGGTCAGCGTGGTCGCGTCCGCGATGGCAAAGGGCACATCGAGCATCTTCGCCATCGTCTGCGCAAAGAGCGTCTTGCCGCTGCCGGTGGGGCCGATCAGCAGGATATTGCTTTTCTGCAGCTCCACCTCGTCCTTGCCGCCGTGCAGGATGCGCTTATAGTGGTTATACACCGCCACGGACAGCACGATCTTGGCGCGCTCCTGGCCGATCACATAATCGTCCAGCTTCGCCTTGATCTGAACGGGCTTCGGCAGCTTCTCAAACACGAGGGGAAGCCCGTCATAGCCCTCGACCCTGGGATTGAGTTCCGGGTCGTCTTCGATGATGTTCATGCACATGCGGATGCATTCGTCGCAGATATAGCTTCCGTTGCCGGCGATCAGCCGGTTGACCAGCGACTGCGGCTTTCCGCAAAAGGAACAGCGGATGCTTCTTCTGCCTTCATTACTTGCCATACTGTTCTCCCATAGAAGATTTACTAATGCCGTAAACGCGAGGAGGGCCATGGCCCACCCCGCGCTCCGTAAAACTGATGTTTTGTTTTTCGACTCAGCGCTTGTAAATCACTTTGTCGATCAGGCCGTAGGCCTGGGCTTCCTCGGCGGTCATGAAATGGTCGCGCTCGCAGTCGCGCTCAACCTCTTCCACGCTCTTGCCGGTATTGGCAGCGAGGATCTGATTCAGGCGATTCTTGATCTTCAGGATCTGCTCGGCCTGAATCTGGATGTCGGTGCACTGGCCGCGGCTGCCGCCGGAAGGCTGATGGATCATGATTTCGGCGTTCGGCAGCGCAATGCGCTTGCCCTTGGCGCCCGAGGACAGCAGAAACGCGCCCATGGAGGCAGCCATGCCAACACAGATGGTGGAAACATCGGGCTTGATGTACTGCATCGTGTCGTAAATGGCGAGACCGCTGGTTACGCTGCCGCCGGGGCTGTTGATATAAAACTGGATATCCTTGTCGGGGTCCTGGGCCTCCAGATACAGAAGCTGGGCAACGATCAGGCTGGCAGTGGTATCATTGACTTCCTCGCTGAGCATCACGATGCGATCATTCAGCAGGCGGGAAAAAATATCGTACGAGCGCTCACCGCGGCTGGTCTGTTCAACGACATAGGGAACTAAACTCATTGTATGAAACTCTCCTTTCCGTTATCAGTAACACTCAGAGAGCATATCCCCGGAAATGGGAAAATATACCGGATTACTCCTGCTCGGGAGCCTTGGCGACGGCACTGTCGATAATGAGGGTGCTGGCCTTCTCCTTCTTCTGCTCTTCGGCGATGTAATCCATGCCGAAATACTTCTCGACCTCTTCCGCCTTGGCGCCGATGCTCTCGGCGACCTTGTTGAGGTACTCGCGGTTCTCTTCCTCGGTGGTCTCGATGTTCTCCGCCTTGATGACAGCCTCAAGCAGCAGATCGTTGCGGACCTGGAATTCGGCGGCCGGACGGATGGTGTTATTGATCATTGCATCGTCCACGCCCATCATCTGCTTGAGCTGGTCAAGGGACATGTCACGGGAATTCATGCCGAAGTTGGCGGCGTAGTTGCGGAGGATCTCCTCGGTCTTGTCAGCGATCATCGATTCGGGGATGGTCACGGTGAGATTCTCGGCGGCCTGACGCATGACCTCGGAGCGGAATTCGCTCTCGGCCTTCTCGCTGGCCTTCTTCTCGAGTTCTTCACGGATGTTGGCGCGGTAATCGGCCAGGGTATCGAAGCCGTTGTCACCGGCGAACTCGTCATCCAGCTCGGGCAACTCGGCCTTGGTGAGGTCGTGCAGCTTCACCTTGAACACGACGTCCTTGCCGGCCAGATCTTCCACATAGTCTTCGGGGAAGGTGATGTTGATATCCTTCTCCTCGCCGACCTTCATGCCGACGATCTGATCCTCAAAGCCGGGAACGAAGGAATTGGAGCCAAGCTCAAGGGAATAGCCCTCGGCCTTGCCGCCGTCAAAGCGCTCGCCGTTGAGGAAACCGTCAAAATCGATCTTGGCGGTGTCGCCCATCCGGGCCTCGCGGTCGTCCACGCTGACCTGGCGGGCGTTGCGCTTGCGGACGCTCTCAAGCTCCTTGTCCACATCCTCATCGCTGATGGCGACAACGGGCTTGACAGCCTCGAGTCCCTTGTACTGGCCGAGAGTCACAACGGGATAGAGATCCACGCTGAAGGTGTAGGAAGCGGTACGGTCATCGGTCACTTCCACGTTGGTAATGGAGGGAGCGCCGACCACGCGCAGCTCGTTTTCGGTCACGCCCTGCTCATAGGCCTTGGGAGCAAGCTCATCCAGCGCATCCTGATAAAAGACCTCTGCGCCGTACATGCCCTCAACGACCTGGCGCGGAGCCTTGCCCTTGCGGAAGCCGGGGATATTTATCTGAGATTTGTTCTTCAGGTAAGCGGACTGAACGGCGGCTTCAAATTCAGCCTTGTCAGTCTCTACCGTAAAAACAGCGGTATTATTTTCTTTTTTCTCTACGTTCTTGACGATCATGACAGATCTCCTTCCTCTATATATGCGTAGCAAGCTTAGCTACTATAGCAGATTCTGTGGGTAAAATCAATGACTTTTTCTTGAATTTACAGGATTTTTACCGGCGTAAAATTCACATGGTCGGCTGAAAGCAGGCGGTATTCCGTCCCTTCGCGCCAGCCGTTGAAGGCAAGGCGGCATCCCTTGCCGTGGATGTGCCCGTAGCAGCACAATTTGACATTGTGCTTTTTGAGCAGATCCAGGATCTCCGGGCATTCATACTTCTGATAGATCGGCGGATAATGCAGGAAAACAAGTTTTTCCCGGTCCCCCGCCGCGTTCAGAGAGGTCTCCAGCCGGCCGACTTCACGCAGCATGATTTTTCTGTCATGCGCGTCACCGGTCTCTTCCTCATAAAACCAGCCGCGCGTGCCGCAGAGGGCTGTGTCACCATAACAATAGCAGTTGTTGTGGAGAATATCGATGCTTGTAATGTTATTCTCCGCGAAAAAGCGATAGGCCTTGGCGGTAGTGCTCCACCAGTAATCGTGATTTCCCTTCAGAATGAGCTTCCTGCCGGGAAGGCGGTCGATGAACAGGAAATCCTCCCGCGCTTCCTCCAGATTCATCCCCCAGCTCAGATCGCCGCATAAAACGGTGAGATCCCCATCCTCTACGCAGGAGAAGCCCTGCCGGAGTTTTTCGGCGTGGTTTTCCCACCGATCGCCAAAAACGTCCATCGGCTTGTTCGCAGCGAAAGAAAGATGAAGATCTCCGATTGCAAATAAAGACATAGAAATGATCCGTTTCAAAGAATAATTCCGGGAATGACTCAAAAACTATGTTTGCCGAACATCGGCAAGGAGGCATATCATGAACGACAAGAAACACGGGGAAATCCTTCCCGGCGTCGGCTGCGACGTCACAGCCTGCAAGTACAACACCGTGGACTGCCGCTGCAGTGCTGCGCGCATCAGCGTCCAGAATGAAAAGGCCAACACCAAGGTCGAGACCTACTGCTCGACCTTCTGCCCCAGAGGCACCTGCTGAGCGCTCCCGGCTGCGGCCGGGTACATATCAGTCGAAGGCGTTTTCCATATGATTGATCCTCGGAAACCGTGTCTCGACGCCCTGCGGCGCATAGACTTCGATCACGTCAAAGCGGGGCTGCCGCTCGCTGTCATGCTCAGCCAGATACATCGAGGCTGCAGCCAGGATCCGCTGCCGCTTGGCCGCGGTCACGAATTCCCGCGCCTGGCCGTGGCTGTCGTCTTTTCGGGTCTTGACTTCGACAAAGGCGAGGATCCCGCGCCGCGAGGCGATCAGATCGATTTCTCCAAAACGACAGGAATAATTGGTCTCCTCGATATGCCAGCCGTGCCATTGCAGATAGCGCTTCGCGCGCTCCTCGCCCCAGCGTCCCGAACGATTGTCTCCCATCAGTGCATCTTCCTCAAAAAGCTGGGCCGATGGACCGGGGACGGCCCGAATTCCCGCAGCGTCTCGTAATGAAGCTTCGTTCCATAGCCCTTATGCTGTTCAAAGTGATATTGCGGATACTGCGAGGCAAGCTCCAACATATACCGGTCACGGGTCACCTTGGCAAGGATCGAGGCTGCGGCAATATCCGCGCAGCTTGCATCACCCTTGACGATACAGCGGCTGTTGACAAGGATGCCGGCATTGCGGTTTCCGTCAATGAGGGCAAGCTCCGGCTGAGGATCGAGCTTGGCGATCGCGCGGTTCATTGCGAGAAAGGTCGCGCCGAGGATGTTCAGCGCTTCGATCTCTTCAACGGTCCCAAATGCGATGCCATAACTGACGGCGCAGTCGACGATTCGGTCATACAGCTCTTCCCTTCTCTTTTCCGTCAGCTTTTTGGAATCATTCAGACCGGGGATCTCACATCCGCGGGGCAAAATGACAGCCGCTGCGCAGACCGGCCCGGCCAAAGGGCCGCGTCCGGCTTCATCAACCCCGCACAGCAGCTTCACGCCGCTGTCATAGATCTCATTCTCCAGCTTCCACAGTTCCGGCATCCGGCAGCTCCAGACTCAGACGGCCAAGCTTGCCGTCGTGATATTCATTCAGCAGGGTATTCGCCATGCGTTCGATATCGTATTCCCCGCGTGAAACAAGAAAACCGCGTTTTTTCGCGGCCTGTTCCAGCAGCTCAAAGCCGTTGAGCTCCGGGTCCGGCTCGATCCGATAGCGCTCTTTCAGCGCCTCCGGATACATCCGCGCCAGACGAAGCATAAAATTGGCGCCCAGGGTCTCTTTATCGAGCACCTCAGCCTTGATGGCGTTGGTGATGGCCAGCATCTCGCCGACCTCCTGGCTCTCGAATTTCGGCCAGAGGATGCCCGGCGTATCAAGCAGGTCGAGGCCTGCGTCAATATGGATCCACTGTTTGCCGCGCGTGACGCCAGGCATATCGCCGGCAATGGCCGCTTTCCTGCCGGCGACTTTGTTGATGAGCGTCGATTTGCCGACGTTGGGGATGCCGACAATCATCAGGCGCAGCGGTCGGCCAACCTGGCCCTTCGCCTCGTATTCCCGCTGCTTATCCGCCAGCAGACGGCGCACAGCCGGGACAAAGTCTTTCACGCCCTTGCCGCTTTTTGCATCCGTCTCCAGAATGGCAAAGCCCTGTTTTTCAAAGTACTGACGCCAGCGTCCGGTCACGTCCGGATCGGCCAGGTCAATGCGGTTGAGGATCACCAGGCGAGGCTTTCCGGCTGCCAGCCTGTCGATCTCCGGGTTGCGGCTGGCATTCGGGATCCGCGCGTCCAGAATCTCGCAGACGGCGTCCACGAGCTTGACATTCTCCTCCATCATCCGGCGGGCCTTGGTCATATGACCGGGGAACCACTGGATGTTCATGGATTCCAATTTGCTGTCAGCCATCAGCGGATCCATTTCATTTCGCCGAACGGATAGATCACGGCATAAGCGCGGCCGATGATCTCCCGCTCGTCCACGTCGCCGATGCGCTTGTCACGGCTGTCCGTAGATTTATTTCGGTTATCGCCCATGACGAACACGCAGCCGTCCGGCACCGTCCAGGGTCCGCGGAAATCGATCTTCACCTTCGTCAGCTCTGCGATGTAGTCCTCTTCGTACGGCTCGTCATTGACGTATACGATGCCGCGGTCGAAGTCGATATTGACGACCTGCCCCTCGGTGGCGATCACGCGCTTGACCAGCGCCTTCTCGGAATCGTAGTCATCGGTCTTGAAAATCACGACGTCGCCCTGCTTCGGCTTGTAGAACAGGCCGGAGACGAGCATTTTCTGCCCGTCATGCAAGGTCGGATTCATGGAATCTCCCCTGACGTCGATCACGCGCACGAAGAACAGAAAGATGACGATGCAGATGATCAGCGCGGTAACGATGCTCTGGATCCAATCGTAGGTATCCTTGCGTTCCGCCTGCTCGATTTCCTCTCTGCTCCGTTTTTTCTTAGCCATAGCACAATCTCCCATACCATAGGATTTCATAATATTATACACCATACTCGGATACAAACGCAACAAAAAAAGAGATCGGATCTCCGATCTCTCTTTTTGACACTGGAACTTACAGTCTCTCCTTGACCTTGGCCTTCTTGCCCACGCGGTCACGCAGGTAGTACAGCTTCGCTCTGCGGACCTTGCCCTTGCGGACGGTGGTGACAGAGACGATGGAGGGAGAATGCACGGGAAAGACCTTCTCGCAGCCGACGCCGTAGGAAATGCGGCGGACGGTGATGGTCTCGTTGATGCCGCCATGCTTCTTGGCAATGATGGTGCCTTCGAAAGCCTGGGTGCGCTCACGGTTGCCTTCCTTGACGCGGACGAGGACACGCACGGTGTCGCCGACGTTCATTTCAGGCAGTTCCTTCTTGGTGTACTGTTCGCTGAGGATTTTGACCAGATCCATAATTGATCCTTCTTTCGTAAAGACGTTCATATCGGAGGGTGACCGTACACCGCGACAGCGGACCGCCTGATAAAGCGTGCGGATATGCGATCCGCACAAGCTATGGTATAGTACCACAGTTTTTCATCAAATGCAAGCGTTTTTCTCAGCTTTCCTTGACAATTTTGCCGCAGATGTGATCGATCGTCATCGCCAGCAGCAGCGTTCCGGGGCCGGAGCGCCGGATCTCTTCGGCAATGTACTCCTCATCGTCGGTAAACTTGTGGCTGAGGCGGGCGGCAATGTTATATACTTTTTCCCGATCGTCGATGATCTCGATCCGTCCGAAGGCAATCACACTTTTCACCTGCAGCGCCCAGCTGCCCGGGATCGGCGTTCCCTGTTCGATGCAGCAAAAAGAGACTTTGTCATTGGCGCGCAGGGAGTCGAGCCGATGCCCGATTTTTCCGCAGTGGAAATAGAGCTTTCCGTCCTCGTCGTTATAAAAATGGTTCATCGGCGTGCCGTAGGGGTATCCTCCGTCGCCGAGCACCGACAGAACGCCGCGCTTTTCTGTGCGCAGCAGTTCCAGACAGTCTTCCAAAGGAAGCTCCTTGTTTTTGCGAACTAAAGGTCTGAATTCCATAACGATCCCTCACCGAAACAGATTCATGTCTTTGTCGTAGGTTTCGATTCGCGTAAACTTGGCGAAATCCGGCGCGATGCCCGAATAGAGCTGACGCAGCGATTCAGCCAGCAGCTCCGGATTGAGCGTCGGCTCCTGCGCTGAAATCAGTGCTTTGAGCGTGACAGCCTTATCTGCGGCATCAAACTCAATCTTCCGAATCGCCGGACGGATGTCGCTCTCCCCCATGCCTCGCTTCGTCTTTTTTGTAATCACAATGTTATCCCGCGCGAAGAATTCGCTCAGCTGCTCTGCCATCTGTCCGGGATCCCGCTCGTCATACTCAAAGCGGCCTTTGATCTGCAGCCATTTGATCTCCGCGCATTTGCGTTCGGCCTCGTAGGCATCGAGCACCTCAATCCCCTCCGGAAGTGCCGCGGTCAGCCGGGCAGGAAGCTCCGACAAAGCGACTTCTTCTCGAAGGCGGAAGTCCATCAGCTCGCAGAGGCTTGCCGCGCCGACAGACAGGGGCAGAGCGATCGAGATCAGCGGGTGCGGATTAAAGCCCTCGGAATACTTCAGTGCGTATCCGGCGCGTGAGAAAGACCGCTGCATGGTCTGCATCAGATCAAGGTGGGAAATGTACACCGCACGTCCCGTTTTGGAAAAGCGCAATCTCAGTTTATCACTCATCGCAGCGAATCTCCTTCAAGAGTCTGGCCGCGCCGCAGGCCGCACACTGATGGCGGCAGTCCGGCGACAGCTCGGAGCGGTAGCATTTTTCGCGCTCCTTGACCAGGTGCGCTTTACGCACGCCCACGTCGATCATATCCCAGGGCAGGACTTCGTCCACATTGCGCTCGCGCAGAGCATAGAAATCCGGATCGACGCCCGCATCGGCAAAAGCCTGCATCCAGCGCTCGACGGAGAAATAATCCGACCAGGCGTCGAGCCGTCCGCCGCGCCGCCAGACGAGTTCGATCGCATCCGCGACCCGGCGGTCGCCGCGGGAAAGGACAGCCTCGATCAGGCTGGTCTCGGCGTCATGCCAGTTATAGGTGACGTTTTTCGCCGTGATGGACGATCTGAGCAGATTGACGCGCCGAAGGTATTCCTCAACCGAAACCTGCGGCTCCCATTGGAAGGGACTGTGCGGCTTGGGAATGAAGCAGGAGGTGGAAATGGTGATCTTGACGCCGCGGTTTTTATTCTTCGCATACATGCGCCAGCAATGGAGTACCTGATTTGCCATCTCGGCGATGCCGCGCACGTCGTCGTCTGTTTCAGTCGGAAGGCCGAGCATATAATAAAGCTTCACACTGTTCCAGCCGCCCTCAAAAGCGATGCGGCAGGTGTTCAGCAGATCCTCCTCGGTGACGTTCTTGTTGATTGCGTCACGCAGCCGCTGACTGCCTCCCTCGACGGCGAAGGTCAGACCGCTTTTGCGCACCTTCTGCAGCTTTTCCATCAACTCCATGGAAAAGTTGTCAGCGCGCAGAGACGGAAGCGAAAGCCCGATGCTTCGAGGCTCACAGTATTCAAGCAGTCCGTCGCAAAGTCCGGGCAGCGGACGGTAGTCGCTGGTGCTCAGCGAGAGCAGCGTCACGTCCTGATAACCGGTGTTTTTCAATGTCTCGATCCCCTGCCGCACCAGCGTTTCCGGCTTTTTCGAGCGGATCGGGCGATAGACGTAGCCCGCCTGGCAGAAGCGGCATCCGCGCACACAGCCGCGGAACAGCTCCAGGCTCACGCGGTCATGCACGACCTCGGTGGAGGGCACGATCGGTTTTGTCGGGAAAGGCGAAGCGTCCAGGTTCTCAACGATGCGCTTGGTCACGCGTGCCGGCGCGCCTTCTTTCGGCATAATGGCGGCGACAGTTCCGTCCTCGTGATAGGAAATATCGTACAGTGAGGGCACATAGACTCCGCCGATCTGAGCGGCACGGGTCAAAAATTCATGCTTTGTCCAGTTCTCCCGCTTGGCGATGCGCAGCAGAACGAGGACTTCGTTATCCAGCTCCTCACCTTCACCGACCAGGAACAGGTCAATAAAGGGCGCCATCGGCTCGGCATTGACCGCGGCTGTGCCTCCGGCCATCACGACAGGCAGCAGCGAAGGGCGGTCGGCCGTACGAAGCGGCAGTCCGGACATATCCAGCATGTCCAGCACGGTGGTATAGGCCATCTCATAGCCAATGGAAAAGGCCAGTGCGTCAAACTCGGCGGTACTGTCGCCGCTTTCCAGCGCATAGAGCGGGATATCGGCTTTTTTCATCTCCTCATACATATCGCCCCAGGGCGCGAACACGCGCTCGCACCAGACATAGTCCAGGCTGTTCATTGTATGATACAAGATGCTCATGCCGAGATTGGACATGCCGATCTCATAGGTATCGGGAAAACAGAAGGCCACGCGCAGCTCGACCTTCGCCTTGTCCTTGATGATCTGATTGTATTCGCCGCCGGTATAACGGGCGGGCTTCTGTACACGCGGCAAAATGCGCTCCAGTCGTTTATCCATGGCAGACTCCAATGCAGGTATTTTGTATATTTTACCTTATTGCGCCCTCCTTTTCAATCCCAAAATCCTTGAAAGCAAACGGACATACGGCGATTTGATTCTTTACAAGAAGACGGAATCAAGATATAATTACTAAAATAAATTAAGGAGGCGCGGGCATGAAGCATTATCAGAACTATATTTTCGACCTCTACGGTACGCTAGTCGATATCTGGACCGATGAAAACGATCCCCTGCTCTGGCAGCGCATGAGCGAGCTTTACAGCTGCTGCGGAGCCGATTACAGTCCTGATGCGCTGAAGGTCACCTATCACCGGATGGCCGTGGAAGAGCAGGAAAAACTCGGTGCCCTGACCGGCGTGCAGTACCCGGAGATCAGGTTGGAAAACGTGTTCCTGCGTCTGCTGAAAGAGGCGCCGGTAAAGCATCGGACGCAGCTTTCTCTTCGCGGGAAAAAAGAACAGGAGCTGTGGTTGGCGATGATCGCCAACACCTTCCGCTGCCTGTCTACGCGTCGTTTTCGCATGTATCCGCGCGTGAAAGACGTTTTGACCGCCATCCGCGCGCAGGGGCGGTCGATCTATCTGCTGTCAAACGCCCAGCGCTGCTTTACGATGCCGGAGCTGGAGCGTCTTGGACTGGTCGATTTCTTTGACGCAATCTACATATCCTCCGACTGCGGTATAGCGAAGCCGGAAGCCGCTTTCATGCAGAAGCTGATGGAAGAGCAGCATCTTGCGGCCGATGACTGCGTCATGGTCGGCAACGACTGGCGCAGCGACATGGCCGTGGCGGCCAAGTGCGGCGTGGACGGGATCTTTCTCAATACCGGACGTTACCGTGAAGCGGAGATCCGCGCCGGCCTTCCCAAAGGGCGCTTCCACGTGATTCAGTCGGGAGACATCGCGGAGCTGATCTCCTGACGATACTGCGCGGCAAGAAGGATCGCCCCCGCGATCAGCAAAGCAGCTCCCTCCCCGCGGGCAAACAGAACCAGCCCGAGACCGGCGACTATGATCGCGCTCAGCAGACTGATGTAGCTTGCGCTCGGACGGCTGAGAAGCGCCTCCGCCGCCCGCCCTCCGTCCAGCGGAAAGGCGGGTATCAGATTGAAAGCCGATAAGAGCAGGCTGATCCCGGCCGACAGTTCGCCGGTCGACCCAAACCGCGCGGCAATCCAGGCGTAAAGCAGGCCGGCGATCGGTCCTGCCAATGCGGCGGCAGCTTGTCCCAGGCGGCCCGGATCGCCGGTATAACGGATGCACAGGCCGCTCAGTTCCCATCGCAGGGCGCGGATCCGGCAGCCGAGCAGGCGCAGACACAGCCAATGTCCGCTTTCGTGAACTGCGATCGGCAAGACCAGCAAGAACAAGGTCTTCCCGTCTGAATAATAGACCAAAAGCCCCGCTGCAAGCGCCGCCCACGGGCTGATGCTGACGCTTGGCCGCTCCTTCGTCATGGCGAATTCTCGACCAGGCTTCGGCCGAGCGCCTGCACCGCGCTTTGCTCCAGGCCAAGGAACGACAGCGTCTGACGGACCAGCTCTTCATTGGACGGGAGCAGAATTTTAAGCAGAAAGATTATCAGTAGCACACAGATTAAAATCAGTTTTTTCAATTCAAACACCCTGTCAAGCATATGATTCAAGTCGAACAAAGATGCCGCGGGGTGCTTTTGGAGGATCATGATGAGTCAACAGGATATTCGCAGCATTCTTCAAGCTGTCAGCGATCAGAAACTCAGCCCCGAGGAGGCCATGACCAGACTCAAGCTCGAGCCCTTTCAGGATCTCGGCTATGCCAAGGTCGACCATCACCGGGAACTGCGTCAGGGCGTATCGGAGGTCATTTACGGTGCCGGAAAAACGCCGGAGCAGATCATCGGGATCGCAGGCGCCATGCGTGATCGCGGCCAGCAAACGATCCTGATCACCCGCATCGATCAGGCTGCAGCTGACCGGATCGCGGCCGTTCATCCGCTTCGCTATTATGATCAGGCGAAGGTCGGTCTGATTGGCGAGATGCCGGAGCCGGACGGAGACGGAACGATCGTCGTCGCCTGCGGCGGCACGAGCGATCTGCCGGTTGCCGAGGAAGCTGCGATCACCGCCGAGGCGCTCGGCAACAAAGTCGTGCGGCTGTATGATGTGGGCGTTTCCGGTATCCACCGGCTGCTGGCCAACATGGAGCCGATCATGACCGCCAGATGTATCGTCGCTGTCGCCGGCATGGAAGGCGCGCTGCCCTCGGTGATCGGCGGTCTTGCCGACGTGCCCGTCATCGCCGTACCGACCAGCGTGGGCTACGGCGCCTCTCTCGGCGGCGTGGCCGCGCTGCTGAGCATGCTCAATTCCTGCGCCAGCGGCGTTTCCGTCGTCAACATCGACAACGGCTTCGGCGGTGGGTATCTGGCGCACATCATCAATCATCTGGGGAAAAAAGCATGAGAGAACTGTTTATCGACGCATCGCGCGGACTCGCGGGCGATATGCTCGGTGCTGCCCTGCTGGAGCTGTTTGCCGATCCGTCCGCCATGGTCGAAAAACTGAACGCCATCGGGATTCCCGGCGTTTGCTATCGGCTGGAAAAAGCGACGAGCTATGCCATCGCCGGATCGCACCTGCATGTGGAATACATGGGCGAGGAAGAAGCTCGGGCTCACTCCGGACATCATCACCGTACGCTCGGCGATATTGACGGGATCATCGATGGGTTGGAGCTGTCCGCCGCGCTCAAAAAGCAGGTGCGTGCCGTCTATCGCTCCATTGCCGAAGCGGAGGCCAGAGTGCACGGGACAGAAGTCGAACTCGTTCACTTTCACGAGCTCGGCGCAATGGACGCCGTGGCCGATATCACGGCCGTCTGCTTTCTGGTCGACGCGCTCGAGGTCAGCCGCATCACCGTGTCCCCGGTCTGCACCGGCTTCGGCAGCGTGCACGCCGCGCACGGCGTGATGCCCGTTCCGGCTCCTGCCACCGCGCGGCTGCTCGAGGGCGTCCCCTGCTATGCGGGCCAGATCGAGGGCGAGCTCTGCACGCCGACCGGCGCCGCGCTGATCCGTCATTTTGCTGACGCATTCGGGCAGGCGCCCGTCATGACGCCGCTCGCCGTGGGCTACGGACTCGGTCACAAGGACTTTGGACAGCTCAGCTGTGTGCGGACGATGCTCGGACAGTCGGAAGAGAACATTGTCGAGCTCTGCTGCAATGTGGACGATATGAGTCCCGAGGCAGTCGGCTTTGCCATTGAAGAGTTGCTGCGCGGCGGAGCTGTGGACGCCTGGTACGAGCTGATCGGGATGAAGAAAACAAGACCCGGTTTGCTCCTCAGCTGTCTTTGCCGGGAAGAAAAGCGCGACGAGATCGTGCGTCTTCTGTTCAAACATACCAGCACCATCGGCATCCGTGAAACGCTCTGTCGCCGATACGTGCTCAAACGCAAAGAAGAGATCCTCGTCACGCCCTACGGGCCGGTGCGCCGCAAGATCTCCGAGGGCTGCGGCGTTGAGCGCCGCAAAGAGGAATACGATGACCTGAGCCGCATCGCGCGGGAACAGGGTCTGAGTCTGCGCGAGCTTGAGGAGCTGCTGCATGACGCTCAATGAAAAACACCTGAAACTGCGCGCGATCCTGCGGGAATACGGAAGTCTCGCCGTCGCCTTTTCCGGCGGCGTGGACTCCTGTTTTCTGCTGAAAACCGCGCATGAAGTTCTGGGAGGCAGCGTTCTCGCCGTCACGGCCGATTCCGTTTTTATTCCACGAGCGGAAATTCAGGAGGCGCAGGAATTCTGCCGGCGATACGGCATCCGTCAGAAGCTCGTTGCCATCGATGTGCTCGGCTTGGAATGTGTGAAAAACAATCCACCCGACCGCTGTTATCATTGCAAGCGCGGGATTTTTGAGCGCATGATCGAAGCCGCAGCCGAAGAAGGGATCTGCATGATAGCCGAAGGCTCGAATCTTGACGATGAAGGCGATTACCGCCCGGGGATGCGTGCGATCCGTGAGCTGTCTGTCCGAAGTCCGCTGAGGGAGGTCGGGCTCGGCAAGGCGGAGATCCGGGCGCTGTCAAAACGAATGGGGCTGGACACCTGGGATAAGCCCTCGATGGCCTGTCTCGCCTCCCGTGTCCCCTATGGGGATGAATTAAGCAAGGAAAAACTGTACGCCGTTGAGCGGGCCGAACAGCTGCTGCACAGTCTTGGGATCAGACAATGCCGCGTGCGGATCCACGGCTCCCTTGCCCGCATAGAGCTGCAGCCTGAGGATTTCAAGCAAATCATGACAACGGATAACCGAAATAAAATCGTTGCTGCATTCAAGGAATTTGGCTTTTCCTATGTTTCCCTTGATCTGGAAGGCTTCCGGAGCGGCAGTATGAACAAAACGCTGAACAACAAGAACAGCCATGCGTGATCACGCATGGCTGTTCTTTGAATCATCGGCCTTATTTCAGAACGACCTTCTGGAAGTTCTTCTTTCCGCGCTTGACAAGGATGCCGGCTTTGAGCTGCTCGGCCGTGAAGGAAGCACCGATATCGGTCACCTTCACATCATCCACGCTCACGCCGCCCTGCTGCACATTGCGGCGGGCGTCGGACTTGGAGGGGCAGAGCCCGGTCTTCACCAGCAGCGTCATGATATCAATAGATCCGTCGGTCAGGTCAGCTTCGCTCAGCTCCGTGGTGGGGGCGTTTGCGCTGTCGGAACCGGTGAAGAGCGCTTTGGCAGAGGCCTCCGCCTTCTTTGCTTCTTCCTCACCGTGCACCATGCTTGTCAGCTCGAAGGCCAGGATCTCCTTGGCGCGGTTGAGCTGGCTGCCCTCCCATTTTGCCATCTCGTCGATCTGTTCGAGCGGCAGGAAGGTCAGCATACGGATGCACTTGAGCACGTCCGCATCGTCCACATTGCGCCAGTACTGGTAAAAATCAAAGGGGCTGGTCTTGTTCGGATCGAGCCAGACCGCGTTGCCTGCTGTTTTGCCCATCTTCATGCCGTGAGAGTCGGTCAGGAGCGTAATGGTCATGGCATGCGCGTCCTTGCCGAGCTTTTTGCGGATCAGCTCCGTGCCGCCGAGCATGTTGCTCCACTGGTCGTCGCCGCCGAACTGCATGTTGCAGTTGTAATGCTGGAAAAGGTAGTAGAAGTCGTAGCTCTGCATGATCATGTAGTTGAACTCAAAGAAGCTCAGACCCTTTTCCATGCGCTGCTTGTAGCACTCGGCGCGCAGCATGTTGTTGACCGAGAAGCAGGCGCCGACTTCGCGCAGCACGTCGACGTAATTAAGGCTCAGCAGCCAGTCGGCGTTATTCACCATCAGGGCTTTGTCCGGTCCGAATTCGATGAAGCGCTCCATCTGGCGGCGGAAGCACTCGGCGTTATGGTTGATATCCTCGCGCGTCAGCATCTTGCGCATATCGGTGCGGCCGGAGGGGTCGCCGATCATGGTGGTGCCGCCGCCGATCAGCGCGATCGGCTTGTTACCGGCCTGCTGCAGACGCTTCATCAGCGTGAGCGCCATGAAGTGGCCGGCCGTCAGGCTGTCGGCCGTGCAGTCAAAGCCAATATAGAAGGTCGCCTTGCCGGCGTTGACCATCTCGCGGATCTCTTCCTCGTTCGTCACCTGGGCAATCAGACCGCGGGCGACCAGTTCTTCATAAATTCCCATTTTACCTCTCCTGTCAGTCTTTTTGTTTCATCAGATCTTCAATATATTTTGCACCGTATTCGATCAAAGCGTCACAGCTGACGCGGTTTTGCTTGAGTTCCATGCAGCGGACACAGCCGAACTTCTCCCGGAAGCTGTCCACACATTGCCTGGCAAGCGCCGCGACCCTGCGCTTGTCCTGTTCGATGAGACCGATGGCCATCACCGCCCCGGAGATCGCGCCGCAGATCTCGCCGCTGCGCACGCCGCCGCCAAACCCGGCCGCAATGGACATCGCCGTATTCTGATCCAGGCCGGTATACTTCCCGCAGGCGGAAAGAACGCTCTGCGCGCAGTTACACCCCTGCTGATGAAACCGGACAGCCTCTTCTCCGATCCCCATATCGTTTCACCCCCTTGCAATGATAAAGCCCTCTGTCCTTCCGGACAGAGGGCAAAAAATGCGGTACCACCTCTGCACGCCGCCTTTTCACAAAGACGGCCTCAGCGAGTGAAAAACACTCCTGCGCGCTATCGGGCGCACCCGTCACAGCCTACTCTCCACAAATTTCGGTGTGCCGCTCCAAACCGTATTCATTCCGTTCGCTCTCCCCTTTTCACCGGCCAAGGGCTCTCTGTGCAGCGGACACGGAACTACTTCTGTTCTTCGTCGCGTTAAGCGGAGTATATCTCAAATCAATGGCAATGTCAAGCGTGGAGCGCTTTGAAGCGATCCGCGGCCTCCAGCTGCTCTTCGGCGCTGGCCAGCGTCGTCAAAGTCACGTTGTCGCCGCCGTGCAGACGGGCCAGCTCCCGCCTCCGTCCCTCGCGGTCAAGCGCTTTCACCTCGGTGCGGGTACGGCCGTCGCTCTCGTGCTTTTCAATGAGGAAGTGACTGTCGGCCATGGCAGCGATCTGCGGAAGATGCGTCACGCACATGACCTGCTTGCCGCAGGAAACGGTATAGAGCTTCTCACCCACGCGCTGCGCGGCGATGCCGGAAACGCCGGTGTCGATCTCGTCAAAGATCATTGTCTGTACCGGATCATGCGCGGCGAAGACGTTTTTCATTGCCAGCATGATGCGGCTCAGCTCGCCGCCGGAGGCAATTTTGCTGATCCGGCCCAGATCCTCTCCCGCGTTGGCGGACATCAAAAAGCGGATCTGATCGAGGCCGTGGCCGTCAAAGGCCTGTTCGTTGGAAACGTCGCTGATCTCCACGGCGAATCGGACCGAAGGCATGCTCAGATCGCGAAGCTCTGCGACAATCCGCGCTTCCAGCTCACGCGCAGCTTTTTCCCTTGCTTGACGCAAACGCAGACCGGCCTCCCGGCAGCGTCTGATCTGATGAGAAAGCTCCTGCTGGAGCTTCTGCAGCCGTTCGTCGGCATACTGGATCTCATCGAGCTTCTGCCGGCACTCATCCAGATAGTCAGGCAGCTCGTCCACAGCGCGTGCGTACCGTCTTTCCAGCTTGCGAAACAGCGCCAGGCGTGTCTCCATACGGTCGTATTCCTCGGGCGAAAAATCCAGAGAATCCCGGAAATCCCGCAGCGTCTCACCGGCGTCGGTCAGGAGGAAGGCTGCGTCACGGATGGCTTTGGCCGCGCTTTCGAGCTCCGGGGCAATAGCCGCGGCCCGCTGCGCATAATAAGCGGCGTTCTGCGTCATGCTCTGCGCGCTCGCATCGCCCTCATCCAGGGCGGCGCAGGCTTCATCGATCGCCTCGGTCAGTTTTTCCCCATTTCGAAGCAGATCGCGGCGCGCGTTCAGTTCTTCCTCTTCGCCCGGACGGAGCTCCGCGCTTTCGAGCTCCTTGATCTGCGCCTGCAGGCTGTCGCTGAGGCGCTCTTTTTCCAGCTCGTCCATGCTGAGCTTGGCAATTTCCTGCTTCAGGGCACGATACTTGTCATATTCGGCGGCGTAAAAGGCCAGCTCGTCCGTATAGGAGCCGAAGCGATCGAGATAAGTCATGTGAAGACGCTCGTCCATGAGCTGACGGCCGTCGTTCTGGCCATGGATATCAACAAGCAGCGAGGCAAGCTCCTTCATTTGCGCTGCCGTGACCGGCAGGCCGCAGACTCTGGCGCTGCTTTTCCCGTCGGCGCCGATGCGCCGCTGGAGGATCAGTTCCCCATCCGCTTCGATATCATTCTTCTCCAGCCAATCTTGCACTCCATCGGCATCAAAAACGGCCGTGACCAGGCCTTTATCCGCGCCGCGGCGGACGAGATCCCGGTTGACCCGGTCGCCCAGGACAGCTCCGATCGCATCGATCACAATGGATTTGCCTGCGCCGGTCTCGCCGGTCAGCACATTGAAACCCGCGGTAAACTGAATATCCGCGCGCTCGATGACCGCTATATTTTCAATGTGAAGCTCGTTGAGCATAAGCTTATCTCACCAGCTATCGTTCAGTCGTTCAGAATATTCTCGATCTCCCGGCGAAGGTTTTCCGCGGCCTGATTGTCCCGCATGGCGATAAAGGCCGTGTCATGTCCGGCAAGTGCGCCGACCAGGGACTGGTTTTTCATCGCCTCGATCGCCGAGCAGGCAGCCGGGGCCAGACTGGGAAGTGTTTTCAGGATTAGCAGATTCTGCGCCACATCAAAGCTGGTGACGCTTTCTCTGAAAATGGAGCGGAGCTTCATGGTCAGCTCGTTGTCCGCATGTTCGCGGCTGACAACATAGCAATATCTGCCGCTGGGGCCCATCTGCTTGACGAGCCGCATATCTTTAATGTCTCTGGAAAGCGTGGCCTGGGTGCTTTTGATGCCCCGTTCAGCCAACGCGTTCAGCAACTGCTGCTGCGTTTCGATCTCCTGCTCGGCAATAATTTCCAGAATGACGTTCTGTCTTCCAGGTTTCATGGATTTGCCTCCCGTTTTATCTCAGTTTTTCAAACGCTGTTTCATAAAAGCTCTTCAGGCCCATATCCACCATCAAAGCATAGTGTGACGAACGGCGAACACGCAGAATATCGCCGTTTTCCAGATCATAAACCGAATTGCCGTCGACGGAGAGATACGCTTTGCGCCCGTGGGATATCCCCGTGCGGATGATGATCTCTCGATTGGGGTCCAGAACAAAGGTGCGAGACCCCATGACGTGTGCGCAGATCGGGCTCAGAATCATGTTTTCCGCATCCGGCTCGACGATCGGTCCGCCTGCGGACATCGAATAGCCGGTAGAGCCAGTCGGTGTGGAAAGGATCACACCGTCGCCGGTAAACCCGGTCATACGCTGGCCGTTGCACCAGGCTGTGATGGAGACGCATTCGCCGTAACCGTGGATGACCGCGTCGTTGAGCGCGCTGTCACGGCAGATCTCCTGTTCGCCGCGGATCAGCGTCACGTCCAGCATCATGCGTTTACTGATCTGATAATGCCCCTTGGCCGCCTCGACGATCAGCAAGATGTTTTCCTGCTCGAGAGAAGTCATAAAGCCCTTGGTGCCGAGATTGACGCCCAGCATGGGCAGATCATGCCCGTGCAGCTGACGCGCGACGGCAAGCATGGTTCCGTCGCCGCCGATCACGACGGCAAGGCTGCAGTCGTCTGCGATGTCTGGGATCCGACTGACCGGAATATCCTGCGGAAACGCCTCCGGTTCGTCGTCGGCAAAGACCGGGCAGACGGCGGTTTCAAATCCAGCGTCGTGGAGCAGGCGCATGACGTTTCTCGTGAAAGACAGCTCCAGGTCACGAAAGGGATTCGGACATAACGCGATCATCAAAAGCACCTCCTACAGCGCCTGATGCGAAGCCTCCACCACCGCGTCAATGTCGATGTCGGCAGGCGGAAAGCACCCGTTTTTCATGTGACAAATATATTCGATGTTGCCCTCAGGGCCCTTGATCGGGGAATAATCCAGACCGCAAACACTCAGACCGGCGGTGGGAGCGAAATCCAGGATTTCTCGGACGACCTGGCGGTGAACCGCCTCGTCTCGGACAACGCCCTTTTTCCCGACCTCTTCCCTTCCGGCTTCGAACTGCGGCTTGATCAGACAGATGATATCCGCTCCGGACTTAAGCAATTCCTTGACAGCAGGCAGCACCAGCCGGATAGAAATAAAGGACACGTCCATCACGGCCAGATCCAGCTGCTCCGGGATCTGCTCCTTCGTCACATAGCGCAGATTCGTCCGCTCCAGGTTCACCACGCGCTCGTCGCAGCGAAGCTTCCAGGCCAGCTGCCCGTAGCCGACGTCGACCGCATAGACCTTGGCCGCGCCGTGCTGCAGCAGCACATCGGTAAATCCGCCGGTCGAAGCGCCGCAGTCGATACAGCATTTGCCGGCGGGATCGACCGGAAAGACCTTCAGCGCCTTGTCGAGTTTAAAGCCGCCGCGGCTGACAAAGGGGATCGCTTCGCCTCGTACCTCCAGCGCCGCTTCCGGATCGACGGCGGTGCCGGGCTTGTCCACGCGCTGTCCGTTGACAAAAACGAGGCCGCTCATGATCGTGGTCTTTGCCCGTTCGCGGCTGTCCGTATAGCCGCGTTCAAAAACGAGCTGATCCAGTCTGACTTTCTTCATACCCGTTCCCCGTTGATCAGTTCCTGTGCGGCGGCGGCAAGGCTGGCGGCATCCAGTCCGCAGAGCTTCATCAGCTCGGGAACGCTGCCGTGCGTCACCAGCCCGTCGCCAAGATTGATCAGTTTCGCCTGGCGCAGCTTGACGCCCTGCAATCCGGCCTCTGCCAAAAGTCGTTCGCCCACACAGCCGGCGGCACAGACGTCTTCTGCGACCAGAAGCCGCCCGGTTTTGTTCAGGGAACGCATACAAAGCCCAAATGTATTGGGTGTCACACAGCCAAGCTTGACGATTTCAGCGGAGACCCCTTGCTCTGCAAGGCGGTCGGCTGCATCCAGGGCGGTATTCACCATGATCCCGTAGCAGACGATCGTGAGATCGCCGCCTTCGCGAACAGCGAGTTCCTGCTCCAAAGAAGCTGCCTGATAGCGGCCTTCTCCGCCGCGGGGATAGCGGATCGCAACCGGACCGTTCTCGTCCTCGACCGCGTGACGGAGCATCTGACGCAGTTCTTCAAAGCTGGCCGGGCACCAGATTCGCATGCCCGGAACAGCAGACAGATAATCCAAATCTAAAACACCGTGATGGGTTTCGCCGTCGTTGCCGACAAGACCGGCGCGGTCGACCGCAAAGACCGCATGCAGCTTCTGCAGGCCGACGTCATGGATCAGCATGTCGTAGCCGCGCTGCAGAAAGCTGGAATAGACGGCGAATACCGGGCGAAGACCCTGTTTGGCCATGCCGCCCGCCATCGCAACGGCATGCCCTTCGGCGATGCCTACGTCAAAGAAACGTTCGGGATATTTTGCGGCGAAGCTGTCCAGACCTGTGCCGGCGGCCATCGCCGCAGTAATGGCGACGACACGCTCATCCTCCTCGGCCAGAGTGCAGAGCGCTTCACCGAATACAGAGGAAAAGCAGGGTGCGGATACGGGCATCGCGCCGGTCTGCGGATCAAAGGCGGACACGCCGTGATAGCGTTCCGGATCTTTTTCCGTATACTCGCAGCCCTTTCCTTTTTTTGTCAAAACATGCAGCAGCACAGGGCCGTTGATTTCTTTGGCATAACGGATCGCCGTCTCGAGCTTCTCCAGATCGTGACCGTCGACCGGGCCGAGGTAATTGAAGCCCATCTCGCTGAACATGTTTTCACTGAGCAACCTGGCCTTGAGCCACTCTTTGATTTTGTGATTGAAGCGGTAAAGCGCGGGCAGGCGGGTAAACACGTCGCGGTACCAGCGCTTGAAATTAATGTAACCGGGTTTTGCCCGCATGGTCTGCAGCATACTGACCGTACCGCCGACGTTCTCGCTGATGGACATATTGTTGTCATTGAGGATGACGACCATCGGCTCGCCGCTGGCGGCGGCGTTGGTTAGGCCTTCAAAAGCAAGGCCGCCGGTCATGGCGCCATCGCCGATCACAGCAACGACCTGATAGTTTTCATGCCTCAATGTCCGCGCGCGTGCCATGCCGAGCGCAACGGAGACGGAATTGGAGGCGTGTCCGGCGATAAATGCGTCATCCGGCGCCTCATATGGCTTGGGAAATCCTGAGATGCCTTTATACTGGCGCAGGCTGTCAAAGCGATCGCGCCGACCGGTCAGGATCTTGTGAGAATAACTCTGATGGCCGACGTCAAATATGATGCGGTCCACCGAGCTGTCATAGACGCGGTGAAGCGCCACGGTCAGCTCGACCGTACCCAGATTGGAGGACAGATGCCCGCCGGTCTGGGAGACGTTTTGTATAATGAATTCACGCAGCTCTTCGCAAAGCGGCTCCAGCTGGTCCTGCCGAAGCTTCTTTACGTCAGCCGACGATTGGATGCTTTCCAATATACTCAAAGCATTGAGCTCCTCTATGTTTAATTCTTACGCACCGCCATGGAATCAGCCAGCTTATCAAGAAAAGCGGTATCGGTAAATCCTTCCGCAAGCGCGTGTTTAGCTGCTTCCGTCAGACACAGGATCCTTTGTTCGCACTCGGCCATGCCAACGAGGGAAACATAGGTATTTTTCCCCTCCTGCGCATCTGAGCCGATGGGTTTACCGAGCTCTGCCTCTGTGCTTGTCACATCAAGCACGTCGTCCCGCAGTTGAAAGGCAACGCCGATGGCGGCGCCGTAACGCGCGGCGGCCTCCAGCTGACGCTCCGATCCTCCGGCGGCGTGGACGCCCATCCGGCAGGCGGCAATCAGCAGCGCGCCGGTTTTACGGGTGTTGATCGCGTCCAGTTCCGTCTCACTCAGGCGTTTGCCCTCGCCGATCATATCCAGATACTGCCCGCCGCACATTCCGTCCAGACCGACGGCATTGGCGAGATCCTCCGCGCAGGCTGCGCGGCGATCCGGAGCCAGAGACGAGCGCAGGATCGTTCCGAAGGCCTCCGCCTGCAGCGCATCGCCGGCAAGCGTTGCCGTGCATTCGCCGTATACCACATGGTTCGTCGGACGGCCGCGGCGCAGATCGTCATTATCCATGCAGGGCAGATCGTCGTGGATCAGGCTGTAGGTGTGCAGCATCTCAATCGCACAGGCCACCGGCAGCGCCGCTTCGATATCGCCGCCGGCAATCCGGCAGAATTCGAGCACCAGCATCGGCCGGATACGTTTGCCGCCGGCCAGGAGGCTGTAACGCATAGCTTCAGCGAGTCCAGCGGTCGGAAGTTGCTCGCCGCGCGGCGCAAAATACTCCGCAAGCGCGCGGTCGATCCGCTCTTTATACTCCTGCGCCGTCATGCGTTGTCATCCTCAAAGGGCAGCTCCTGCGGATGCCGGTCCGGCCCCTTTTTCAGCTTGACGACCTTCTGCTCCGCCTCGTCGAGCATCGTCCCGCAGCGGCGGATCAGTCCGGTGCCCTCTTCAAACAGGCTGAGAGAATCGTTCAGCGGCAGGTCGCCCTTTTCCAGATGGCGGACGATTTCATCCAGCCGCGCAAGCGACTGTTCAAAACTCAACTCTTGTTCTGTCATCATCATTCTCCTGATAAAAGCTCTTCCACCCGGCAATCGGCGCCGCCGTCAGCAAAACGAAGGCGCAGCAGTTCGCCCGGATGAAGCTGTTCAGCCGATTTCACAGTGCCGCCTGTCTCATCCTCCGCCACGGCGTAACCGCGCGACAGCACGCGCAGCGGGCTCATGGCATCCAAAGCGGACGCGAGCCTGACATACTGCTGGCGTTTTCCGGAAAGGATCCGCTCCTGCGCCGCGCAAAGACGATCGCGGCTGTAATCCAGACTGATCCTGCGGTTGTCGATGCTGGCCGAAGGGTCGGTCAGCACACGCTTCTGACGAAAACTGTTCAGGCGTTCTTTCAACTGTGAAAGCTGTTTATGCATCGCCTGGCCGCTGCGGATCTCATAGCTGCGCAGCAGCTCCAGGATCTCATTCTGATCCGGCACGGCGATCTCCGCCGCATTGGATGGCGTGGACGCCCTGCGGTCGGCCACATAATCGGAGATTGTCACGTCCGGCTCATGCCCGACGGCGGAGATCACCGGGATCCGGGAGGCGTAGATCGCCCGCGCCACACGCTCGTCGTTAAAAGCCCAGAGATCCTCCATCGATCCTCCGCCGCGGCCGGTGATGATCAGATCCGCGATCTGAAACTCATTGGCGTAACGGATCGCGCCGGCGATCTCCGGCGGAGCCTCCACGCCCTGCACGCGGACCGGCAGCAGTACGACCTTCGTCATCGGCCAACGATGGCCGAGGATGCGGATCATATCATGCACCGCGGCGCCAGCCGACGAAGTGATGACGGCGATCGTGCGCGGAAACGGCGGCAGCGGCTTTTTATGGGAAGGATCGAACAGGCCCTCTGCGGCAAGCTTTTCCTTCAGCTGCTCAAAAGCGATCTGCAGATCGCCGACGCCCTCCGGCATGATGCCGGTGCAGTAGAGCTGATAGGCTCCGTCGCGCGGATATACGGAAACGCGGCCGAACACCGTAACGCTCATGCCGTTTTCCGGCCGAAAGCGCAGTCGGGCGGCGCTGCTCTTGAACATGACGCAGCGCAGGCTGCTCTCGCTGTCCTTCAGCGTAAAATAGTGGTGCCCGGAGGGATAGATCTTGTAGTTGGACAGTTCGCCGCGCACGCACACATCGGACAAAAGACCGTCCGCATCCAGCAGAGAGCGGATATGCTCGTTGAGCTGGGTGACGGAGAGGATCGGACGTTCGGCGCTCATCATTCCTCCGTGGCGGGCTGCTTGTCCAGCTCGCCGCGCACGAAGCTGCCCAGCACGCCGTTGATGAAAGCAACGGTATCGGGCTCATCATAGTTCTTGGCAAGCTCCACCGCCTCGTTGATCGCGGCGCTGGCGGGCACGTCCTCCAGATAGAGGATCTCGCAGATCGCACAGCGCAAAACCGCAAGAGCGGTTTTGGAAATGCGCTCCGGACGCCAGCCTTTTGCATAACGCTCGATGTATGCGTCCAGCTCCCCGCGCTTTTCGATGACGAGGCCGCTCAGGCGCAGGATGTATTCCAGGTACTTTCCTTTCGGAAGTTCGGCATACAGTTCGTCCACATCGGCCAAGCTGGAAAAATGCTCTTCGGTAAAGAAATCGTCCGCAAGCTCCGCGGGCGAACGGCCGGATGCGGCGGCGGCAAAGCAGAGCTGGATCGCCAGATGGCGGGCAATGCTTCTTGTCATGGCTGTTACCTCCGGTATTTATTTATCAAAGGCCAGTCCGGAAACATGGACGTTGACCTGCGGTTTATCAAAGCCAGTCGTCGCCTGAATGACGTTGATGATCTTTTCCTGTACTTCCTGTGCGACCTTGACGATGCTGTAGCCGTAGGTCACGGTGATGATCGCATCCACGACGACCTTGTTGTCGTCCAGCTGCACCTTAACGCCCTTGGTCACGGTCTTCAGCCCGAGCAGCTCCGCCAGCTCGCCGCCGGCCGTATTGGCCAGGCCGGCCACGCCCTCCACCTCGGAAATAGCGGTGCGGACCAGGCTGTAAATCACGTCTTCAGAGATATTGATGCTGCCGTTTTCTTCCTGGCAGGTAATGTAGTTGTCGTTCATGCTTTGCCTCCCATCAAGACTTCCTGCTTCATAGTGTCAGAACCTGAACTGCATGTGCAGTTCATAAAGATTCAGTATATTTTAACATGAATATTCAAAAAAGGAAAGTGTATATGCAAAAAATAATATGCAAAAAATCCGGGGCGTGAACCCCGGATTTTTGTTATGCTTTCACTTCGATGATGTTGAGCTGGGATGCCTGGTAGCTGGTTTCATTCAGAATAATATCCGTGATCTGCGCGACGGCCTCCTCAGACAGGCCCTCCGGCGGTGCGGGCACCGCTACCGTGATGGCGTCGTTGCCGATATAAACGACGCAGTCGGCAAAGTTTTTGGCGATCAGCAGGTTTTCGATCTGCGATTCCTTCATGGAGCTTGTCGCCATGGCGGAGATCGCGTTCATCGCAGAATCGATCGTCTCCTGGGACGCGCTTTCCGCGGAGGCCGCCGTCTGCAGCAGCTGCAGCGCCTCGTCCCTGGACACTTGTCTTGTCAGCCTCGCCTCGGAGAAATAACCGGAGGCCGACGCCGCCAGCTTCTGCGCCCGAGCCGCCGCCTCCTGGATCCCGGCGTCCTCGGCGGAGACCATCTCCGCGTCCGGATTTCCCCAGCGCTGATTGTATGACCAGTTGAGCAGGACCGCGGCAGCCACAAACATCAGCACCGCCAGCAAGGTCAGATTGCGCTTCTTCGTTTTCGTCATTCCCTTTCCTCCCCTTTCAATGCTCCATTCGTTTGAGAATGGTGATCTTATCCGATCCGAAACCAGTATATGAGCCGACGGCACGAAGTATATCCAGTTTGACCGAGGCGTCGTCCGCGCCGTCGCAGACGATTACGACGCCGTTTTCCGAAATCAGCACCTGAGCCTGGCCGATCCCCCGTGCGCTGCTGAGGATCGACTGAAGATCGGAATTGGAATCGTTTTCCGGATCCTTTCGTCCGCCGGAGGGCATCAGCAGGAGCAGCAGACCCACGGCAAGGATCAGCAGCGGGATCTTGATCTGATCCAGTTTTTTCAGTATTGCTTCAAGCTTCATCCATGATCCACTCCTGATGCGTGTCATCGATCCCCAAATCAGCGGCGATCAGCGCCTGCAGCCTTGCACGCTGACCTGCCGAAAACGATCCGCTCAGCCGGACAGCCTCCGGGACCCATATGCCAGCCGTATCCCAGCGCACACGGATCTCTGCGTGAAGCTCCTTGATGCCGAGCGCTGCGGCCTGCTTTTGGATATAGTCCGCGCATTCCTGCTCGATAAGCAGCCGCTCCAGCCTGCTGCTGCGCTCTTCCGCTCCGTCCGCAAGCTCGTGCCCCAATTCCCGGTAGCGGGCAAGTTCCAGCGAGTATGCGGAATAATCAAAAGACCGGACGGCGCTCAACGCGGAAATCATCAGCAGCAGCATGCAGCAAAGCCCGGTCATTCGTTTCACGTTTCCCTCGGGTGTCAGGCTGAGAGCGATCCCGCAGAAAACGGAAAGCGCGCAGATCTGCATCACATAGTTCTTCATCCCGTCACCGTCCGGATCGCTGATACGATCGAAACAAACAGCATCAGCCCGTAGGAAGCGACAAGTCCCAGCATCAGTCCCATCAGCGTCGAAAATTCGCCGAGCAGGCGCGACAGACGATCCAGGCCCGTCATCTCCGTGGCGGCAGCCGTCAGCGATAACAGCAGCCGCCGTACGCCGCAGGCGGCAAAGGGAGCGGAGCAAAGCGCACAGACCGATACCAGGCCGAAGGCACCTGCCGTATTTCGCACGACCGCAGCCGCGGAGATTACAGATGAAGCCGCATCGGACAGGATCTTTCCGACGACCGGGATCGCAGCAGACATAAGGGTTTTCGCCGCTTTGACCGTCGCTTCGTCCGCGCTGCCCGTCACGATCCCGGTGATCGTGAGAAATCCGCTGAAAACGACGGTCAGGCCGGTCAAAAGGAGGGTAGAAAGCTTGATGCTCAGCCGAAGCATGCTCCTCAGCAGCGGATTGTCAAAAATACTGCCGCAGACAGCCAGGGCGATCGCTGCATAAAGAAGCGGCAGGAGCAGCCGCTGTGAAGCGGACATCATCAGATCGAGCGCCAGACAGGATACGGCATAGCGCGCAGAAGCGGAGCTCGGCGCGCCGCCGGCCGCCGCCGCGGAATAAATCGCGGGCAGAGCGGCTTTGGCATAATCAGAGAGACTTGTCAGCGCGTTTGCAGCCTTTCCTACCATGCTGTTCATGCCATCCGCCAGGAGGCAGGAGGCGGCGGCACAGCCGGCGATTTGTATGTACTCGCTCTGTTTCTGTCCCGGTGCCAGGCTGGTGCCCAGCGCACACAGGATCGCAAGCGCCAGAACGGAAAACACCTCCCGCGCGCTTTTTCGAAGCGCCTCGGCGATCTGCGCCAAAAAACGGTTCCACAGGCGTTCCAAAGCTCCGGCGCCGTCGTAATCACCGCTGAAGCGGAGTTCTCCCCCGATCTTGCGCAGCTCCTCCGGCAAGCTTTCCCGCACGGCGGAGACGTCCAGTTCATCGACCATCGAAGCGGGGTATTCCTCCGCATAGGCCGTCACGACCAGAAACGGGAGGAGCAGCAGCATCAGAAAAGCTTTTTTCACAGGAATTCTCCCACCATCTTCAGCATGGTCAGCAGCAGCGGCATGATGATACCGAGGGCGCAGAACGTGCCGGCCAACTCCACCGCGGATGCGGCAGCGTTTTGCGAGGCATCCTTGCAGAGATCTGCCGTCACTCTGGTCACGATCCCTGCCGCCACGCATTTCAAAACCGGCTGCATCATCGTATCGCTGAGCTGAAAACGCTCCTGCAGCGCATCTCTCAGATCTCTCAGACCGGAACCCAGGTTCAGCGACGCAAGCAGGATCATTCCCACAGCAGCAATACTGAGCGACGCAGCCAGCTCCGGATTTGTCCGGCGGAGCAGCAGGCAGCAAAGAAGCGCGCAGACAGCCGCGGCCGACACGCGAAGCATCAGCTCCATCAGAGTCCGAAAAGGCTTTTGATCAGCGCGAACAGCTCGCTGATCTTCTGCACCACCATCATCAAAACAACAACCAGAGCAGTGATCGTCGTCATCAGCGCCTGTTCCTCCCTGCCGGATCGCTGCAGCAGGATATTCAGCACGGCAACCAGGATCCCGATCGCCGCGATTTTAAAAATCAGATCTACATCCATATCGGCTCCTAAAGAATCAGCAAGCAGAGGAACGCGCCCGCAGCAGCACTGAGCGCCAGGGACAATTTGCGCTGTTCCGGGAGCCTGGCCAGCAGCCCGTTTGCTGTTTCCTCCGCGCCTCGAAGATAACGATCACAGGCAGCGAGCTGCTCGTCCAGCTCATAGCGCCCGAGGCTTGCGCCAAGCGTCTCCAGTTGTCCGCGGCTTTCCGCGGAAAGTGCAGGCAGACACTTGCGGCAGGCATCGATCCAGAGATCCGCAAAGCTGTTTTCGTTCAGCCCCGAAAGACTTGCCGCGCAGCTTTGAAAGAAAACGCCAGCCTCCGCCCCCGCCAGATTCGCAGCCATAACAAGAAGCTCCTCCAGCGGGCAGAGCCTGCAGGAAAGCTCGGCACGCATGACCCGGATCCCACGCATGAGAGATTGCAGCGTCCGGATCTCCTGTCCGGACGCTTTGACCCTCATCAGGCCGATCCCGAGGCATGAACCGATGACAGCGAGAATTCCTAAGAATTTCAAGACGGCAGCCTCTGCAGCTCATAGCGGCGTTCACCGTCCTGCATGCTGATCCGTATGCAGACCTCAAAAAGCCGCTCCTCCAGCATCGTTCGATACAGCGGCCTTTTACCGAGCTCTTCCGGGCCGGCGGCGTGAGCCGTAGCAATCAGACGCACGCCGCAGCCGATGATTTCACGGATCGCATCCAGGTCCTCCGGCTGCGTGATCTCGTCCATGGCGATGATTTGCGGATTCATCGTGCGCAGCAGCATCATGGCGGCTGTTGCTTTCGGGACGCCGCTGAGCACGTCGCTGTGCGCGCCGAGATCAAACTGCGCACGCCCCTGCTCCGAGGCTGCGATCTCCCAGCGCTCGTCCACCACGCCGATGCGCATGCCGTCGCACGAGAAGCGGCGGATCAGCTCCCGCAGCACAGTGGTTTTCCCCATTCCCGGCGGCGACAGGATCAGCAGTTGATCCGGCTGCTCTTTCCGAAGGCGTGCGTAAAGCTCGTGACAGATCCCCTTGCATTCCCGCGGGATACGGATCGCAAGCGAGCTGAATGACCGAAAGCCGATGACCTTGTCCTCGCGCTGATAAGCGGTACCGCATACGCCGATGCGAAGCCCATGATAGCTGATAAAGCCTCTCGCCAGCGCTGCCGCCGCCGTGTGCAGCGAAGCGCCGGTCGCTTTTTCCAGGGTACGCATCAGTTCTTCTTCCGTGACCGCCTCGCCGTGCAGGGGGTATTCCCTTCCGTTTTGCAGGATCATCGGCGCCTGTCCGATCCGCAGGCGTATTTCTTCCGCCCCGGTCAGCATCTCGCGGCAATGCCTGTCAAGGCAGCGCCGCGGCAGCAGCTGGAGGGCCAGTTCCGTTCCGTTCATCATTTCACTTCCCGCTGATACTCTATGAGTCCGTACGCCGGATTATGCGAGGAGAAAGCACGAAAAAATCCCCGTACCGGCAGGCTGAACTGCCGGTACGGGGATCGGATGGATTCAAACGTCAATGATTTCAGGCGAACATACGCTCGATCTGGCTCTTGGACTGAACGCCGACGGAGCTGGCCTTCACCTGGCCGTTTTCAAAGACCATCAGCGTGGGGATGCTGGAAATGCCGAATCTCGCCGCCAGCGTCGGGCATTCGTCCACGTCCAGCTTGCAGACCTTGACCTTGCCCTCCTGTTCCTCAGCGATCTTGGCGATCGTAGGCGCGAGCATGCGGCAGGGGCCGCACCAGGTCGCCCAGAAGTCCACCAGAACAGGCGTTTCGGCCTTCAGGACCTCTTGTTCAAAATTGGATTCACTGATAATGATTTCTGCCATAGGTTATATCTCCTTTCTAATTATCTGCGAGCAGTTGCTGAATATAAGCCTCCAGCGTTGCCTCGTCCATGGCTCCGATCTGCTGGTGGAGCAGACTGCCGTCGGCCCGAATGAACAAGGTCACCGGAATGGCGTTGATCTGATACGCCTCCGCGGCGCTGAAGTCCACGTCAAAGAACAGCGGGAAGCTGTAACCGTTCTCCTCGCGGATAAAGGCCGTCGCGCTCTCGACGGTATCGGTCGAGCCGTCGGTCAGATCAATCATCATGAATTGAATCTGATCCTGATACTTCTCTGCAGACGCATCGAAATACGGAAGCTCCGCGCGGCAGGGCGGGCACCAGGTCGCCCAAGCGTTGACGACAATAGGTGTTCCGAAATATTCGGACAGAGAGACCATATTCCCTTCCTCGTCCAAAACGCTGAAGTCGGCCGTCGGGTTGTCGCTGAGCACGACAGGCGTCTCGGTCTCTTCCGGCGCTTCGGTTCCAACGGCCGGAACAATCTCCGTCTGCCCGGCAGGCGTCTCCGCATCATGCTCGGTAAATTCGCTCTCATGTCGAGCCGTAGGAGCATTGCTCTCTTCCTCAGGCGCCGTCGAAGGCAAGGCGCCGGGCGCAAGGTTCCGGTACAACAGGCTGCCGCCGATCAACAGAAGCGCGAGAAGCAGCACCGGGATCAGGACTTTCCAAATTGTTTTCATAATCACCCCTCAGCGCAGAAGCGCCATCCAGCGGTCGAGCATGCCGAAGCACATCAAAAGCCCGATCACGATCAGAAAACCGCCGCAGATCCGGTTGATAACAGAATAATGCGATTTGATCCAGCGAAATACACCGCTCAGCTGCTCCAGCAGCAGCGCAGAAATCAGAAACGGCAGTCCCAGGCCGATCGAATAGCAGACCAGAAGCAGCAGACCCTGCAGCGCCGTGCCGGAGCTGGACGCGAGCATCAGCGCAGACCCAAGAAAGGCGCCGACACAGGGCGTCAGGCTGACAGAATAGACCAGTCCGAAGACAAAGGCGGAGAAAATGCCAGTCACGGAGCGTCCGCTGCTCATCCCCTTGAAATACGGCAGCGGAATGATTTCCAGATACGACAGGCCAAAGAGGATCACGATCAGCCCGCAGATGAGAGACACCCGGCGCTGATAGCGCAGCAGCAGCGAGCCGAGCGTTCCGGCAAAGAGCCCCATCAGGCAGAAGGCGGCGGTAAAGCCGAGCACAAAGGCCAGCGCGCGAAAGAGATTGGCGCGTTTTTTATCAGAGCCTGCGGCAAAGTATGACACATAGACCGGCAGCATCGGCAGCATACAGGGAGACACGAAGGAAATCAATCCCTCCAGGAACGTAATCACATATTGCATATTTTATTCCTGCCGGATAAAATCGCCGTGGACGCCGCCGCTTTTGGAAAGCAGACGGATATCTGTGATCACCATATCGCGCTGCACGGCCTTGCACATATCATAAACCGTGAGCGCCGCGACAGAAGCTGCCGTCAGTGCCTCCATCTCCACGCCCGTGCGCCCGTCGCAGCTGACCTTGGCGCTGATCTCCACTGAACAGCGCTCTTCATCCAGAGAGAGCGAAAGGTCGATGCCGTCGATCAGGATTGGATGACACATCGGGATCAGATCCGGCGTACGCTTGGCGCCCATGACGCCGGCGATCTGCGCGACCGTCAGCACGTCGCCTTTTTTGACGCCGCCGCTCTGGATCAGGCGAAAAGTCTCGCGATTGAGAAGAACGCGGGCGCCCGCAACGGCCGTCCGGCGGCTCGGGTCTTTCTCCCCGACGTCCACCATTTTTGCCCTTCCCTGATCGTTAAAATGTGTAAAATCCATGCTGCATCCTCCCGGCAGGCTTCATACATTCTTTTCTTTTGGAAGATTATACGATAGAGCCATCGCTTCGTCAAGCAAAGCGCGCTTACTTCTTAGCCGCCAGATACTCGCAGGCGCTGAGCGCGGCGATATTCCCCTCGCCGGCGGCCTTGGCCAGCTGATAGGGCTTGCCGGTGCAGTCTCCGGCCGCGAAAACGCCCGGGACGCTGGTGGACATATCGCGATTCGTGACAATGCCGCCGTTTTCATAGACGAGACTGGGAACGAGCCGCGTCACGGAGACGGTGTCCTTGATGATGAATATGCCGTCCACCGCCTGCTCCTCGCCGCGAAACACCACGGCGTTTGCCTTCAGACCGCCCTTGATTTCATATTTCCCGTTTTCCCGCATGCGGATCACCGTGCAGCCGATGCTTTCCAAAAAATCGGCATCTTCGGCAGCCTCATGACCGCTGCCGATGACAGCCACGGTCTTGCCGCGATAGAGCATTCCGTCACAGGTAGCGCAGTAGCTGACGCCGCGGCCAAGGAACTCGCCTTCACCGGGGTACAGGTTTTCGCGGGTGATGCCGGCTGCGATGATCAGCGCGCGGCACTGATAGAAATCATTGCCCACGGCGACACCGAACACCTCGTCCATCGGCATGACGTTCAGGGCTCTGCCCCGGATCAGATCCGTGGCGTTCTCCTCGATCTGACGGCGGAAGACCTCGCTCATTTCCTTTCCGCTCATTGCAGGAAGGCCTGGGTAATTGGTGATCCTTTCCGCGCGGTAGAGACTGCTGGTCTCCTCCCCGTTGGTAATGACAGCCACGGTCTTGCCGCGGTTCTTAGCCGTCAGCACGGCGGACGCCGCCGCCACGCCGCCGCCAATAATGATGATATCGTAACAGTCAAGCATGTTTTTCCCCTTTCAGTGCGACGCACCCTGAGAGCAATAAATATGATGTATTCAGTATATCACATTTTTATTGTAATTGCGAGAGGATTCGTTTATAATAGCAACGTATTTTTTGCGCCCGGTGAGGAGTGATATTATGGAAGAAACAAGAAATTTTATTGAAGAATTTGTCAAGGAGGATCTGTCCGAAGGCAATCGCTGCTACGGCATGAAGGTCCATACCCGTTTCCCGCCCGAGCCCAACGGCTACCTGCACATCGGCCACTGTAAGGCGCTGACCATCGATTTCAGCACGGCCGAGCGCTTCGGCGGCCTTTGCAACCTCCGCTTTGACGATACCAACCCAGCCAAGGAGGACACCGAATACGTCAACGCCATCCAGGAGGATATCCACTGGCTGGGCTTTGACTGGGGCGACCGCCTGTTCTACGGCTCGGATTACTTTGAAAAGACCTATGAGCTGGCCCTGGAGCTGATCCGCAAAGGGCTGGCCTATGTGTGTGAGCTGACGCCCGAGCAGTTTAAAGAGTACCGCGGTGACACCACGCATCCCGCCGTCTCCCCCTGGCGTGACCGTCCGATCGAAGAGAGCCTGGATCTGTTCCAGCGCATGCGTGCCGGCGAGTTCCCCGAGGGCAAATATACGCTGCGCGCCAAGATCGATCTGGCCAGCGGCAACTTTAACATGCGCGATCCGGTTTTGTACCGCATCCGCTATATCGAGCATCACCGCCAGGGCACCAAGTGGTGCATCTTCCCGATGTACGACTTTGCCCACCCCATCCAGGACGCGCTGGAAGGCATCACCCACTCCCTCTGCTCGCTCGAGTATGAAGCGCACCGCCCGCTGTACGACTGGGTGGTCAGCAACGTGACGATCCCGGGAATCAAGCCCCGCCAGATAGAGTTTGCCCGTTTGGGCATCAATTACACGGTCATGTCCAAGCGCAAGCTTCGCCAGTTGGTGGAAGAGGGCAAGGTCGCCGGCTGGGACGATCCCCGCATGCCGACGCTCTGCGGTCTGCGCCGCCGGGGCTATACCGCCGCCTCCATCCGCGAGTTCTGCAACCGCATCGGTGTATCCAAGGTCGACTCCACGGTCGACTGGGCGCTGCTGGAAAGCTGCCTGCGCGACGATCTGAACGCCCACGCCAAGCGCGTGATGGCTGTTCTTCGCCCCATCAAGCTGACCGTCACCAATTATCCCGAGGGCCAGAGCGAGCTGCTCGAAGTGGAAAACAATCCCCTCGAGCCCGATGCCGGCACCCGTCAGGTCAGTTTCTCCCGCCACCTCTGGATTGAGGCCGACGATTTCATGGAAGTCCCGGCGCCGAAATACAAGCGTCTGCACCCGGGCTTTGAAGTCCGTCTCAAGGGCGCTTACCTCGTCACCTGCACCGGCTGCATCAAGGACGAAAACGGCAATGTGACCGAAGTGCTGTGCGAGTATGATCCGGCCAGCCGCGGCGGCGACCCCGCCGACGGCCGCAAGGTCAAGGGCGCAACCATCCACTGGGTCGACGCCGATAACTGCGCGGACGCTGAAGTTCGCCTTTACAGCTACCTCTTCAGCGATCCCGAGCCGGACGGCCCGGACAAGAACTTCCTCGACTGCCTCAATCCCAACAGTCTGGAGATTCTGACCGGCTGCAAGGTGGAAGCCTGTCTGGCCGACGCTCCCATGCCAGTGCAGGGCAAGAGCGCCGAGGGCTATCAGTTCATGCGCCAGGGGTATTTCTGCCTGGACAACCGCGACGCGGCTCCCGGTCATCTCGTCTTTAACCGTTCCGTTGCGCTGAAAGACAGCTTCAAAAAATAAAGCATGATAAAACAAACGCCCGGAAGCAGAAGCTTCCGGGCGTTTTCTTGGAGCTGGTAATGTGACTCGAACACACGACCTGCTGATTACGAATCAGCTGCTCTACCGACTGAGCTATACCAGCATTTGCCGGGTTATAGTACCACAAACGCTGAAATAAGTCAACCAAAAGATTTGATTATTACAAATCGTATAATTTTGTTACGGGAATGCTCTTGACAGGTTTTTGTCCAATCATATCTCGCAAGCTTGTCCTGCAAATGGTACCAAAATATCGCCGAACTGATGCATTTTTCAAATTGCTACTCTTTTGCAACAGAGTTACATAATAAATAAACATAATTATTCTTCAAAGAGTTATCAACATTTTCAACAGAATTGTCAACAAATACATGCTGCAAAAAGCCAGCTAATCCGGCAAAAACCGCAATTCGATCCTCTATCAGACAAGAAAATTTCAAATAATACAAATTATTTTGTTTACATAACACTTTTCAGAAACGGGCATAGACTTTGACACTGCGTACTGCAGTTACCGCCCTTTCGAAAGGTATTCAGACAGCGCTGGCTGATTTTAACATTGAAGCGATAACGGAGCAGGCTCTGGATCAGAGCGTTGTTCCAGCCGTAGCCGATGTAGCGAAGAAGGGACTGGTAAACCAGGGGGTGCAGATTTTCTTCCGGCTTCATGCGCTCTCCCCTTTCAGTACCGGCCGCCCATCGGATACAGCAGCAGACCGGAATCGGCAAAAGAAAAGTATGCCTGTCCGCCGATGATGATGTGGTCGTCCAGCGTGATCTCCACCAGCTGCAGCGCTTCACGGATGCGGCGCGTGAGCAGCTCGTCGTCGCGCGAGGGAGAGGGGTTGCCGGAGGGGTGATTATGCGCCAGAATGACCGAGCTTGCTCTGGCCTTCAGAGCGCTCTCCACCACCAGGCGGACGTTCAGATTCACATTGTCGACCACGCCGCTGCCGAGCTCCGTACAGCAGATCAGCTGCTTCTGGGGATTGAGACAGAGAAGCAGCGCCTTTTCCGCCTTCTCCATGCCGAGGCGCGGAATCAGGTACTGCGCTGTCTGAGAAGCCCCGGCGAAACTCGTCAGGTTTCTCGTACGGCTGACGGCACATCTCTTGGCGATCTCCGGCACCAGGCTGATGAGCGTGGCCGCGTTGTCCCCGATGCCCGGCACAGCGCGCAGTTCATGCACAGAGGCCTCGAACACCGCGTCGAGCGAGCCGAAATGATCCAGCAGCGCGTGCGCGATCTCATTGGTATCACGGCGGGGAATGGCGTAAAACAACAGAAGTTCCAGCACGTTGAGGTCATTGAAATTATCCAGACCGTATGCGGTGAATCGCTCCTTGAGGCGGCTTCTGTGACCGTCATGCACAGCCATTGTCATCACCCTATCTCTATATGTAATATGTTACAGTTCCATGGTCGCGTAAGCGTTCAGATCGCTCCCGGCGCGAACGCCCGCGAGGTATTCGTAATAGGCCTGCGCGCCGATCATCGCGCCGTTATCGCCGCAGAGCTTCAGCGGCGGGATAAAGAGCTGATAACCGTTTGCCGCAGCAGCCTTCTGGAAATCAGCGCGGATGCGGGAATTGGCGGCCACGCCGCCGGCAATGACGATCCTGTCTCTGCCCAATTCCGCCGCCGCCTGCATCGTACGGGGAACCAGACTGTCGCTGACGGCCTTGGTAAAGGAGGCAGCCAGCGCGGGGCGGTCGATCTCCTCCCCCTTCTGCTCGGCGTTGTGGACCAGGTTGATCACCGCCGTCTTCAGGCCGGAAAAGCTCATGTCATAGGGATTGCCGTCCACATGGCCGATCGGGAAGCTGTAGCGCGTATCGTCGCCGCCCTGCGAGAGCTGGTCGATCGGCTTGCCGCCCGGATAGGGCAGGCCAAGCACACGCGCCGTCTTGTCGAAGCACTCTCCGGCCGCGTCGTCGCGGGTCGCGCCGATGATCTTCATATCGGTGTAATCCCGCACGTCCACCAGCAGCGTGTTGCCGCCGGAGATCGCCAGGCAGAGGTACGGCGGTTCCAGTTCGGGATAGGCCAGGTAATTGGCTGCCATATGACCGCGGATATGGTGCACCGGAATCAGCGGCACGCCGAGCGCGAGAGCCGCGGACTTGGCGAAGTTCACGCCCACCAGCACCGCGCCGATCAGTCCCGGCGCATAGCTGACAGCCACGGCGTCAATGTCCTTTTTCGTGATCCCGGCCGCCTCGACCGCACGGCGGGCCAGGATGGAGATCGACTCGACATGGCAGCGGGAGGCGATTTCCGGCACGACGCCGCCGTAGACGGCGTGCAGATCAGCCTGGGAAAAGATCTGGTCACTGAGGATCTTGCGGCCGTCCTCTACAACGGCGACCGCCGTTTCATCACAGGTGGATTCAAAAGCGAGTATTTTCAAAGCGTTTGCCTCATTTCAATAATCTTGTCATCAAAATCGCGTCCTCTTTCGGCGCGTCATAATAGCCTTTTCTGCGCCCGACCGGGGTGAAACCGAAGCGCCCGTACAGCGCAATGGCCGGGGCGTTCGATTCGCGCACCTCAAGCGTGACAAAAGACAGCTGCAGTTCTTCGGCACGGCGCAGCAGTGCCTCGATCAGCGTCGAGGCGATCCCCTGCCGCCGATGATCCGGCGCAACGGCAACGTTGGAAATATATCCCTCGTCCAGGACGTACATCATCCCGACATAGCCGATGACGGTATCTCCGGCCTCCGCCACAAGGAATTCATGGTGTCCGTCGGGAAGCTCTGCAGCCAGCTGCGCTCGCGTCCAGGGGATGGAGAAGCACTGATGCTCCAGAGCGACCAGCGCGTCCAGATGGCGCTTTTCGGCGTTCACAATTTGATAGTCCATCTCAGTGCGCCTCTGCCCAGCTGTGGCCGATGTGCGCGTCCGCCGTCAGCGGAACGGCAAGCTCTGCCGTGTGCTCCATCTCATAGCGCAGCAGCTCACATACGCGCTCCGCTTCCTCCTCCGGGCACTCGACGATCAGTTCGTCGTGTACCTGCAGGATGAGCCTGGCCTGCAGCTTTTCTTCGCGCAGCCTGCGGTAGACGCGGACCATGGCCAGCTTGATGATGTCGGCCGCGGTGCCCTGGATGGGCATATTCAGCGCCACACGTTCGCCGAAGGAACGCATGTTGAAGTTCGAGCTCTTGAGCTCCGGCAGCTCTCTCCGCCGGCCATAGAGTGTGGAAACATAACCATCGGCGCGCGCCTGCTCGACAATATGCTTCATATAGTCACGAACACCGTGATACTTGGACAGATAGGCGTCGATATAGGCTTTCGCCTCACTGGGCCAGACGCCGATATCCTGCGCCAGGGAAAAGGCGGAGATACCGTACACAATGCCGAAGTTGACGGCCTTGGCCCGGCTGCGCAGCAGCGGCGTGACCTCATCCAGCGGCGTATCAAAGACCTGCGAGGCCGTGACGCGGTGGAAATCCTCCCCGCTGAGAAAGGCCTCCTGCATGGTCTTGTCGTCGGAAATATGCGCAAGCAAACGCAGCTCGATCTGGCTGTAGTCGGCGTCCACAAGGACGTGGCCGGGCGAGGCGACGAACATCCGGCGGATCTGTGCACCGAGCTCCTTGCGCACCGGGATATTCTGCAGGTTCGGCTCCGTCGAGGACAGGCGGCCTGTCGCCGTCACGGTCATCTGGAAATTGGTGTGGATGCGCCCGTCGGCCTCGATGACCTTCAGCAGCCCCTCGGCATAGGTGGATTTGAGCTTGGTCAGCATCCGGTAATCCAGCACCTCGTCCACGATGGGATGCTTGCCGCGCAGCTTGTCCAGAACATCCGCGTTCGTGCTCCAGCCGGTCTTGGTCTTTTTGCCGGAGGGCAGCATCAGCTCGTCAAAAAGCACCGTGCCGAGCTGCTTGGGAGACAGGATGTTGAATTCATGACCCGCGTGCCGCCAGATGCTCTCCTGAAGCGCGGCGATGCCCGCGTTGAGGCTCTCGCCAAACTCGTACAGCGCCTTGCGGTCAACGAAAAAGCCGACCTGTTCCATGTCTGCCAGAACCCGGCACAGCGGCAGTTCGATCGTTTCAAAGAGCGCGGTCATGCCATCGTCCGCCAGCTTCTGTTTCATCGGCTCCCAGAGCCCCCAGATCGCCTCGGCGCCGGCTTTTTCCTCGCCGACATAGCGCGCGGATAACCTCTCCGGCGCATAATCGCTCGCAGTCGCATCCAGCAGATAGCCGGCCAGAGCCGTATCGAACACGAAGCCGTCCACGCTCAGGCCTTCCTTCATCAGCAGGCTCATCAGGTTTTTGACATTGTGGGAAAGCTTCGGGACTTTTTCAGAGAAAAGTGAGCGCAGCAGGTCCTGATAGGCTTCGCCGCAGTCGTTCCAGGATGCGGTATATACAGCTGCGCCGTCGCAGAGTTCCAAACGGTCCAGGCTGTCCGGCGCATAAACGGCAAGCGTCCGTCCGTCAAGCGCTTCATTCAAGAAAGCGGGCAGGCTATCGCTGTTGAGCTCAACACGCGGCAAAGAAGCAGCATTCACCTTTTCCAACACTTCAACCGGCGCCTCGAGGCCCCATTTCTCAATGAACTTGTGAAAGCCGAGGCGCTGAAAGAGCGTGAACAGCTCAGGGCGATAGTTTTTATCCCAGCGATTTTCCTCCGGGCTAAAGGCCATCGGCACCTCACAGAGGATCGTCGCAAGCCAGAAGGACTTTCTGGCGCTCTCCTCCCCCGCGCTGAGCTTTTTACGCAGACTGTCCTTGATCTCATTCGTATCCAGATCGGCATAGATCGCCTCAAGCGATCCGAAGCGGCGGATCAGATCCAGCGCGGTCTTTTCGCCGATGCCGGGGACGCCCGGGATATTGTCGGAGCTGTCACCCATCAGGGCCTTGAGATCGACCATGCGCTTCGGCTCAAAGCCGTATTCCTCAAAGAAACGCTCGGGGGTATAAAGGATCGTTTCGGTCTGGCCCATGCGGCTTTTGACCTGGCAGACCGTGGTGTGCGGCGTGACGAGCTGCAGGCTGTCCTTGTCGCCGGTAACGATCACGCAGTCCCAGCCGGCTTTTTCGCATTGAACGGAAACGGTTCCCAGGATGTCGTCCGCCTCATAGCCCGCCAGTTCGTAATGCCGGATGCCCATGGCGTCCAGCGTTTCCTTCAAAAGCGGCATCTGCACCGCAAGCTCCTCCGGCATTGGATGGCGCGTCGCCTTATAGTCGGCGTCCGCCCGGTGGCGGAAGGTCGGCTCCTTCCGGTCAAAGCTCACGCAGAGGGCGTCCGGTTTCTGCTCGTCCAGCAGGCGCTGCAGGATCGCAAGAAAGCCGTAGACCGCATTGGTGGGCGTGCCGTCCGGTGCATTGAGTGCGCGCACCCCGTAAAAGGCACGGTTGACAATGCTGTTGCCGTCCAAAATCATACATTTCATCGTCTTACCTCTTCAGCTGTGTTTCGCCGCGCAGCCGGATGATCTCGTCGCGCAGCTGCGCAGCGATCTCGTATTCCAGCATCTGAGCAGCCTTCTTCATCTTGCTCTCGAGCGAAGCGATCAGCTCGCGGCGCTCCCGTTCGGTCATCTTCATGCCGTTGGCCTTTGTCGGCACAGAGGACGCGTCCGTGGAGATCTCCAGCAGCTCGCGCACGTTTTTCACGATCGTCTGCGGCACGATGCCGTGCTCTTCGTTATAGGCCATCTGCTTGGCGCGGCGGCGCTGTGTTTCGTTGATGCAGGCGCGCATCGAAGGTGTCACGGTATCGGCATACATGATGACAATGCTCTCGGCATTGCGCGCGGCGCGGCCGACAGTCTGGATGAGGCTCGTCTCGCTGCGGAGGAAACCCTCTTTATCCGCGTCCAGGATCGCAACCAGGCCGACCTCCGGGATGTCCAGGCCCTCGCGCAAAAGGTTGATGCCGACCAGCACGTCAAATTCGCCGAGACGCAGATCGCGGATGATCTCCATTCGCTCGATGGTGCCGATATCGTGGTGCATATAGCGGCAGCGGATGCCGACGCCCTGCAGATAATCGGTCAGATCCTCCGCCATGCGCTTGGTGAGCGTCGTCACCAGGCTGCGCTGGCCCTTTTCGATCTTGGCGTTGATTTCGCCGATCAGATCGTCGATCTGTCCCTCTACCGGGCGGACAAAGATCTCGGGATCCAGCAGGCCGGTCGGGCGGATGATCTGCTCCACGATCTGCCCGGCCCGCTCCTTTTCATAGTCGCCGGGCGTTGCGGAGACATAGACGCGCTGATGGATGCGCTCGGTAAACTCATCATACTTGAGCGGACGGTTATCAAAGGCCGAGGGCAGGCGGAAGCCGTACTCCACCAGCGCTTCCTTGCGCGCACGGTCGCCGCGGTACATCGCGCGCACCTGCGGCAGCGTCACGTGGCTCTCATCGACAAACAGCAGGAAATCCTTCGGGAAATAGTCCAGCAGCGTCATCGGCGGGCTGCCGGGCGCGCGGTTGGAAATCACGCGCGAATAGTTCTCAATGCCGGAGCAGTAGCCGAGCTCCTGCATCATCTCGATATCGTAATCGGTGCGCTGCTTGATGCGCTGCGCCTCCAGCAGGCGGTTGTTGGCTTCAAAGTATTTCACCCGCTCATCACATTCAACGCGGATGCGGTCGATGGCTGCGGCCAGCTTTTCCTTCGTGGTGACGTAGTGGCTCGCCGGATAGATCGCCACATGGTTCAAAATGCGGGTCGGCGTGCCGGTAACGACGTTAATCTCGCTGATGCGGTCCACTTCGTCGCCGAAGAATTCGATGCGGATGGCCTTGTCGTTGGAATAGGCCGGAAAAACCTCAACCGTATCGCCGCGCACGCGGAACATATTGCGCTCGAAGGCAATGTCGTTGCGCTCGTAGCGGATCTCCACCAGCTTGTGCAGCAGCTCGTCAAAGTTCCGGGTCTGGCCCGGACGGAGCGAGACGACCATGTTGGCATAGTCGATCGGGTCACCCAGACCGTAGATGCAGGAGACGGAGGACACAACGATCACGTCACGCCGCTCAAAAAGGCTGGAGGTTGCGCTGTGGCGCAGGCGCTCGATCTCGTCGTTGATCGAACAATCCTTCTCGATAAAGGTATCAGTATGCGGGATATAGGCCTCGGGCTGATAGTAGTCGTAATACGAGACAAAGTATTCCACCGCGTTGTTCGGGAAAAACTCACGAAACTCGCTGCACAGCTGGGCGGCCAGCGTCTTGTTGTGCGCCAGCACCAGCGTCGGGCGGTTGAGCCGTGCGATGACGTTCGCCATCGTAAAGGTCTTGCCCGAGCCGGTCACACCGAGCAGCACCTGCTCGTCGATCCCGTTTTCGATTCCCTGCGTCAGCAGATCGATCGCCTCCGGCTGATCGCCGGTCGGCCGATAGTCGGAAACAAGCTGAAAATGATCCATTGCATCACCCCAAAATCATTCATTTTATTATATCATTTCTGCTGCGCAAAGACAAGAAAATGCGTAAGTTTCACGGCAAAAACAAGGAGAACATAAAGGACTATTTAAATTAGCATGGACTTCCGCTGTCAACTGTGGTAGAATCAAGGAGAAATCAAAACAAAGGAGTAATCATATGCAAGGTACTGCCGCTGCCATGTGGCTCAATACGGCTTTTGCCGGCTTTGACCAGGCTGTGACCGCCGGCGTTCATCAGCTGTACGACGCCGCCGGCTGGTTCTTTTCCCCGTTTCTGGAGCTGATTTCCCTGATGGGCAAGGGCGGGATTTTTCTGATCCTCCTGTCGCTGTGTCTGATCGTCAGCAAGAGGACCCGCCGCTTCGGCACTGCGATGCTGCTCGGCGTCACGATCGGCGCACTGTTTACCAATCTGTTCATCAAGGTCGTTATCGCGAGGCCGCGCCCCTATGCGGACGAAAACGGCTTCTTCTATCCCCTGTGGCAGATGATGGGCGCTCATACGGAGAGCGACAAGAGCTTTCCCTCCGGTCATACCACCGCAGCCTTCGCCACGATGGTGCCGGTGTTTCTGCTCGGCAAAAAGCGCGTGAGCTGGATGGCGCTGATTTTCGCCTTCCTGATGGGGCTGAGCCGCATCTATCTCGTCGTTCATTACCCCAGCGACGTGCTGGGCGGACTGATCGTCGGCACAATCGCCGGCATTCTCGGCACGCTGATCGCCCAGAATGTCATTCCCAAGCGCTTTTATCATCTGGATTTTATCAAGCCCAGGCAAAAGACCGGAAAACATTCACCGACCGCATGATGAAAATGACAGGTTCCGTTGGAACCTGTCATTTTTTTTGCCTCAGTCTATCCGCAAGCGCCTCATCCGCCTGGGCCAGCAGCGTATGATAGTCCGTGTAGATCACCTTGCCGGGCAGCGCACCGGAGGGCTTTCGCACGAAGCGGATCATCGTAACATCCACCGGGATCTTGCCGCCGTCCCTTCCCTGGGAATGATAGACCGCCAGGCTCGCCGCCTGCTCGATCGTTCTTTCCGGCGGCTCTTCGCCCTCGCAGCGGATGACGACGTGGCTGCCGTGCACCTTTTGCGTATGCAGCCAGTAATCCGTGCGGCGGGCAGTTTTTGTCGTCAGCTCGTCGTTTTGCAGGTTGTTGCGCCCGACGAGGATCTCAAAGCCGTCGTCCGAGCGGTAGACCAGCGGCCCCTGCGCTTTGATCTTCTCCGGCTTCCCCTTCTTCTGCTTTTTCAGATAGCCGGTTTCGGTCAGTTCCCTGCGCAGCTCCGCGAGATCCTTTTCTCCCTCGGCGCGCTCGATCTGATCGAGAACGCTTTCCAGATAATCCAGCTGCTGCTCGCCCTGCGCGAGAAACACACGCAGATGCTCCGCCGCCGCCTTGCGCTTATTATACTCTTTATACATCGCCGCCGCGTTCTGCTGCGGCGTTTTCAGCGGGTCGAGCGGAATCCGGATCTCAGGCGAATCCTCCAGATAATAGTCCTCGCAGCAAAGCTCCCGGTCGCCTTTTTTCAGGCGGTAGAGATTGGCGGTCAGCAGCTCCGCCTGTTTGCGAAGCTCGTCACGGCTCTCTGTACGCCGGAACTCCTCGCGCTGCAGGCCGAGCTTTCGCTGCAAGCGGTCACGGGCCGTACGCACTGTTCGAAGCAGATCATGGCTGCGGCGGCGCTGCCGTTCCGCCCGCTCGCGCTGCGCGTAGAAAGCGTCGAGCATCCCGGAAAACGACTCGCAGGGACGCTTGTCCATACGCATGCCATACTGCCCGATGTCCATAAAGCTGAAGTCACGAGGCACGCCGTTCTCAAGAAGCATGACCGGATGGAAATCCTGCGCTTTCAGCCGATCGGTCAGCCGCGAAAGCTCCGGCGCGAGAGCGTTATAGTCTTCTCCGCTGCGGAAGGCAAGCTCCCGGCAAATCAGCGGCGACAGACCGGAAAACTGGTTCAGCAGCCAGCGATCGACGGGAACAGAACGATCGGCAGATTCGATCAAAGGCAAAATTTCATCCGCGTTCAGTTTGAAAATGCTTCGCTTGTCCTGCGCCGGCGGCATGCGGTAGAGCATCCCCGGCAACAGGCGCCGCAGTTCATCCCCGGCAAAGTCCATCCGGCGCAGGCAGTCGATGATCCGCCCGTCCTGTCCGACAAGGATGACGTTGGAGCTGCGTCCGATCATTTCAACGATCAGCGCTTTCCCGGCAACATCGCCCATTTCGTCCCGCGCTTCCAGATCGATGCGCAGCATGCGCTCATGATCTGGCTGCGAAACGGAAAGAATGCGCGCGCCGACCAGGTGCTTGCGCAGCAGCATGCAGAACATCGGCGGCTCCGGGGGATTTTCCACCGTCTCCGCAGTAAAGTGCATGCGGGCATTTCCCGTGCCGGCGGCGATCAGAAGTTTGCCGCCGCCCATTTTGCCGCGCAGGGAAAGAAGCAGCAGGTCCCGTTCGGGCTGCTGCACCTTTTCTATTTTGGCGCCCTCCAGCTGCGGAGCAAGCTCCGCCGTCAGCGCCTGCAGGCAGATAGCGTCCAAAGGCATGGCTTATTCCTCCGTGATATGCGCAAAAAGCTCAGACAGGCGCTCCCTGCGGCCCAGCAGGTACAGCCATCCGAACAGCGCCTCCAGACCGGTGGCGCTGTGGTATTCGGCCACGCTGGATTTTGGCGGGATGCCGTGTACCTTGGCGTTTCTGCCGCGGCGGTAGACGGCGCTCTCCTCCTCGGTCAGCAGCGGCAGGAGCTTTTCCATGGCCTGGGCCTGGGCTGTCGCGTTGACCAGGCGCACCGTTTCCCGGTGCAGATCCTGGATGGCCTGGTGGCCTTGCGCGCAGAGCATGCTGCGCACCAGCAGCTCGTAGACGCCGTCGCCGACGTGAGCGAGGCCAAGCATGCTGATACGGTTCACGTCCTCGGGATTCATTTGCAGATGCAGATAATCGTTCATATTCTCTCATGAGAAAAGGGCGTTTCTCGCGCCCTTTTCCTTCAGTATTCCATATTTTCGCTGTCTTCGTTCATTTCGGCGGCCAGAGCCATATCTCCGGCAGGAGCCATGCCAAGCTGCGCCTGCAGTTCCAGCCAGCCGTTGCGGTCGATGGTCACGCTGCGGGGTTTGGCACCCTCATAGGGTCCGACGATGCCGAGCTCTTCCATCTGGTCCACGATGCGGGCCGCACGGGAATAGCCGAGCTTCACGCGCCGCTGCAGCATGGAAACCGAGCAGGACTTGGCTTCCAAAACGGCTTCCACCGCCTGCGGCAGCATCTCGTCGTACTCGCCGGCCGGACTTTCGTCCGCGGCGCCTTTTCCGTTGTCCGCGCCGCTCTTTTCTTCGGCAGCCTTGTTCATGTATTCCTCGATGTCCTGATTCGACTGCGCGCCGCCGGCATTCTCCTTGATGAACTGCACCACGGCCTCGCGCTCTTCGTCGGAGACAAAGGCGCCCTGGATGCGCACCGGCTTGCCGACGCCGACCGGAGAGAACAGCATATCGCCCATGCCGACCAGCTTCTCCGCGCCGCTCTGGTCCAGGATGATGCGGCTTTCCATCGCGGAGGAGACCGCAAAAGCGATGCGGGAGGGGACGTTTGCCTTCATCAGGCCGGTGATGACGTCCGCCGAAGGACGCTGGGTTGCGATCACAAGGTGCATGCCGGCCGCACGGCCCATCTGCGCCACGCGGCAAATGCTCTCTTCGACCTCTTTGGCGGCGATCATCATCAGGTCGGCCAGCTCGTCGATGACGATGACGACCTGCGGCAGCTTCTGCTCGCCGTTGGCTTCGCAGTGCTTGTTATAGCCTTCCAGATCGCGGACACCCGCCTCGGAGAAAAGACGGTAGCGCTTGAGCATCTCGACTACCGACCACTGCAGTGCGCCGGCCGCCTTTTTCGGGTCGGTGACGACGGGAACGTACAGATGCGGGATGCCGTTATAGATGCCGAGCTCGACCATCTTCGGGTCGATCATGATGAGCTTGACCTCATCCGGCCGCGCTTTATACAGCAGGCTCAGGATCAGGCTGTTCATGCAGACCGATTTGCCCGAGCCGGTGGTGCCGGCGATCAACAAATGAGGCAGTTTGGCGATGTTGCCGACGATGCCCTCGCCGCTGATATCCTTGCCGAGTGCAAAGCTGATCTTGCTCTTGGCGTTGATGAATTTCGGCGTCTCCAGGATATCGCGCAGATAGACGGTGCTGACGAGCTTGTTCGGCACCTCGATGCCGACGGTGGAGATCTTGTCCGGGATCGGCGCGATGCGGACGTTGACGACGCCGAGCGCCAGGGCCAAGTCGCCCGCCAGATTCGTCACGCGCGAGAGCTTGACACCCTGCTCCAGCTCGATATCATAGCGCGTCACGGTAGGCCCGCGGATCACGCCGACGATGGCGGAGCTGATGCCGAAGCTGTGCAGCGCATTTTCCAGTCGTTCGCGATTGAGACGCACCTCGTCGCGGTAATCGACGTTGGCGCTGACACCGCCGCGCAGAAGATTCAGCGGCGGGAACTGGTACTCACCCTGCTCGCCCTGTGCAGAGATCGAATCGGCCACGGCCTTCGCCTCGGCCTCCACATCGACCTTCGCCGTCTTTTTCGGTTTGGGAGGATCGGAAATCTCGGTCGCGGCGACGCTCGGACGCACGCGGGCGGGCGTGCCCTGCGGTTCCCTCTGCAGGGCGATGCCTGCGAGATCGGCCGCGTCCTCCAGATCCATCGGCTCCACGCGTTCCGTGGGGCTGACGGTCTGCACCGGAGGCGCCGCCTTTTTCCTCACGCGTGCCCGCTTGGGCTCGGCTTCGGCGCTCTTCCCGTCATCAAATTCACGAACCGGAAGGAATTCCTCATCCTCTCCGAGCGGCAGATCCATCTCCCGCCCGTTTCGTCCGAGCGGGCGCGGGAAGGAATCGGCGGCGGGAGCCTTCTTTTTCTTCTGCAAGGGCTGAGCGGGCGCAGGCTTTGTTTCAAGCGGAAGATCCTCCGCTTCATAAGGTCTGGTGGCGCGGTCCTTGATCTTATTTGCCGCGCCGCTGACGTCAAATTTGGTGCCGACGATCAGAAACAGCCCGAAGATCACCAGAAGTACGATGAACGCGCCCGCCTTGCTGAAGGCCTTATACAAGGCGAAGCCGAACAGGCCGCCCAGCACGCCGCCGGAGGCCAGCAGTTTGCCCTGCTGCGCAAGGCTTTTCACAACGTCGCCCAGCACAAAATCCTCAGGCGGCGCGCCGACATTCACCACGTGCATCATCGCGCCGAAGAGAACCGGCAGCATCAGGATGCAGAGCACACGGAAGGCGACCGGTCTGCCGTGGTGAAACAGCAGGATCACCGCGCAGAAGAGGAAGGCGGGGGCAGCCAGCCAGAAGCCGTAGCCGACGAGGGATTTGATGAAATCGGTGCCGAGGACGATCAGCGCGCCTTCGGAATTGAAGAAGCTGATGATCAGAAATACAGCGGCAAAGAAAAACACGATGCCCAGGATCTCGCGCCTTCTGGGGGGCGCGGGCTCCGGCGGGGGCGCCTGCCGCTTTGTCCCGGAAGATTTGGGCGCAGATTTCGCCGCCGTTTTGCCGGAGGTTTTTTTCTTCTTTGATTGGGTGTTCTGTGCCATGGTAAAAAACCTTTCCTGTTGTCAGAAAATCATTGTCAGAATAATAGACAGCGCGCCGGCGATCCAGCAGTAATAGGCGAAGCCTCCAAAATGGCCGCTGCGGGAAATGCGCTTGAGCAGCGTGATCGCGCCGATGCCGGTGACCATCGCCACGGCCGTACCGACCAGATAGGCCGGCATGCTGGTCCAGTCGATCCCCTCCTGCGCCGCATCGACAAAGCTGAGGATATTGGCGCCCAAAACCGCGGGAAGACTCATCAGAAAGGCAAACTTCACGGCGAATTCGCGCTTGAGGCCCGTGGCCAGGCCCGCGGTGATCGTGGTGCCGGAGCGGGAAAGACCGGGGATCGTGGCCACGCACTGGCACACGCCGATCAGCAGCGCGTCCACCATGGTCATGTTCTTTTCCGTTTTATTCCCCTGCACCATTTTATCGGACACATACAGCATAAAGCCGGTGAAGATCAGCATCACGCCGATAAAAATGCTGTCGTAATACAGGCCCTCGAGCATGTCTTTGACCGGCATGATGAGGAAAAGCGGCAGCGTGGCCAGGACGATCATCAGGAACAGACGCGCGGCCGGATAATGCGCCTTTCTCTTTCCGGCGAGAGGCCCCAGATTGACGAAACCCAGCACCTCAAAGAACATATCCACGATGTCCTGCCAATAAACCACGCAGATTGAGATCAGCGTGCCCAGGTGGAGCAGAACGTCAAAAAACATATGTCCGTTTTCCGCCGTGGTCATATCAAAAAGGTTGTTGAGCACCGACAGATGACCGGAGCTCGAGATCGGCAGAAACTCTGCCAGCCCCTGGACAAGGCCCAGGATGATCGCATTCCAGATCGTCAAAGCAGCTACCTCCCTGATAAACTCATAATATATTATTTATAGCACAATCTTCCGATTATGACAAGTGCGCGAAACAGGCGCCGCCCGAAGATCCAGCGGGCGGCGCCTGTTTGTTTTCGAATAGATGGGATCTTTTATTGCCGCGGCTTTTCCAGGAGCTTGCGCAGCGCGCGGATCGCGTGCCCGTTGCTGAGTTCGAGCACCGCGTCCAGAGCCGCGCTGTCCTTCGCCATAAAGATCTTCAGCGTGCGCAGCGGCGCATCCAGCGTCGAACTGAGCGTCATGCGGTATTCCGGGCTGCCGGGCTCTGCACCGCTGAGCTTGGCAAGGCTGGCCTCCAGACCCTTGGAAAGGAGTTTGGCCGCAAGCGAATCCTCCCGCATTTCATCGAGAGTGCTGTCCATCGTGTAGCTGCCCTTGCGCGTCCGCTGTTCGGCGGCCGGACGGCCGAGCAAATGCTCAAAGGCGATATGGGACGGGGCTCCGACGGGATTGCAGTACCAATCGGGATACGCCGCGCCGTCCCAGATGACGCCGTCCTTGCGGACGCTGCCGTGAAGGAGCAGCTGCTCGGAGGACGATCCGATATGAACGCCGTATTCTCCCTTCGGGACGATCCATGCATCCTGCCAGACGGCAAAACAGCGATCGTCGAGGGTGAATGATACTGTCTTTGACTCGCCGCGCTTGAGAAAGAGCTTTTCAAAGCGCTTCAGTTCCAGGACCGGGCGATACCCCGAGCCCTCAGGCGGGGAAATATAAAGCTGCACCGTCTCCGCACCATCCAGCTTTCCGGTGTTTCTCACGCGGCAGCTGACCGTATCCCCGCTGATCTCCAGATCGGAATATGAGAAGCTCGTATAGCTCAGACCATAGCCAAAGGCATAGCGCAGCGGGATCCCGGCCTTTTGGTACCAGCGATAGCCGACATAGAGGCCCTCACGGTAGTGGGCGTCCTTATGCTGTCCGGCGTAATAGCCGGAGGAAACGCAGTCCCGATAACGCAGGGGCCAGCTCTCTGCGAGTTTGCCGCTGGGGTTTGCCTTACCGAACATCAGGTCGACCGCCGCCTCGGCGCCGGCTTCACCGGACAGGCCGAGATACAGGATGCCTTTCACTCTGTCCGCCCAGGGCAGCTCCACCGGGCTGCCGCAGCACAGAACAACGACCGTGCGCGGATTGACCGCGGCAACATGCTCGATCAGTTCGTTATAACCGGCGGGCAGCTCCATCTTGTCGCGGTCAAAGCCCTCAGATTCGATGCTGTCGGGAAGGCCTGCAAACACGACGACCGCGCCGGCCTTTTTCGCCGCCTTTTCAGCCGCCTGCAGCAGCTTTTTATCCCCGCTGCCATCCGGCAGGCAGCCCGGCAAAACGGGAATATCGGGACAGATCTCTGTAAGCTGACGCAGCCGGAGAGGATTGATATGGCTGCTGCCGCCGCCCTGGTAGCGGAGCTGCGTAGCCATCGGTCCGACAAAAAGCAGATCCAGATCTTCGCTGAGCGGCAGGATATGCTCCTTGTTTTTGAGCAACACCGCACTCTCCAGCGCAATACGCTTGGCAAGCGCGTGATGAGCGGCGGCGTCAAAAGGCCGCTTCTCCTTCTGAACGGCCTGTGCACGCAGGGCCAATTTTGCCACACGCTCCGCCGAGCGAGCAACGCAGGCGGGATCGAGCTTCCCGTCGCGCACAGCCGCCGCGGCCTCCCGCTCCTGATAGGCCGAGCCGCCCGGCATATTCAGATCGCAGCCTGCCTCGAAGGCGCGGATCCGGTCGTTCATCGCGCCCCAGTCGGTGACGACCATGCCGTCAAAGCCCCAGTCCTCGCGCAGGATATCCGTCAGCAGCTTCTTGCTGTCGGAGCAGTGCTCGCCGTTGACCTTGTTGTAGGCGCACATGACGGCGGAGGGTCTCCCCTCCCTGACCGCCGTTTCAAAACCGCTGAGATAGATCTCCCGCAGCGTGCGCTCGTCCAGAACGCTGTCGGAATTGAAGCGCTTGTATTCCTGGTTGTTGCAGGCAAAATGCTTCAGGCAGGCGCCGACGCCGCTGCTCTCCACGCCGCGGATCATGGCAGCCGCGAGCTTGCCGGTCAGCACGGGATCCTCGGAAAAGTATTCGAAATTCCGTCCGCAGAGCGGATTTCGCTTGATATTCGCGCCCGGGCCGAGCAGCAGCCCCACGCCGTAGGACGCAGCTTCCTCTCCGATCGCCCGCCCGACCTCCTCCAGCAGCTTCGGGTCCCAGCTGCAGGCGCTTAGAACGGCTGTGGGAAAGCAGGTCGCGGGCAAAGAGTTATTGATGTTCATCTCCCCCGCACCCTCCGGCATTTTCCGCAAACCATGCGGGCCGTCGCTCATGCAGAGGATCGGCACGCCGGCGTCCGGCATCGCCTTGGTGTGCCAGTTGTCTGCGCCGGAACAAAGCGCGATCTGATCCTCAAGGCTCATGCATTTGATTGGATCCATATTGACTTCTCCTCCGATCATTATAGCGTCAAATGGTGATACGCTTCCCCGTCCATGCTCTTCCAGATCCAGTCCGTGCCATCCAAAATCAGATAGCCGTGCGGCGTATTATTCTTCGGGATCGACACGGATCCGGGATTGAATATAAAAATGCCATCCGCGGTCTTCTCCCAGCATGGCACATGCGTGTGCCCGTGCAGCAGCACGTCGCCCGCGCGCAGCGGCGGCAGCTTGTCCTTATGCCAGAGGTGTCCGTGCGTCGCATAGAGCGCATGCTGCCCGGCAAACAGCAGGCTGTAATCCGCCATCATCGGGAACTGCAGCACCATCTGGTCGATCTCGGCGTCGCAGTTGCCGCGAACGCCGAACACCAGGCCGCTGCGCTCGTTGAGCATGGCGGCGACCTCCATCGGCGCGTATTCCTCCGGCAGAGCGTTGCGCGGCCCGTGGTACAGGATATCGCCCAGCAGCAGAAGCCGATCGGCTCCCTCGCGGTCAAAGGCTTCGAGCAGGCGTCGGCACCAATATGCCGAGCCGTGGATATCGGATGCGACCATCAGTTTCATTCTTATCACTCTCCTATGTGTTTGATTATAACCGCTCCCCCGGCATTCTTCAACGAAAAAGTAAGCACAGAATAAAAGCATTCCTTGACTTTTCCTCCGCTTTCGCGGATAATCCAGAGCAGAAGGTGATCTCATGCCCGCGCAGCGACAAATCCTGTCCCACGGCTTCGGGCCGTATTATACGCCGGAATCCCGCATCCTGATCCTTGGCAGCTTTCCCTCGGTCAAATCCCGGGAGCAGAGCTTCTTTTACGGCCATCCCCGCAATCGCTTCTGGCCAGTGCTGGCCGCGGTCTGCCGGGAAGAAACGCCGCAGAGCCTTGAGGAGAAAAAAGCCTTCCTTTGCCGAAACAAGATCGCGCTCTATGACGTGATCGAAAGCTGCAGCATCGTCGGCTCGTCCGACAGCAGCATCCGGGACGTTGTCCCGGCGGATCTGCGGCCGATCCTGATCGGGAGCCGTGTGGAAAACCGGATCTATACCAACGGCGGGAAAGCCTCCGCGCTCTATCAGCGCTATCTGCTGCCCGTTTTCAGAATTCCGGCCGTATCACTGCCCTCCACGAGTCCCGCCAACGCCGCCCGGTCGCTGGAACAGCTCATCGACGCATGGGCTGCCGCTCTTGCGCCTGTTTTGTCAAAATGATACGGAAGGATTATAGACCATGCCATTGCACATGCCGAAAATGATTCAGCCGCAGGTGCTCCTGTTTGCCTTTCGCCCGGAAGAACGCACGATGCGCATCCTCCGATATCTGACCTCTCAGGGCGTGTCCGTCCGCACGGTGCAGGCGGCGGAACTGAATGAGACGCTTGGGTATCTCTTTTCGTTGCCCGGGTATGAAAAGCGCGGCTCGCTTGATTGTCTCACCCGGAGCGTACCGGAAATGCTCGTCATGCACGGCTTTGACCAGGCGATGCTGGACGATTTTTTACGCTTTTTCCGTGCAGAGGATGTCCGCCGTGTGGAGCTGAAGGCGGTTTTGACGCCGACCAACGCCTCCTGGACCGCAGCGGAACTCTCCCGCCATCTGCAGGCCGAACGGGACGCCATGCGAAAGCGGAACAGAGCGTAAAAAAAGCTTGAATTGTGCATTTAGGTATGCTATACTGTCAAAGCTGTCAAACTGAAAAATATCGAAAGGATTGATATACATGACTGCCATTAAAATCATTCTCACGATCCTGCAGCTTCTCTCCGGCCTCGCCGTGACCGCCGTCGTTCTGATGCAGAGCGGCAAGAGCGCCGGTCTGTCCGGTGCGATCTCCGGCGGCGCCGAGACCTTCCTCTCCAAGGGCAAGGCCAAGACCTGGGACGAAAAGCTCGCCAAGGCGACCCCGTGGTTTGCCGGTGTTTTCGTTCTGCTGACCTTCGTGCTGCATTTTGTTTGACAAACATAAAAATGCCCGTCCGAAAGAATCGGACGGGCATTTTTTTATTCCCAGGTTTTCCAGATCTCCGGGCAATAGCCGACGGTGGCCTGTTTGCCGTTTCGAACGACGGGTGTTTTGATGAGATAAGGATCCTCATAGAGCTTGTCCAGCTTTGCCTCCTGGGAGGCGAGGTACTGCAGCAGCGGATAATCCTGATCCTTCTCGTCGATCAGTGCCTCGAGACCGACGGCGTTTTTTACCGAGTTCAGTTCTCCCCGGCTCATGCCGAAGCGGAGGATATCGACAAACTGATATTTGATCCGGCGCTCCTTGAACCAGCGCTCGGCTTTTTTGGTGTCAAAGCATTTGGCTTTGCCGAAAATCTGGATGTTCATAGGCTCAAATCTCCGTGATGACAGGCAGGATCATCGGACTGCGGCGCGTGGCCTTGTACAGATAGCCGGAGACGTTGGACTTGACCTTGGCCTTGATGCTCGTCCAGTCCGTGATATGCGCGGCATGGCAGGCATCGACGGTTTCATAGGTCACGCGCTCCAGCTCGTTCATCAGTTCTTCGGCTTCCTTGACGTAGATGAAGCCGCGGGTGATGATCTCCGGTTTGGCGATCATGGTATGATCGTAGGCGGAATAAGGCAGGACGATGACGACCATGCCGTCCTCAGCAAGACGCTGGCGGTCGTGCAGGACGACGCTGCCCACTTCCCCGCCGCCGCTACCGTCGACCAGGACGGCGCCGGCCGGGACGCTGCCCTCGATGCCGACGGACTTTTTGCTGAGCTCGATCACGCTGCCGTTTTCAGCGATGACGATGTTCTTCGGCTGCACGCCCATCAGCTTGCCGAGTTCTGCGTGCTTGACAAGCATGCGCTGCTCCCCGTGAACGGGGATAAAGAATCTGGGCTTCGTCAGCGCGAGCATCATCTTCAGTTCCTCCTGCGAGGCGTGGCCGGAGACGTGCAGATCGGTGTGGCGGTCATAGATGACCTCCGCGCCCTTGGCAAAGAGCGCGTCGATCACGCGGCTGATGGTGTTTTCATTGCCGGGGATGGCGGAAGCGGAGATGATCACGCGGTCGCCCGCGTCGATGCGCACCTGCTTATGCTCGGAAAAAGCCATGCGGTACAGGGCGGACATGCTCTCGCCCTGGCTGCCGGTGGAGATGACGACCACCTGCTCCTTGGGCAGACGGTTGGCCTCGGCAAGATCGATGAGCACATTATCAGGGATCTCCATATAGCCGAGCTCCATGGAGACCTTCAGCACGTTTTCCATGCTGCGGCCGGAGATGGCCACCCGGCGGCCGTATTTGGCGGCAACGGAGATGATCTGCTGCAGACGGTGCACATTGGAGGCGAAGGTGGTGATGATGATGCGCTTTTTGCAGCCGACAAAGAGCTTGTCAAAGCTCTCGCCGACCTTGCGTTCGGAATCGGAATGACCCGGCTTTTCGACATTGGTGGAGTCACCCAGCAGGGCGAGCACGCCGTCGTTGCCGAGCTGGCCGAGGCGGGTCAGGTCGATCATGCCGCCGCTGATCGGGGTCACGTCGATCTTCCAGTCGCCGGTGTGGATCACGGTGCCGATCGGCGTTTTGATCGCCAGGGCGACGGAATCCGGGATGGAATGGTTCACGTGGATGAACTCCACGCTAAAGCAGCCGAGGCGGAACACCGCGCCGGGCTTTTTGGTAAAGATCTGGGTGTTGTACAGCAGGTCGTGCTCGTCAAGTTTCAGCTCCACCAGAGCCGCCGTCAGCGGCGTGGTGTACACGGGCACGTCCAGCTCCTTGAGCACATAGGGCACGGCGCCGATGTGGTCCTCATGCCCGTGCGTCAGGATGATGCCGCGGATCTTGTCGGCATTGGCGCGCAGATAGCTGATGTCGGGCAGTACGATGTCGATGCCGTACATATCCTCGTCGGGAAAGCCCATACCGCAGTCGACAACGATGATATCGCTGCCGAACTCATAGGCCGTCATGTTCTTCCCGATTTCACCGAGACCGCCCAAAGGGATGATTTTCAGTTTTGATTGCATATATTCTCCATTCAAAAAGTGTATGTAAATTGCTGATATGAGAATCTTAACCAGTGAGATTCTTTTTATAACGCTCCGGGAGCCTTACATCTCCGTCCGGCCTTCGATGGCGCGGTTGAGCGTCGCGTCATCGGCAAATTCGAGGTTGGAGCCGACGGGGATACCATAGGCCAGACGCGTGACCTTGATCTGGAAGGGCTTGAGCAGCCGGGAAATATACATGGCCGTCGCCTCGCCCTCCGTATCCGGGTTCGTGGCCATGATGACTTCCTCCACGTCGTTGTCGGCCACCCGCTGCAGCAGCTCCTTGATGCGGATGTCATCCGGGCCGACATGGCTCATCGGAGACAATACGCCGTGCAGCACATGATAGGTGCCGTTATACTCCCGCCCGCGCTCGATGCTCAGCACGTCGCGCGGCTCGGATACCACGCAGATCGTGCCTTTGTCGCGCCGGTCGCTGGCACAGATCGAGCAGATCTCCCCCTCGGTCAGATTCTGGCAGATTTTGCAGCAGTGGACGCTGGTCCTGGCCTCGATGATGGCGTCGGCGAAGGCGCGCGTCTCCTCCACAGGAAGCGAAAGGACGTGAAAAGCAAGGCGCTGGGCGCTTTTTCTTCCGATGCCGGGCAGAGAGGCAAATTTATCGATCAGGGTTTCCAGAGAAGCGGGAAAGAAAGACATGGCAGTTTTCTCCGATTTCAGATTTCAACGCGAAGCGCGGCGACGGCGGCTTTGCGGTCCGGCTTGCCGAAGACCGCGCTGCCGGCGACCAGGACGTTGGCGCCGGCCTCCAGAGCCAGGGGCGCGGTTTCCGGCGTGATGCCGCCGTCCACCTCCAGATCGCAGCCGGGATTGATCTCGTCCATCCTGCGGCGGATCTGACGGATTTTGTCCAACTGGTCATGCATGAAGCTCTGGCCGCCGAAGCCCGGCTCCACCGTCATAATGAGCACCATATCCACCAGCGGCAGGTAAGGCTCTGCCGCTGACGCAGGCGTGCCCGGCTTGAGCGTAACGGCAGTCTTCTTCCCAAGCGCTCTGATCGTCTCCAGAGCAAGCAGCAGGTTTTCCTGCGTATCCGACTCCACATGGACATTGACCAGGTCGGCGCCGGCACCGCAGAAGGCCTTGACATAGCGCACAGGCCGGTCGATCATCAGATGCACGTCCATAAACATGTCACTGCATTTGCGCAGGGATTTGAGAACAGGGATCCCGAAAGAGATGTTCGGGACGAAGATCCCGTCCATCACGTCAAAGTGCACATAATCAGCACCCGCGGTCTTGATCTCCGCCAGTTCCTCACCCAGACGTGAAAAATCGGCGGACAGGATGGACGGCGCAATTTTAATCATGGCTGGATCCTCCGCAAACATCTTCTTTATTTTATTTATTATACTACGGCGGGACATGCATTGCAATAAGCAGGCTTCACAAGATATTGTGCCGCACCAGACGGATGTTTTTAACACAAACGCCAAGTTTTGTGAAGACTCCCCGCTTGTTTTTATTTTCCTTTTCCGAGGGAAATAAGCCGCGTTTATTTCCGGATTATTTACAAATAGCCAGGGGATTCCCCGGTGCAACACCCTTGACTCTATGCCTGATTCGATATAAAATAATGCAAAAGAAATCTAAAAGGAGTAATGCCTATGGCCAACCGCAGAAGAAAACGCAAAGTATTTGCCAGCCCCTTCTACACCTTTGCGCTGCTGTGGCTCCTCCTGTCCGGCGCTCTGCCGATCTACACCGTCGCGGGACTTTTGTTCACCTTCGGAATCTCCGCTGCCGCCGCGTTTTTGGCCGGCCGGATCTCCGCCACGCGCAGTGAAGCGCAGGAAAAGAAACAAGCCGATGCGGCGCGCCGGGCCGCCAGCGTTCGCAAGACCGGCACGAACGGTCCGTCCGTCCGCAAGACTGACGCCCCCGCCGCTGAGCAAGCGCCTGCCAAGAAGTCCTACGGACCGGAGATCGACCCGATCATCGAGGAGGGCAACCGCGCGCTGAGCGAGATGGGCCGGCTGTATACTTCGATCAAAGATCCGGAAGTCCGCCGGAAGATCAATGAGATCATGCGTATCACCGACAAAATTACGCAGGACGCGATCGCCGACCCCTCGGATATCCCGCAGATCAAGAAGTTCATGAATTACTATCTGCCCACCACGATCAAGCTTCTCAACGCCTATGACCGCATGAGCGCCCAGGGCATCGAGGGAGAAAACCTCAGCAAGAGCATGAACAGCATCAACGAGATGCTCGACGCTGCGATCGAGGCCTACAAGAAGCGGCTGGATTCCCTCTTTGCCAACCAGGCGCTGGATATTGAGACCGATATCCAGGTGATGAATACGATGCTGGCCCGCGAGGGCCTGACCGGCGAGAAGGACTTTCAGGTCGCCGAATCCGGAAGCAACTGACTGCATATAAGGAAAGGAATGAAGCGTTATGAATGAAGAGTATGTTCCCAGCCTGACCCTGGAGCCCAACGCGGCGGCCGTACAGGAAGCGCCGGTTGAGGAGGAAAAGGTCGAAGAAAAAGAAGTTCCCATCGAGCGCCCCGAGCTGGAGAAGCTCTCCCCTGCCGAACAGGCCGCGGTGAAGGAGTTTTCCGAGAAGATCGACGTGCTCAACACCGAGCAGGTCATGAACTACGGCAGCGCTGCCCAGAAAAATATCACCGAGTTTTCTGACGCCGCGCTGAAAACCGTCCGCACCAAGGATCTCGGCGAAGTCGGCGAGCAGCTCGGCAATCTGGTGGTCGAGCTCAAAGGCTTCAACTATGAGCCCGAAGAGAAAAAGGGTTTCCTCGGCATCTTCAAAAAGACCCAGCAGAACATCGCCGCGCTGAAGGCGCAGTACGACAAGGCGGAAGTCAACGTCGACAAGATCGTGGAGGCGCTGGAGAACCATGAGATCACGCTGATGAAGGACATCAGCATGATGGACAAGATGTACGAGCGCAACCAGGAATACATGAAGGAGCTGACGATGTACATCATCGCCGGCAAGCTCAAGATCCAGAATCTGCGCGAAGTGGAACTGCCGAAGATGCAGGAGAAGGCGCGTGAGAGCGGTCTGCCCGAAGACGCTCAGGCCGCCAACGATTTCGCCAACATGATCGGCCGCTTCGAAAAGAAGATCCACGATCTGGAGCTGACCCGCACGATCTCCGTACAGATGTCTCCGCAGATCCGCATGGTGCAGAACAATGACACCCTGATGGCGGAGAAGATCCACTCCTCCATCGTCAACACCATTCCCCTGTGGAAAAACCAGATGGTCATGGCCCTCTCCCTTTATCACTCCGAACAGGCCATGAAGGCGCAGCGCGAGGTGACCAACGTGACCAACGATCTTCTCATTAAAAACGCCGAGGCCCTGCACCAGGGCAGCGTGAGCGTTGCCGAAGAATCCGAGCGCGGCATCGTCGATATCGAGACGCTCAAGAAGACCAACCTTGAGCTTATCAAGACGCTCGACGAAGTGCGCCAGATCCAGGACGACGGCCGTGCCCGCCGCGCCGCCGCCGAGGAAGAACTTGGCCGTATCGAGGGCGAGCTGAAACAGAAACTGCTGGAAATGAAGGGCTGATCCTGAGCCCTGTCAGGAGGTTCCCCCATGTTGAAAAAGCCGATCGTCGCCGCGATTCTCTGTGTGATCGTGGTGCTCTCGTCCACGGTCATCTCCACGCACGCGAGACTCGATCCCTGGTGCGAAGACGTCAAGGACATCTTCACCGTCTCCGGAGGCATTGCAGACCAGCTGGAAAATGTCTGCGCCGCCACCTCCGGGATCGTGAAGATCGCAGAGGCCTATGGGATCGACTGCCTGGAAGCACAGGATCTTTGTGAATCGCTGCGGACGAGCACGCATCTGAACTCCCCGCACACGCTCTTTACGATGTATCAGATGCTCTGCGGCAAGGTCAATGACCTGACGGCCAGCCTGAAGCTCAAGGATCTCAGCGCGCAGGACTCTGCCAATCTCAACTCGCTGCTCGGTGATTTCTCGGCCTCGCGCAGCGCCATCAGCAATGACGGCTACAACAGTGCCGTGAGCTTCTTCCTTCGTACTGAGCTGGGCGCTTTCTCCCGAGGCTTTGCCAAGCTCTGCGGCGTCAATCTGCCCGAGCAGTTTGCCTGAGAAGATCCGATGCAAAGAAAAGAACGACGGTTTTAGAGACCGCCGTTCTTTTCTTTCGACAAATAAAAATGTTCTTGACATTTCAGGGGCAGGTCATTATAATGAAAAAGCTGTTTCGGGGTGTAGCGCAGCTGGTAGCGCGCATGGTTCGGGACCATGAGGCCGCGAGTTCAAGTCTCGCCACTCCGACCATATCGCCGCAAGCGTTTGCTTGCGGCGATTTTTTTGCCTTCTATCGTGATAAAAACCAACGCTGCTCAGCCCGAAAGACTGAGCAGCGTTTGTCTTAAAAACCAAACAAGATCCCGACGACGGCGGAGGCCAGAATGAAAATGACCGGGTGCAGCTTTTTGAGCTGCTTCACACCACGCGTCAGAATCAGAAGCACGGCGGCCAGGATCAGCGCCTTGAGGTTAAAAACATCGAGGAGCCGTCCCGTCTGATAAAACAGATCGAAGTCAAACAGCGCGATCTTCACGACCATCAGACCGGCGGCGGCGATCAGGCCGACCGAGCAGGGACGCAGGCCGTAGAACGCGGCGTCCACGTATTTGTTCTGCCGAAAGGCGGCCAGCACGCGCGCGATCAGCAGAATGATGATGACGCTCGGCGTCACGAGTCCCACTGTGGCGATCACGGCCCCGGGGATCCCGGCCGTCGTAAAACCAACGTAAGTCGCCATATTGACGCCGATCGGACCGGGCGTGGATTCCGAGACGGCGATCATATCCGCCAGCTGTGCATGCGTAAACCAGCCGGTACTGTCGGAGATGTTGTAGAGGAACGGCAGCGTTGCCATCCCGCCGCCGACCGCGAACAGGCCGGTCTTAAAGAATTCCCAGAACAGACGGAGGAGCAGCATCATTTTCCGCGCACCCCCAATCTTGTCAGGAGGATACCGGCGGCCGCGCAGAAGATCACAAAAATGACAGGCGAAAGCTTCAGAAAAAACGACAGCCCAAACACCAGAACTGCCAGCACAAGCGTCGCTTTATCGGGCACAGCCGCTTTCCAGAGCTTGACGACGGCGTTGAAGATCAGCACGCAGACACAGACGCGGATGCCGGCGAAAGCGCTCTGAACAGCCGGAATATCGGCAAAATTGCTGAGGATCCCGGCAATAACGGTGATGATCACCACAGACGGAAAAACAACGCCCGCCGTGGCGACGATGCCGCCCGGAACGCCGGCGACCTTGCGGCCGATGAAGGTGGCGGTGTTGACCGCGATCACGCCGGGCGTACACTGGCCGACCGCATAGTAGTCCATCAGCTCCTCGCTGCTGGCCCAGCCCTGCTTGTCGACGATCTCCCGCTCCAGGATCGGTATCATGGCGTATCCTCCGCCAAAGGTCAGCACGCCGACCTTAGCGAAGAATACGAAGAGATTCCAGAGATTCATTTGCCGAGTTCTTCCGCATAGGCCAGGTAGCCGGCCATGCGCTGATGGCAGTCCTCACGGCTCTCACCGCGAACCAGCAGATAGATCTTGATCTTCGGCTCGGTGCCGGAGGGACGGATAATAAAGCTGCTGCCGTCGTTAAGCTCGAAATAGAGGACGTTGGAGCCCCAGAACGGCGTCTTGCCGACCTTGCCCAGACCGGGGACCGTAATGCTGCCGTCCTGATAATCGCGCTCGCGCACGACATCGACGCCGCTGATCTCCTTCGGCGGCTCGTTGCGCATGCGGCTCATCAGCGCTTCCATCTTCTGCAGGCCGTCCAGGCCGGGCATCACGAGGTTCAGCGTCTTCTCCTCGAACCAGCCGTACTTCTCATACAGCGCGTTCATCGCATCGAGCAGGGTCATGCCCTTCTGATGATAGTGCGCGGCCATTTCGGCAACCAGCAGCGAAGCGGTCACCGCGTCCTTGTCACGGACAAAATCGCCGACCATGTAGCCGTAGCTCTCTTCAAAGGCAAAGATATACTTGTAGCTGCCGGCGGCTTCCCATTCGGCCACGCGCTCAGCCATGAACTTGAAGCCGGTGAAGGTGTCCTCAAAATGGACGCCGTTGGCCTCGGCCACGACGCGCGCCATCGTCGTGGAGACGATGCTGTTCATCGTACCGGGATTGGCCGGCATGGTGCCGGTGGCCTTGCGGGCATTGATGATATAGTCAAGCAGCAGCACGCCCATCTGGTTGCCGGTGATGGTGACATACTCGTCGCCGCTGCGGACCATGGTGCCGATACGGTCAGAGTCGGGATCGGTGCCGATGATGAGGTCGCTGCCCACCTTGCGCGCCAGATCGACCGCCAGGTAGAAGCCCTCGGGATTCTCCGGGTTCGGGCTGACGACGGTCGGGAAATTGCCGTCGATCACCATCTGCTCTGGCACGGGATAGAGATGCTTGATGCCCAGACGGCGCAGCGCCTCGGGAACCAGCTTATAGCCGCAGCCGTGGAAGGGCGTATAGACGATCTTGAATTCATCGGCGACGGCGGCGACGGCCTCTTTGTCGATCGCCATGGCCATGACCTCGGACAGGAACGCCTCGTCGGTCTCGTCGCCAAGGAGAATGATCTTACCTTCCCTGACCGCCTCGTCAAAATCGCAGGTCTTGAAGCCGGTGAAGATGTCGATCTGCTCCATCTGCTGCGCAATGGCCTCCGCCTTCTGGGGAGGAAGCTGCGCGCCGTCGGACCAGTAGACCTTATAGCCGTTGTATTCCTTGGGATTGTGGCTTGCCGTGACGTTCAGTCCGGCGGCGCAGCCGTAATGGATGACGGCGAAGCTCAGCTCCGGAGTAGGCCGCAGTTCGTCAAAGAGCCGTACCTTGATGCCGTTGGCAGCCATGACGCAGGCGGCCTCACGCGCAAACTCCACGCCGTTGAGGCGGCAGTCATGCGCAATGGCGATGCCCTTTTCCATCGCCTCGGGTCCCTCGGCGATGATAACATTGGCAAAGGCCTGGGTCGCATGGCGGATGATATGGATGTTCATGTGATGAAGGCCGACCTTCATCGTACCGCGCAGGCCGGCGGTGCCGAAAGACAGCGGCGCATAGAAGCGGTTCTCGATCTCCTTCTCATCGTCGGCGATCGCGCTCAGTTCCGCCCACTCCTGCTCGTTGAGCGCAGGGCTGTCCAGCCAGTGCTGATACTCTTCCTTATAGGTCCTCATAGCATACTTCTCCTTCAGTTAATTCTTTTGCATCTTGATACAGGCTTTCCGGTACATAAATATCGACGCCCCAGCCGCTGGCACCCAGCACGACGCGGCCAAAGGCGCCGTCCCCGGGATAAATGCGCAGGCATGGGATCTGATATGCCTCAAGCATATTAACCAACAATTCGTCGCTCATGTCAAGGTTTTTTTCGCAGCGGAGGAAAACAGGAGCCTCCGGACGGCCGTTTTCGTCCTTCGGCCAGCGCTTGAGAAGCTCGGAATACTCGTTCCTTCCCCATTCGATGTTGAGTTTATCTGCCATGGTGACTGCCTCCTTATTTATGATACCGGGATCCCTCGTTGATTTTAAAGCCGCGATAGATCTGCTCGGCGAGCATCACACGCGCCAGATGGTGCGGAAAGGTCATCGGGGAAAAACTGAGCTTGAAGTCCGCCCTCTGCTTGACCGCGGGAGAAAGGCCGAAGGAACCGCCGATCACGAAGCAAAGCTTCGGCTTGCCGGAATTTTCGCGCGCTGCGATCATCTCCGCCATCCCCTCGCTGGGGATCTGTTTTCCCTCCACGCAGAGCGCGCAGAGAAAAGCGTCCGCAGGGACTGCGCGCAGGATCTCCCCCGCTTCGCGTTCCAGCGCGGCGGCGATCTCCTTCTCGCCGGGATGCTCCGGCAGACGCTGCTCGGCAATCTCCAGGATGTCCAGGCGGCAATAGGCGCCGAGACGCTTGGCATATTCCTGAAAAGCCTCGATATAATACTTTTCGCGCAGCTTCCCCACGCAGATCAGTTTTATGTTCAGCATGATTGCAGGTCAAAACTCCAGATCCAGCGGGCCCTCGGGAGGCGCGCAGAATAGATTAACATCGCAGCCAGCAAGGGCGGCGGAGACGGTCTCCATGGCAAGCGCGGGGCGGTTGTTTTCCCGGCTCAAGTGGCCGAGCACGATCGTTCCGGTGCCGGATCCGGCCAGCTGACGCGCCAGAACAGCGCAGTCCGCATTGCTCAGATGCCCGCGTTCGGAGAGGATCCGCCGCTTGAGGGGAAAAGGATAAGGACCGTCCCGCAGCATCTGCAGATCATGATTGGATTCGATCAGCACAGCGTCCGCACCGAGAAGCCCAGTCATGATCTCATCCGTCACACAGCCCATATCCGTCGCCAGCGCAAAAACAGAATCGCCCTCGACGCGGTAGCCGACACTCTCATCGGTATCGTGCGGCGTATGGAAAGCCATCACGCAGAGTTCTCCGACACTGAAAGACTCCCCCACGGGAATGATGCGCAGCTTATCCTCCAGCGAAGGCAGACGGCCGAGCAAACGGTTTGCGACCGTGTGCGGCGCATAGACCGGGATCTCAGTCTTTTTGGACATGGTTTCCAGCCCGGAAATATGATCGGAGTGCTCATGCGTGATGAGCACTCCGTCGATGTCCCGCCAGGAAAGACCAGCCCGGAGCAGAAAAGCCTGTATCCTGCGCATGGAGATCCCGGCGTCTATGAGGATATGAGTATGATGATCAGAGAGAAGCAGACAGTTGCCGGAGGAACCGCTGGCAAAAACGCTGAGCTTCATCCGACGTAAACGATCCGGTCAGAAGTTTCCGTCGACTCCGGCTCGCTGACGATCGTGATGTCAGCCCCCAAAGCGTTCAGCTTGCCGACAAAGTTTTCATAGCCGCGCTCGATAAAGTGGACGTCTTCCACCTCGGTAATGCCGCTGGCGCACATGCCGGCAATGACCATCGCCGCGCCCGCGCGCAGGTCGCAGGCCTGCACGACAGCGCCGGTGAGCTTCGTGCCGCCCTCAAACACGGCCATGCGGCCGTCCACCTGGCACTCGGCGCCCATTTTTCTCAGCTCGTTGACGTATTTGAAGCGGTTGTCGTAAATGCCCTCGGTAATGATTGAGGTGCCGTTGGCCAGGCACAGCAGCGCGCCCATCTGCGGCTGCATATCGGTCGGGAAGCCCGGGTAAGGCAGAGTTTTGATGTTGGCCTTGCGAAGATTTCTCGCGCCCTTGACCAGGACGGAATCTTCATATTCCTGGACGATGGTGCCGGTCTCGCGGAGCTTGGCGCTGATGCACTCGAGGTGCTTGGGGATGACGTTCTTGATCAGGACTTCGCCGCAGGTCGCCGCCGCGGCGACCATGTAGGTGCCTGCCTCGATCTGGTCGGGAATGATGGTGTAGGTTCCGCCGTGCAGACGGTCAACGCCGTTGATTTTCACGGTATCGGTGCCGGCGCCGCGGATATCCGCGCCCATGGAGTTGAGGAAGTTGGCCAGGTCCACGATATGCGGCTCACGGGCAGCGTTTTCGATGACGGTACGGCCCGAGGCCAGCGTGGCGGCCAGGATGATGTTCATCGTCGCGCCGACGGAGACCTTGTCAAGGTAAATCCGCGCACCGCGAAGACGGCCTTCTCTTGCCTCGGCAAACACGAAGCCGTTTTTGATGTCCACATCTGCGCCGAGCATCGTCATGCCCTTGATGTGCTGCTCGATTGGCCGAACGCCGAAGTTGCAGCCGCCGGGCATCGTGGTCTTCGCTCTGCCGAAGCGGCCAAGCATGGCGCCGATCAAATAATAAGACGCGCGGATCTTACGGGTCAGATCAAAGGGCGCATCCTGGAAATGCACGTCGGTGGAGTCGATCTCGATCGTGGAGTTGTTGATAAAGCTGACCTTCGCGCCCAGATGGGACAGGATCGTCAGGAGCATATCGGTATCGCTGATCTGGGGGATATTCTCGATGCGGCATACGCCGTTGACCATCAGAGCGGCCGGAATGATCGCAACGGCGGCATTCTTCGCGCCGCTGATCTCCACTTCACCGTGCAGCATGGTGCCGCCTTTAATCACATACTTATCCACTGTCATACACCTTTCCCGATTTGGCAGATACAATATCCTGTGATCAGCCAACAATTTATTTTATCATATATTGTATTGAATCGCAAGCAATTATTTCGCTGCGCGCTCGCTCAGGTATTTTTCCGCCTTGAGTACCGCGACGATCGTTTTCGCATCGTCGATCTCCCCGGCCATGACCATGCGGCTGAGCTCGCTGAGAGGGATCTTTTCCGTGTTCAGAAATTCGTCCTCGTCCGGATGGCTGCGGCCCTCGTGCAGGCCCATCGCCAGGTAGACATGCAGCACTTCACTTGAAAAGCCCGGAGAGGTGCAGCAGGCGCCGAAATCGATCCATTCATCCGCCGTGTATCCGGTCTCCTCCGACAGCTCGCGCACGGCGCTCTCCTTCGGATCCTCGCCCGGCTCCAGCTTGCCGGCCGGCGCCTCCAGCATCATGCGGCCGAAGGGATAACGGAACTGACGCACCATCGTGCACAGGCCGTTTTCGTCCACCGGGAGGATCGTGACGCCGCCGGGATGCTCGACGACCTCGCGCTTGACGATCTTGCCGTTGGAAAGCTCGGCCCGATCCAGGTGAACCGCAACGATCACGCCTTTGTACTTGACCTCGCCGTCGATTCTTTTTTCCGTGCAGTCCATAGCGAACACCTCATCCGCATAATGATAATGATTTACATAATCGCATAATGATTATAGCATAGCGTTATGTAAATTACCAATATTATTTCGCCAAAAATGAAGAAATTTTGAATAAAACAGCGTGTTTTTTGTATTATTTATACATTTCAGTTAGAATATGGTGACAATCCGGAGACATTGTTTTTCGTAAATCGTTTCCTGCTGCAATATCCTGTGAAACATCCTATCTGCTCTTTCGGCGAGGGCATTATTCATAAAATCTACTTTTATTTTTTCTGCCGCTGTGGTAGAATGCTCCTGATCCTCGGGAAAGGAGGGAGCGCTTTGGCCAAGCAAAAAGGCGTCAAGGAGATCTGCGGCAACCGCAAGGCTTTTCATGAATATTTCGTGCTGGAGCGCTTCGAGGCCGGCATCGAGCTGGCCGGCACCGAGGTCAAATCCGTGCGAGGCGGCAATGTCAATCTGAAGGACTCCTTCTGCACCATCAAGGACGGCGAACTGTTCCTGCGCGGGATGCACATCAGTCCCTACGAGCACGGCAACATTTTCAATAAGGATCCCGTCAGGCCCCGCCGTCTGCTGATGCACAAGCGGGAGATCCTCAAGCTCAACGCCCGCGTCATGCAGGACGGCGTCGCGCTGATCCCGCTGTCGCTGTATTTCAAGGACAGCCGCGTCAAAGTGGAGCTCGGTCTCTGCAAGGGCAAAAAGCTGCACGACAAGCGCGACAGCGAGGCGGACCGACAGGCCAGACGGGACATCGACAGAGCAATGAAAGAGAGGACGAATCTATGAGCAATCCCATCGTGACCATTGAAATGGAAAACGGCGACGTCATCAAAGCGGAGCTGTACCCCGAGATCGCGCCCAACACCGTCAACAACTTCATCTCCCTGGTGAAGAAGGGCTTTTACGACGGCGTGATCTTCCACCGCGTCATCCCCGGCTTTATGATCCAGGGCGGCGACCCGCTCGGCAAGGGCATCGGCGGCCCGGGCTACACGATCAAGGGCGAGTTCACCGCCAACCGTTTCAAAAACGATCTCAGGCATGAGCGCGGCGTGCTGTCCATGGCGCGCACCATGGCGCCCAACTCCGCCGGCAGCCAGTTCTTCATCATGCACGAAGATTCCCCTCACCTGGACGGGCAGTACGCTGCGTTCGGCAAGGTGATCGAGGGCATCGAGGCTGTCGACCGCATCGCCGCCGTGCGCACCGACTACAACGACAAGCCCCGTACCCCGCAGGTGATGAAGAAGGTCACGGTTGAGACCTTCGGCGTCGAGTATCCCGAGCCGATCAAAGAATAAGGTATCCAATCCGCTTCTGCAGCCGAAGAAAGGCTGCAGAAGCGGGAGCCTCTTCCCTTTAGCGCCATTCTCCCTACTGCCAAATCAGAGCCCAGCGGAGCGGGTCTGATTTGGAGAGGAAGAAGGAAGGAGCGTATACGCAGCTTTCGCCGCGCCTGGCGGAAGCGAAGTGAAGCGAGTTTCTTCTGACGACATGGGGGTGTACTGGTTTCGACGGGGGTGTGGAGGCAGGAATAGCGGGCGGATGCGCCTACCATCCATAAAATGGGCAACTTATAAATTAAAGAACAACAACAATCCTGTTGCTCTCGCTGCCTAAGCAGTGAGCGTCTCACCCGGGAGGACCACGGCCCGGGAGGAGGCGTCGACGAGTGGTGCCCGTGCGTGCGCAAAGCTTTGAGCGCACCATGAATCATGAAGCTACCAAGCCCCTGAGCGTGACGGCTCGCGCCCGGGCAAGGGAACGCAAATAACCGTCTGCGCCCGGAGAAGTTCCTGTTCAAGCGCTTTCGGACGGGGGTTCGATTCCCCCCACCTCCACCAAAAAGAAGCACCCGGCCCTGTGCCGGGTGTTTCTTTTTGCGTTTAATCGGGAATCGAACCCGAGCGGTAGTGAATGGCGTGCCGGTGGCACGCCAGAGCCGCGAGGTGGCCTGCCCCGCAGCGCAGGTCGATTCCCCCCACCTCCCCAAAAAGAAGCACCCGGCCCTGTGCCGGGTGTTTCTTTTTGCGTTTAATCGGGAATCGAACCCGAGGGCTCTTGGCAACATGCCGGTGGCATGTTGCAACCCGAGGTGGCCCGCCCCGCAGGGCAGGTCGATTCCCCCCACCTCCCCAACACAGCAAGATCATCTGAACCACATCTTTCTAAACGGAGACGGGTTCGGATTTTGCTCTATCAGATCGATTTTTGATGAACGATATCTTGATTTGTGTTATATTGTTTATGAATGTGATCTCTGCAAGCAGGGACGATTTTTGGGTAGAAGATTGACAGAGAGGAGGGCCTGATATGAACGACAGCGAGATTGTTTCCCTTTACTGGGCGCGGGATGAAGCAGCGATTTCAGAAAGCGATGCCAAATACGGTGCTTATTGCCGCTCCATTGCATGGAATATCCTGCAAATCGACGAAGACGCAGATGAGATCGTCAATGATACATGGCTCGGCGCATGGAACGCCATGCCTCCACATCGCCCCTCTGTCCTTTCCACCTTTCTCGGGAAAATCACCCGACGGCTCAGTCTGAAGCGCTGGCGGTTCAAAAACGCCCGGAAACGCGGAGGCGGTGAAACGGCTCTCGCGCTGGATGAGCTCATGGACTGTATTCCGGATGGAAAATCGGTAGACGAACATCTGGAAGTGGAACATTTGTCCCGTGTGATTGACGATTTTCTTGCAGGCCTGCCCAAAGCAGAGCGGCAGGTATTTGTCCGCCGCTACTGGTACATGTCCTCCATTGCGGAGATATGCAGGCAGTACGGTTTTTCTAAGAGCAAAACGGAATCCATGCTGCATCGCACCCGGAAGAAACTGCTTGTTAAGTTGAATGAGGAGGGGGTGTTTCTGTGAAGTCTGAGATTCTTTTGGATGCCATTGGCGAAATCAGGGAAGCATTCATCCATGAGGCGGCAGCAGACAGCAGGCGCAGCCGCTTCTGGTTGAAAACCGCAATTGCGGCTGCCGCTGTTTTGATCCTCTGCTTTGCAGCAATATTCATCACGCGTTTGGGTCATCGCACGCCGCCGGTTCCGCCGCCGGAACTCGGGCCATTGATTTCGGAGGCGCCTGCCGGTGCGTCGAAGGAAGAGAACATTTTGTGGTATCACAATCTGAGCTTCACCGACGAGGCGGCATCCTATGATTCCCCTGCGACGGTAGATCTCTGCGTCTTCCGCGACGCCGTTTTCACAGACGAGGAGATCGATTCTGCCGTTTTGCGTCTGCAGGAGGCAGGCTGGACGGATATGACCAGTACGAGGTACCATGATGGCAGCCTTGTGTTTTTCAGCCAGCCTGAAAGAGATCCGAAAACGCTCGATGAGACGATCGAAGCAAAGCGGAATTCTCCCGCGGGCATCACCGACGCCGATGTGGAGCATGCGAGACAGTTCATCTCAGACAGCGGGCTCGATCAGCTCATCTTTGAGAAAACGAGCGTAACCCTGGTTTTGGAAGCAGCCCCGGCGCGGAACGACGTCGTTTTTTATGGGTATTATGACGGCTTAGAGACCGGAAGCTATATCCGCATGAGTTTTTACGATAACGGCGACCTGGCAGAGGCAAAGCTCTACGCAGTAGTCCCGGAGAAACGAACGGTATCCGCTCTCCCGCTGGCCGAGGCGAAGGAACACGCGTTCAGAGGGATCCTTTACGGCGGCGGCGATGATTACGAGCCGCATGAAGTTCGCTCCGTCCGATTCGAGTATCGGGACGGTCTGCCCTACTACATCCTCACACTGGACGAAACAGTGGCAAACGGGCCGGTGGAGCTGCGCGCGCTGGCCATAGATTTCTCACTCATTGAAAATGACGAACGCCTGCATGCGCAATGGGCAAAACAGTTCGATCTGCCATAATCAGACCAATAAAAAACCGAGAAACAAGAAAGGGCCATTCGTTATGATCTGCTTTCTCACCAGCAGGACCGATCTTCCTGATCGCGAGGAATTGAATCCGGCCAATCGCTTTATCGACGAGCTTCGGCGCGTTTTGCCGAATCCCTGCCGCGCGCTGGATATCTGCTCCGATCCAAACGCCTGGGAGAAAACGGACTTCTATGCCTCGCTGACCAGGCTGTATTTCGAAAACGCCGGGTTCCGCTTTGACAGCTTCCGCGTTCTGGACGGGAGAAACGCAGCGCAGGCAAAAGAGCTTGTGAGGGAATCGAACCTTGTGATCCTCGGCGGCGGGCATGTGCCGACACAGAACCGCTTTTTTCACGAGATCGGATTGCGGGAGCTGATGAAGGACTACGACGGCGTCGTGGTCGGCATCAGCGCCGGCAGCATGAACAGCGCGGATCTCGTATACGCCCAGCCGGAAGAAGAGGGCGAGGCGGTCGATCCCTCCTACCGGCGCTTTCTGCCCGGCCTTGGTCTGACGAAGACGATGCTGCTCCCCCACTATCAGGAAGTGAAGGACGACGTGCTGGATGGGATGCGGCTGTTTGCGGATATCACCTGTCCGGACAGTATGGGAAAATGCTTTTACGCGATCCCCGACGGCTCCTATCTGTTCATCGAAAACGGACGTGAGGAGCTGCGCGGCGAAGCGTACCAGATCCGCGACGGCGTGATCTCGCAGATTTCCGCCGAAGGTGACTTTGTTCCGCTGAACTGATCGGTCGTCGGCTGCATCAAATACAAAAGAAGCGTCCGGAGAACCCGGGCGCTTCTTTTCTTCGTGCGGAAAAAGCGAAGTCTTGATTGCTTTGATCCGTCGTTTTATAATAGAAACGAAATATCATGCGGGACGGTGCAGTCAAATGAAAGTGGAAGAATATATGAGGGATCCCTGCCGCGCATCCGCCCTCCCTTATTGGAAAACTGAGCGTTTTGCGATTCCAGGGCATGTTTCCGTGATCCGTGACGATCTGCTTTGCGGCGCTGTCATGGGCGGAAGCGACGAACCGTATTTCAAAGTCATCCATCGCCTGGAGACGATCCCGACGGCGCCGCTCCCGGAGAACTATGAGATCTGCGCATGCGGGATCGACGAATACGCAGCTCACATCAATGACTGTTACGAAAAAGAAGGGCTCCGTCCGGACGAACTGGAGGGATATCTGCAGCACCCTGTTCATGATCCGTCGCTGTGGATCGCCGTTCGGGAAAAGACTGACCGACGGCTTGCCGCAACAGGGATCGCGGAGCTGGATCCGCGGATCGGTGAAGGGATCCTGGAGTGGATCCAGGTCTCTCCGGAATACCGGCGACAGGGTCTGGGCAGATTCATCGTCTGTCAGCTCCTGCGCCGCATGGCCGGCCGCGCCGGATTTGTTACCGTGTCCGGCAAATTAGATTCTGACAGCGATCCTCTGGCTCTGTACACATCCTGTGGATTTACAGATCCTGTGATCTGGCACGTGATCAGAACAGAATAAGAGCACTTTGCTGTCCCCTTCCGGCATTTCATACGAAAGCCGTATCATGGACTTAGCACAAATGCACATTGACAATACTTCAAAGATTTGTTAAAATATAAACAATTGTTGGACAAGTTCTTCCAGTTGTCTGACAACCTCGGAAGGAGGCGTGCTTACATGAAGGAATACTGGGTCATGCTGGGCAGTTTCGGCGGCGGAAAAAGCGAAATGTCGCTGAACATGGCTGTCCGCGCAGCGGCCAAAGGCAAGTGCACGCTGATCGACCTCGACGTCATCAACCCATACTTCCGCAGCAGCGAGCGCGGCGACGTGCTGGACGCCGCCGGGGTCGAGCTGATCTCCCCTCCCTACGCACTGAAAAAGATCGAAATCCTCTCGGTCTCCCCGCGCGTCTATTCCGCTTTCACGCAGGGCGAAGGCACCGTGATCTTCGACGTGGGCGGCGATCATATCGGCGCGGTCGCCTTGGGGCAGTACAAGCCTAATTTTGACGCGATCCCGCCGGAAAAGCTGCACGTGCTCTTTGTCGTCAATCCCCTTCGTCCGCTGTCCTCCGATTTTGACAGCGCGATGTCCATGCTGCAGAAGATCCAGAAGGTTTCGCGCCTTCAGGTGACCGGCATCGTCAACAACGGCAATCTTGCAGAATTAACAAGCATTGAGCATCTGAAAATGGGTTATGATCTGGTCAGGGAGCTTTCCGAGGCGACCGGGATCCCCGTCTGGGGCACCTGCGGCCGTCAGGATATGCTGGATCAGTTCACACAATTCGCCGCCGAGCAGAGTCTCGACGAGCGCTATATTGGTATCAAATATCCGATCGAGGTGATGATGCACAGAAGCTGGGACAAATTCCTGAATGAAGGACTCTAACATGTAAAAATCATTTTTTGAAAGCGAGGAAATGCCATGATAAAAGTGACTATCTTGGAAGACACCTGCAAGGGCTGCGGTCTGTGCGTCCGCGCCTGCCCGAAGGGCGTGCTGGAGATCGCCAAGTCCCACCTGAACGCGAAGGGCTATTATCCGGCCGTCGTCGCGCATCAGGAGAACTGCATCGCCTGCAAGTCCTGCGCGCTGACCTGCCCTGACGTTGCCATTCGGATCGAAAAGTAAGGAGGAAGGACGATGGCTTTGAAACTGATGAAGGGTTGCGAAGCAATAGCCGAGGCCGCAATCCAGGCGGGATGCCGCTACTTCTTCGGCTACCCCATCACCCCGCAGAACGATATCCCCGAGTATATGTCCCTGCGTCTGCCCCAGGTCGGCGGCTGCTTCCTGCAGGCCGAGAGCGAGCTGGCGGCTATCAATATGGTCTACGGCGCCGGCGGCGCCGGTGCGAGAGTCATGACCTCTTCCTCCAGCCCCGGAATCAGCCTCAAGCAGGAGGGCATCTCCACCTGCTGCGCGGCTGAGATCCCCTGCGTCATCGTCAACATGATGCGCGGCGGCCCCGGCCTCGGCAACATCCAGGCCTCCCAGGGCGACTATTTCCAGGCTGTCAAGGGCGGCGGCCACGGCGATTACCATCTCGTCGTCTTTGCCCCCTCCTCCATCCAGGAGACCTGCAACCTGATGCAGAAGGCCTTCGACACCGCCGACAAGTACCGCACACCCGTCATGATCCTGGCCGACGGTCTGATCGGACAGATGATGGAGCCTGTGGAGCTCAAGATGAACCCCAATCCCGAGATGCCCGAGAAGCCCTGGGCCGCTCAGGGCTATGACCCCAAGGGCGAGCGTCCCCGCGCCGTTCTGAACTCCCTGTATATCGAGACCGAGGATCTGGACGTTCTGATCAACCGCCTGCATGAGCGCTACGCGGAGATCGAAAAGAACGAGAAGATGGTCGAGACCTACCACACCGAGGGCGCCGAGTTCATCCTCTGCGCTTACGGCACAGTGGCCCGCGTCTGCAAGGCTGCGGTCCGCATCCTGGAGGAGCAGGGCGTGAAGGTCGGCCTGGTCCGCCCGATCACCCTCTGGCCCTTCCCCACCGAGACCGTGCACGACGCGATCGCTCAGGAGAGCGTCAAGGCCTGCCTGACGGTGGAAATGAGCGACGGACAGATGTATGAGGACATCCGCCTGGCCGTCAACGGTTGCAAGCCCTGCGAGTTCATGGGCAAGGCCGGCAGCATCATCCCCTCGGCCGAAGAGATTGCCGAGCGCATTTTGAAGATGAGGGAGGCATAAGTATGGCGATTATATTTGACAGAACTCCTGTTCTGACCGATGTGCCCTTCCATTACTGCCCCGGCTGCGGACACGGCATCGTGCACCGCATGGTCGCCGAGGTCATTGATGAGCTGGGCATCCGCGAGAAAACCGCCGGCGTTGCGCCTGTCGGCTGCGCCGTCTTCGCTTACAACTACTTTGACGTCGATATGTACGAGGCGGCTCACGGCCGCGCCCCCGCTGTGGCCACCGGCTTCAAGCGCGTGCATCCCGACAAGTATATTTTCACCTATCAGGGCGACGGCGACCTGGCCTCCATCGGCACCGCCGAGATCGTCCACGCCGCCCACCGCGGCGAGAAGATCACCACGATCTTCATCAATAACGCCATCTATGGCATGACCGGCGGACAGATGGCCCCGACCTCCCTGGTCGGTCAGAAGACCACCACCAGCCCCCTCGGCCGCGACAAGGATCACTGCGGCGAGCCCATCCGCATTGCGGAGATGCTGGCCACCATCAACGGCTCAGCCTTCATCGCCCGCACGGCGCTCAACAGCACCGCAAACCTCGTCAAGACCAAGGCCGCCATCAAGAAGGCCTTCCAGGCGCAGCTGGACGGCAAGGGCTTCTCGCTGGTCGAGGTCCTCTCCCCCTGCCCCACCAACTGGGGCAAATCCCCGGCTGAGGCCATGGACTGGATCAACGACGCAATGATCCCGTACTATCCTCTGGGCATTATGAAGGAGGTATAAGTCATGGTCGAGAAAAACATTTTTGCTGGTTTCGGCGGACAGGGCGTTCTGCTGATGGGTCAGCTGCTGGCGGCTGCGGGCATGATGGAAGGCAAGCACACCACCTGGGTCCCCTCCTACGGCCCCGAAATGCGCGGCGGCACGGCCAACTGCAGCGTCATGCTCTCCGACGAGGAGATCGACAGCCCGCTGATCACCCGCCCCACCTCCCTGATCGTGATGAACCGTCCGTCCCTGGAAAAGTTTGAGGACAAGGTCGTCCCCGGCGGCTCCATCTTTGTCAACAGCTCCATGATCGACGTCAAGGTCAAGCGCGAGGACGTGAACGCCTATTACGTTCCCTGCAACGATCTGGCCGCGGAACTCGGCAACAACAAGGTCGCCAACATGATCATGCTCGGCGCCTACCTCGGCAAGTCCAAGTGCGTGGACGTGGAGACTGTTCTGGACGCGCTGCTCGAGAAGCTCGGCCAGAAGAAGGCCAAGCTCATCCCGCTCAACCGCGAAGCTCTGCTGCGCGGCGCCGCCTGCATCGAATAATCACAGAAAAAGGCTTTTCTGCGCCTCAAAAAGCACAGAAAAGCCTTTTTTCAAAAACGAGTATTCAATCAACGTCAATGGAAAACGCCCGCATGGTGTTGATCATATGCAGGTGCATCGCCGCTTTGGCTCCTTCGGGAAACCGCTCTCTGAGATACTGCATCAGCAGCCTGTGATCGCGCAGCGTCTGCTCCGCCACCTGAGGCGACTGATTGGCCAGAATAATGCCTTGATGGATGGCCCGGTTGAAGACCGGCAGCAGTGAGGTAATGAAGGGGTTGTGCGTGGCTGATGCGATGGAGTTGTGGAATTTCTGCTCGTATTCGTCCCACTGGGGATCGCGCCGGCGGATCATCTGCTCGTCCATCTCGCCATAGCGGAAGATCGTCTCCAGCTCCTCGTCGCTCGCGCGCAGGCAGGCGTAATAGGCGGCCTGCGGCTCGAACATCAGGCGCATCTCGTAGAGATCCTTGACATTGACGTTGGTGTTCTGGATCTTCAGCACGTCATAATCGGCATGGATGCTCTGGCTGCGGGTGACGAAGGTGCCGATCCCGCGCCGCACCTCGACAAGACCGCGGGTCGCAAGGATCCGCAGCGCCTCGCGCAGCGTTGTTCGGCTGACGCGGAGCTCCTCGGACAGCTCCAGCTCATTGGGCAGTTTATCCCCCGGCCGGTATTTCTGCTGGACGATCATTTCCGTGATGGAATCGGCAATGCGCACCGACAGGGCGTTGGTTCTGTATGACATGGGCTTCGCCTCCCGGAACAAATTATAGCGATTACAGTCAAGAAAAACAATATCAATTTGGAAAAGAGGGTTTTATCAGCATGGAGAATCTCAAAATCGAACTGACCCAGCATCCCAAGAAAAAGCCCGGCCCCGGCGATAAGCTCGGCTTCGGCTCGGTCTTTACCGACCACATGATGCTGATGGAGTACGACCGCGGCATCGGCTGGCACGACGCGCGCATCGTCCCCTACGGCCCCATCACGCTGAGCCCTGCCAGCACCGTCCTGCACTATGCGCAGGAAACCTTTGAAGGCATGAAGGCCTATCGCAGCACCGACGGCCGCGTGCTGCTCTTCCGCCCCGAGGAAAACTTCAAGCGACTCAACCGCTCCAACGAGCGTCTGTGCATCCCGCAGCTGGACGTTGACTTCTGCGTGGAAAGCCTGAAAGAGCTGGTCATGCTCGACAAGGAATGGATCCCGGAGGCTGAAGGCGCCTCGCTGTATATCCGTCCCTTCATCATCGGCAACGAATCCAAACTGGGCGTCAAGGAAGCCGACAATTACATCTACTGCGTACTGCTCAGCCCCAGCGGCGCTTACTACGAGAGCGGCCTGAAGCCCGTGCCCATCTATGTGGAAGAAGAATACGTCCGCGCCGTCCGCGGCGGCACCGGCTTTGCCAAGACCGGCGGCAACTATGCCTCCAGCATGCGCGCGCAGACCATCGCCCACGAGAAGGGCTACTCCCAGGTTCTCTGGCTCGACGGTGTGGAAAAGAAGTACGTCGGCGAAGTCGGCGCGATGAACATATTCTTCGTCATCGACGGCGAGGTCATCACCCCCGAGCTTGACGGCAGCATCCTGCCCGGCATCACCAGGAAATCCATGATCGAGCTGCTGCGCCGCGACGGCTACACCGTCACCGAGCGTCAGATCGCCATCCAGGAGGTCGCCGACGCCTATGACGCTGGCAAGCTGGACGAGATGTTCGGCACCGGCACCGCCGCCGTCATCAGCCCGGTCGGCGAGCTGAAATGGGGCGACAAGATCATGAAGATCAACAACGGCGAGATCGGCCCGATCTCCGCCCACGCCTACAAGGAACTCACCGATATTCAGTGGGGCCGCGCCAAGGGTCCCGACGGCTGGTCCGTGGAGATTGGCCACATCTGACCTTTCCTTCCCTGTTCCCTGCTCCTTTTCGGAGCAGGGATTTTTTATTCTCTCATCTCCCGCGCTTGCTTGAGCAAAGGAAGCGGCTGTGATATAATGGAAAAAAAGCCGGAAGGAATGTGATTCGGATGAAGAGGAGCCTTAGCCTGCTGCTTGCGCTGCTGATGCTCCTGTCTCTTTCCGCCTGCGGATCGAAGCCGCGCGAGGAGGAAGAGGAGGAGACTGCAGAGCGCCACGTCAGCCGCAGATCAGAACAGAAAGAGAGTAAAAAGACAGATGAGCCGACATCTGCGCCCGCTGTTGCCGAAGCGCCGCGAAGCGAGCGGGTTGGGGTCGATCCGTCGGAGATCCCGGACGAAGTTCTGCGTTTACTCGGCCGCTTCGGCTGGTATGCGCGTTCCGACGCACGCTCCTTCCGTTCGACCGAGGAGGACGCGCTCCGGCTGATGCGCTGCGGCGCGGAACTGATCGTCAATTTCGACAGCTATCCCGGGCCGAAATCTGTCTATCAATCCAAGGCGGATCCTCGCGGCCGCTGGCAGTACTGTGAGATTTTCGACGCCGATAAATTCGAGGGTATCCTGAAGACCGTCTATCACTTTTCTGACGACGCGGTCCGCGCGATCCGGGAAAACGGCGAGGACGAGAACGCCGGATACTACTATCTTGACGGCTCTTATTATCTGAACGAACAGGGCGTCGGCGGCGGTACGGTCTGCCGCCCGCTCTATGCCGAGAGCGACGGCGTGGATCTGTATCTCTACTACGCTGCCTATGACGGCGACGTAATGTTTGATCCGGCCGGCGTTCAGTATGCCGTCCTGTCTGAGATTGAAATGGACGGAGACCCGGTCTGGACGCTCAAAACCTGGAGCCGGGATCTGCCCGTGATCGGACAGCCGGCTTCCGAGGAGGCCTGCGCCGCCCGGATGGGCGACTGGGTGCTGGAAGAAGACGGACTGTCCTCGATGCGTCTTTCTGATTGCGCAGAAGGACAGTTTCAGTTCTATGCCGGATTCTTCCGGCTGGTAGGCTTTGACGCCGAGGCACAGTTCATCAAGGGCGATGAGCTGGCCGTTTTCTCCTGCAGCGACGGATCTGAATTTCAGGGCTGGATGGAATTTAGTGATGACTCTGTCACGATGCATGTTCTGCCCGCGCCGAAGAATTACGGCGAAACAAGCTTTGACGGCTTTTTTGACGATCGGTCTTTCCGTTTTGTCCGCGGCTCCGCCGTGCCGATCGACGAGGTGTTCACTATATCGAAGGAGGATCTGGAGCAGGAGATCGAACGCATCCGGGCCGTCTATTACACCCCCGGCAGCGACGACAGCAAAAAGGTTCTCTCCAACGGCACCGACGGCTGGGATTACAGCCGCGAATACTACTACCACAACGGGCAGCTGGTCTTCGCTTTCATTTATAACGGCACCGAAGAGCACCGCCTGTATTTCAAGGATCGGCATATGATCCGCTATATCGACGAAAACCATACGGTATTTGATTATGGTGCGCTCGATCCCTTCAGCTATTGGGAGGAGCGCGCGCTGGAAGAGGCGGAACGACTTTTCGAGACTGACGCAGTCGATCCTTCGGCCTGGCTCGGTACCTGGGTTTCAGACAGCGGCGAATGGATCAAGGTCACCGCAGCCGACGAGCAAGGCCTTAGCTTCGTTTTCCACCACTCCACCGAGCTCAGCGCCGTCGACACGGAATACACGCTGCCCTGGATGAGCGCCGACAGGCGTTCCGTCGCAGAGGACGAGAGCCTGATCTTGAGCGGCGGCTGGCGCTACGCCTTTTATCTCGAGGATGGGCAGATCCGCGTCACCTCCCGTTATCCCGATAAGGTCTTTTATCCGGAGACATAAAACAAGCCCCGCCTTTCGGCGGGGCTGAGACAGCAGATCATTTCTTTTTGAAAAATTTGGGGTCGTTTTCCCAGCCGCGGTCCAGCAGCCAGTAGCTGAGCGGATCCTCGTCGATCGGATCGCCCTCCGGGATCTCCTCGTCGGGCTTGAGATTCCGCATTTTCAAGCGCGTCTCATAGGCGCGCAGATCCTTGACCGTGAAGGGCAGGCCGAGCTCCTCCGCGATCGGGAGCAGCACATACTCCGCCACGGATTCCCGGATCTCCAGGCTGCCGGGATAGGCGGCCTCTGCCTCCGCGACGCGCTGACGCAGCGTCTCGTCCGTGCGGTACCGGTCAAAGAATTTTTCTGCATTCTCTACCATATCATGTCCTGCCTTTCGCTCCGACTGTGGCCTTATTATACCTCATCCTCCTTCAGCTTGTCAAATTCATACATGTCAACGCTTGACATCGATTTGATAACATTTTATAATTTTCTTATTCGTCGATAGCGAAGAGCATATATGGATCCGCAAGTCTATGCGAATCATTGAGATTTCTTTTTCGCAAACTATATTTCATGAAAGCGGGGAAATGCATGATGTGGAAATGCAGTGCCTGTCAGAATGAAAACAAGGATGAATACCGCTTCTGCCTGAGCTGCGGCAATCCAAGGCCCGCCGCCGGGGATGCCAAGCAGAAACCCGCTGCGGTCCCCAGGCCGAAGGCCGAAAAGTCCGAACCTGAAAAAAAGAGCAAGGGCAGCGTGATGACGATCCTGCTGCTGGTCCTGTCCCTCCTGCTGATCGTTGCCATTGTGGCGATCATTATCAATTTCCCGCGTCTGAGCGGACAAACGGACAGTAACGAAGCGGAAGAGAGCAGCGAAAGCAGCAGCCAGCGCCACAGCAGCGATAAAGCAGATGCGGACAAATCCGACTGGGGCGGCTCCAGCAGCTATATTATCGGCGGCGACACCGATCCCTCGGCCAGCACCGCGCCGACGGCCAGCGCCGCTCCCTCGGGCAGTCAAGCGCCTGCCTCTGCCGCGCCGCTGCCGATCGAAACGCCCGCTCCCACTCCTTCGCCTACGCCATCGCCCGTCAGCGACTATCTGCTTCCCGACAGCGGCAGCAGGTATCTGACGGATGCCGATCTGAAGAATCTGACCTGGGAGCAGTGCTGCCTGGCGCGCAATGAGATCTTCGCCCGCCACGGGAGAATCTTCCAGACGACCGAGATCGCCAACTACTTCAACAGCAAGTCCTGGTATCACGGGACCATTGCACCCGCCAATTTCAGCGAAACGGTCCTGAATGAGTATGAAAGGGCCAACGTCAACTTTATCAGCCAATATGAGTCCGCTCATTGGGGAGGTTCCTACTATTGAAGCTGCCCGAAATCAACCGGCAGACGCTGCGGCGCTGGCTCGCCGTGCTGCTTGCCTTTCTTCTCGCGCTCGCGCTGCTGGTGCTGATCCCTCTTTTGACGCACCGGGAGCCGAGGCCTGACCGGAGATATACCGAACATCCTCCGCAGGCCACCCAAATGCCGCTGTCGTCGCCGGCACCTGTGCCGCACGACATGCCCGATCCTACCCTGCCCGAGCAAGACCCTGAGCTTGAGGCGCTGCTGGCCGCTTTTATCGAACAGCACCCCGGCACCTGGGATATCTACGTCTACAATCTGACCTACGGCGAGTTTGCCGGCATGTCCACGCAGGAGGATTCTCCGATGGTGGCGGCCAGCCTGATCAAGCTCTTCATCATGGGCGCCGTTTTCCAGCAGTTCAAGGAATACAAGCTCCCCTATAACGAAACCTGGCCCAGCATCCGGAAAATGATCGCCACCAGCGACAATTACTGTGCCAACTGGCTGACGATCCGGTTGGGAGAGGGCCTGGAATCGGCCGGCATCGAAGAGGTCACCGAATATGCCCATTCGCTCGGCTGCGGCAACACCAGCATGAACCGGACGATGCTCGACACGAACAGCGAGCTGGAAAACTACACCACCGCCGAGGAGGTCGCCCTGCTGTTCAAGCTGCTCTACCGCTACGAGCTGGTCTCCCCGGAATACTCTGCCGATATGCTCAGCTACCTGAAAGCCCAGACGATCAACGACCGCATCCCTGCCGGTCTGCCGGCAGGAACGGTCTGTGCCCATAAAACCGGCGACCTGCCGCATATCTGCTGCGCCGACGCCGGTCTGATCTTCTCCCCCGGCGCCGACTATATCCTCTCCGTGATCAATAACGGGTCCGAGGACGACAAAGCAGCCGCTGAGGCGATCGTGGAGCTCTCCGCGCAGGTCTATCAGTTCTTCAATCCCCCCACACAGCCCGATGATGGATCTGTCGGATAATGACATCATAAAAAACAGCCGGGATGAGGGGCGGGTGTCGTAAAACAGTTTTATAGTGTTTTGCAGGGACGGCATGACTTACGGGTCATGCCGTTTCCTGTTTCATCAGTTCATCCAGAGGGATAAAGCCCACAAAATCATAACAGATACTGATGCTTTGGCGACGCTTTCCGCTGCTCTTGTCCGGAGCCCCGATATAAATCGCCTTGATCAGATCATGGGCTGCATATGCGGTCAATTTGTCCAGATCCGCATACTGATGAACCTTCTGGATAAACAGTTCCAAATTTTGATTCTGCTGTTCCTGTACTTCGATCTTCTGCCGCAATGTCTCCGCGTTCGCTTTCAAGGTCTGTTGCTCTTCTTCATAGCTGCTGCTCATGACGGCAAAGCGTTCATCGCTCAGCTTTCCGGCCACATTGTCCTCGTAGATCCTCACGAAGAGCTTGTCGAGCTCAAGGATGCGCTTCTCCGCTTTGTCAAGCTGCTTTCGCTTTACCCGCAGGATCTCGCTGCTCTCTATACGGAGCCGCTGTTCCATTTTCGCCCGGAAGAAAACCTCATAGCGGAGGACATAGTCAATGACCATCTGCATGTGCTTCCAGACCAGCTGCTCCAAAACGACGGCGCGGATAAAGTGTGCCGAACAAGTTCCGGTATTACTGCGATAATTGGCACATACGAAGTGGTCTTGCCGCTCCTCAAAGTATCTGGTGGTGCAGTAGCGCATTTTGGCTTTGCAGTCCGCACAGAATACAAGCCCGGAGAACACATGGGACTTTCCCGTCTTCGTTCTGCGATGACGCTGCTGCCGGATTTCCTGAACCTTGTCAAACACCTCTGGCTCGATGATCGTCGGATGAGTGTTGTAGAAGACAGCGCGGTTTTCATCCGGATTCTCTCTTTGCTTCTTATCCCAAATGGAATTCGTGTAGGTTTTGAAGTTGACCGTGCAGCCGGTGTACTCCTGGCGTTCCAGAATACCAATGCCATGTATGGGGGAAACTTCGCTCATCTCTTTTGTACGTGCGCTGCGATAGCCGTTGTAACTCAGCTCACCTTTTTCCTGCATATCCACAAGATAGCGATGAACGGTAGAAAGAGGAATGCCGGTACCCTCGACGATCTCGCGCACGCTGGGGACTTTATCATGCTCATAATAAAAAGCGTTAATGAAGTCTGAGATAATCGGCTTCTTCGATTCGTCTTTTCTCCGCATACTGTTTCCTCCAAAGCAGAACAGACTGTTTCCGTGATAAAAATACACCGCTCGAAACAGTCTGTGTCAATATCTGTTTTGTTTTTTACGGATAATCAGCACCATACTGGATCATCGTTTTCCTGATGACAACAGTTGCGTGATCCCATAACCCAACACTGCGAAGCATACCATCACCGCCAGGTTGTCTGCCAGGAAAAGCAGTCGGGTCTCACTGTAATCGAAAAAAACGAACTGCATTTTCAGGAACATATAGTCCGGAATCTGCCGCTTGAAAAAGGCATAGATTCCGTACAGGGAAATCGCGGATAGGATCACAAGCGCTGTCCGGCGTTTTTTCCTTTTGGGCAGCATGCTCCCCAGATGGGTGCCCGCGTGCAGGCTCATCAGTACGAAGCCCCAGTAGGCCAGCGGCAGATGGATCGCGCGAGCAACCGACGCCATCCCGGCTGTCGGCAGAAAAGTGTACAGATACTTGCTCATGAGGATGCCGCACAGAGGCTGGACGATCATGAAAAGCAGCAAAAGAAGGTTCAGCGTTGTCTGAAAAATGCGCTGCAGCGAATACCGCCCCTTGAACAGTGCTCTCCACCAGCTCCGGTTGAGCCAGTGATGGAGGAGAAACAGCGTCAGCATCAGCGTGCCCGCCACCTCGTGGAAGGCCTCTCCAATCAGAGAGTAGGCCATCAGCAGCGGCAGCAGGAGCAGCATCGCGGCATCCAGGATCATACGTTTCGTTTTCATGTCAGATTCCCAAAGTACAAAGGCTTTATGCCGAAGGCCCAATGGGAGATTGGTATTATTCATTCGCGGAAAGAATATCCTTCAACTCCACATGCTCGTTGCGAAAACGCGCGGCGCTCCGCTCATTTTTCAAATGGATTGCATTCTTCGGGCAGTTATGAACGCAGGCGTAGCAGACCTCGCAGTAATCCGAAAACCGCACCCGGTCGGTGACGATGATGTTGTTGGCCGGACAGACCTTGGCGCAGATCCCGCAGCGGATACAGTCATCGCTGACAATATAGTCCTGCGCGGCGCTGCTCTTCAGGATCGCCCTGCCCATGGTGTTGTGCACAAGCGCCATCTCCGCGCGCTTGGCCGACGTGAGCTTCACGGTGTTTTCGCGCCGCTCCGCAATCTCCCGGCAGACCTGTTCGATCTGCTCCTCGATCTTCTTTTCGCCCGCGGTCTCGATCTGATTTTGCATTTCAAAACCGGGCAGATAGTTGTCCACCATGCGGATCGATGCGGAGTAGCCCAGCTTCAGGCCCGCCTTTCTCGCGGCCAGCTCCGCGTTGGGGCGGGCCACGGTGTCCGCCATGCCGTAGGTGTAGACGAAGAAGAAATACTCCGTCTCGATCTTCGACTTCTCCAGAAACGCGCACACCATTTTCGGCATCTCGCCGCAGTAGACAGGGCAGACGATGCCCACCGCGTCATCTTGGATTTGGATCGATGTCTCCCGCATGAGCTGCGGGATGGATTTGAGCTCGCCGCCCAAACGCCTAGCCACATAGAGGCTGTTGCCCGTGGCGGTAAAATAGCAGATCGTCACTGTGTTTCCCTCACAGTTTTTTAGCCAGCACTTTCGCGTCCTTCTGCGTCTCGGCCATGCCGAGGTAGTCCAGGCCGTAGAGCCGGGCAAAGCGGCTGATGGTGTACTCGCCCGCGTCCAGCATCCACTTCTCCGGGGCTTCGCCCTGATAGAGGAAGGCCAGCTTCCGCCCGGCAAGCTCACCCTGGGAGACTCTACCATAGAAGCGATCCAGGAGATTTCGTACTGCGCCGCAGAGGTTGTGCCAGTAGACCGGTGAGCCGATCACAATGGTATCGGCGGCCTTCATCCTGTCCAGTACCCAGTCAAACTCATCGCCCTCCAGCGTGGAGCCGTAGGGGTAGATCCGGTGCTCCGGAAGCCGGATGATCTCATAGTCCCTGCCCGCCAGCAGTGTCGCGGCCAGACTGGCCGTGGTGCCGTTCGGATCGGGGCTGCCATTCAAAAACAGAATACTCATCATTTGATTCTCCTTTTCAACTCATATTTCGTTCCCAGAAATCGACCGCGTTGTCGAGCCAGCCTTCGGCTGCTGTGCCGGTGCCCAGACCGAAGCCGTGGGGCAGACCGTCGAAAACTTCGATCTCCGCATCCGTGCCGTTTGCCCGGATGGCCTCGATGCGCCGCTGCATGGTCCTGCAGCTTGCGATCCCATCCGAGGTACCCACCGCGCTGTAGGTGGGCGGTTCTGATCCGGTCACCTCGGAGAGCCCGGTATAGTTGACGATGACCGCCGCGGGCCGTGGATAAGCCGCCTCCCTGAAGGCCTCCGTCCCGTAGGAGCCCAGCCAGGCCGCCATGCGCGCGCCCGCGCTGCCGCCCCAGAGGGAGTAATCCGTCATGTCGATTCCCAGCTCGTCCGCGTGCTCATGGAGAAAGGCGATGGCCCGCGCCAGATCCTCGCAGGCGGTCTGCGCCCCGGGGCGGTAGATCAGCGCAAAGGCGTTGTAGCCTTTCTTGCTCAGCTCCAGCGCGTGGGGAAAGCTGTCGTGCATGGCGCCCACATAGGCAAAGCCGCCTCCCGCGTTGCAGATGGCCACCTTCGCCCCAGGTTCACCACGGAAGAAGAACAGGCCGGTGTCCGCCTTGTCGGGATCGGCGGCCTTTTCCGCGTCGGTGTAGATGTCATAAAAGACCGTCTCGCCGGATCCGACGCGATGCTTGAGCGTGTTCACGATCTCCACGGTGGTGTCTGGATCGATTCGGTGTAGATGTCATAAAAGACCGTCTCGCCGGATCCGACGCGATGCTTGAGCGTGTTCACGATCTCCACGGTGGTGTCTGGATCGATGCCGTTATACCAGGTCAGGCGGAGATTCCCCAGGGTGTCTCCGCTGTAATAGTAGTCCTCCACGGGAAACAGCAGGCGGCCATAGTCCCCAAAGGCGGGGTCGTTCATGACCTCGCTGATCTTGCTTGCCGTGGTGTAATCCGTGCTTTCGCCCCCTTCCTCCCGGAAGAACAGCGGCAGGGCGTTGTACAGGTATTCCTGCACGGCGTCAAAATCGTGGTAGCCGCCGTCGTTCAGATAGAAAACATAGTGCTCCGGTGTGAAGATCTCCCTTGTGAGCATCTCGTCCGCCATCATGATGCTCTGGCTTTTGACCGCGTCGTTGGTGCCCACCGCGTGGTAGATGAAGTAGCCGCGCTCGTCCAGGTTGTTGTCCATGACCAGTTGCTCGATGAAGTCCACGTTCTTCTCGATCTGGAAATCCCCATATGTCCCATAATACCAGCTGGAGCCGCTCATGGGCAGGAAGTAGCGGATGTAATCCGTGTCGTGGCAGAATTCCAGCCAGGTGGTGACGGAGCCGAGAGAGAAGCCACCAAAGGCCCGGTGGTCACGGGACGCTTTCAGATCCTCGTCGGAGGTTGAAGCGGCCCAGGTGTGGTACTGCCCCTCCACAGCGGGCATCAGGTGGTTTTCAAAATCCAGATGGAAGGCGCGAAACTCTTCGATAGAGCTGGAGAAATCCGTATTGCTGTTGGCGTTGTAGAAGCTGGCCGAAACGATGATGATGGGCGGGATATCGCCGTTTGCGATCAGGTTGTCAAAGACGTTTTTTGTCTCGGTAAATTCGAAGTATTCCCCGGCATGGCCGCCCCAGCCGTGCATCAGGTAGAGGATGTTGTAGCGCGTATCCGTGTCGTTTTCGTCGTAGCCGTAAGGCGTGTACACATACGCCGTCTTGATGATGGGGGCGCTGTCGCGGACATAGTCCCGGGATTCATAATCCAGCCGCGTGACGGTTCCGGGCTGTGCGGACGCCGCTTGATAGGCCGCGGGAACGGCGGTGGTATAGCCGGTTTGGGGAATCGCCGTCTGGTTTTGCACAGAGTTGAGAGCCTGTGCTGTCGTCTCGGCATGCGCACGGCTGATACCGCCTGCGCAGGCGGAGAGGCTTAACATGGTAAGTAAACTAAACATAATAATGGCGTTTTTCAAGTAATATCAGTCCTTGTAAAAAGAAAATGCTTGTTTGGTATGCGGCAGCCCTGTATAATAGATATCAACAAAACGCATACCGGAGTGATGAACATGATCGAAATCTATCTTCTGGAGCAGTTGGAGGCCTTCGCCCGCTGCGGAACACTGTCCGCCGCGGCGGAGGAACTGCACCTGAGCCAACCAGCCCTGACCCGCTCCATGAAGAAGCTGGAGGACGTGATCGGCGTCCAACTCTTTGAGCGCGGGAAGAACAAGCTCTCGCTGAACGAGAACGGAAAACTTGCCGCCGAGTACGCCCGGCGGGTACTGGAGCAGGATCGGGAGATTGCCGAGCGGGTGCGTGCCTTTGACCGGGCCAGCCATACCATCAGCATAGGGGCCTGCGCTCCCGTGCCCCTGGAGCAGATCGTGCCGCAGGTGACTTCACTCTATGAGGGAATGACAGTCTCCCAGGAGCTCCGGCCTGACGCGCCGCTGCTGGAGGGGCTGCGGGACGGCACCTATCAGCTGATCGTACTGCATGAGGAGCCAACAGATGAGGCTCTGTACTGGGCGCCCTGCGGCGAGGAACAGCTGTATATCACGCTGCCGAAGGCTCACCCGATGGCAGGGCGGGACGGCATCTGGCTCAAGGAGCTGGCCAATATGAACATCCTGCTGTTTTCCCAGATCGGTTTTTGGTATGAGCTGTGCCTGGAGAAGATCCCGAATCCGCAGTTCCTGGTTCAGGCCTCCAACCTGCCGGTGTTTACCTCCAGCCACTTCCTGCAAAACCCCAACATCCCGCATGACGACAGCCGCGTGGTGATCCCGCTTCTGGATGATGAGACCCATGTTCGATACTATCTGGCCTGTAAGTCGGGCGACAGGAAGCGCTTTGCCCCGCTGTTCAAGAGATTATCTGAATAACCGGAATCCTCCGCTATATCGGCGGAGGATTCGTTTTTTATAATCTCGTGCCGAAGAAAGCCGCGAGCTTGTCTACCGCGTTCTGCACATATTCCTCCACCCAGTAGGTGCGGATATGGCTGGCGCCGGGGATGGTGTAGAGCTCCTTGTCCTTCGTGTTGACCGCCTTGACAAAGGCGTCGGCGCTCATGTACAGCGTGTCGGCCTTCTCGCCGCAGATCATCAGCAGCGGCTGGTCGATGAGATCCATGCGGTCCTCCACATCAAAAGCG